>JAEYQX010000208.1 GCA_023409795.1 Pseudomonadota bacterium
TTGGTCTTGACCGTCTCGGGGTCTTCCAGGTTGATCGTGTCGACCTTGAGCAGGGCGAAGTAGCGCTCGCCCTCGCGGGGCGCGCGCACGGCGCCGTGAACCGTGTCGCCCGAGCGCAGGCCAAAGCGGCGGATCTGCGACGGCGAGACATAGACGTCATCGGGGCCCGGCAGATAGTTGGCGTCGGGGCTGCGCAGGAAGCCAAAGCCGTCCGGCAGTATCTCCAGCACGCCCGAGGCGATGATCTCGACCTCTTCGTCGGCCAGGGTCTTCAGGATGGCGAACAGCAGGTCCTGCTTGCGCAGGTTGCCCGCGTTCTCGATGTCCAGGCCCTCGGCGAAGGCGACCAGGTCTTCCGGCGTCTTTTCGTTCAGTTCCTGAAGCGTGATGCGGCCATTGGGGACGATCGGCTCGCCGTCGTCGTCCTCGTCGTCGGCCGAGGTATCGACGCCATGATCCTCGAGCACTGCCTCAGCCTCAGGCGCCGCTTCGGCGTCCGGGGCCGCCTCGACCGGGGCCTTGCTGCCACCCAGGGTCAGGGTGCGGCGCGGGCGCTCTGCCGGGGCTTCGGTGGCTTCCGGCGAGGAATCCTGGTTTTCAGGCGTATCGGTCATGGCGTGCTCACTCGCGCGCCCGGCGCCCAGGGACGTCGGATGCGGTTCGTCTGTCGAAATCGCGGCCTTGCGGGCCAGAAGGGAGACGACGGGCTCCTGTGGGACCAAGCCGACAGGCGTCGCAGAAAGAGGGGGACCGCCCGGATCGGCCGCTCACGACCAGCCAGACGGCTCAGCAGCAGCCGAACCACGAAACCGCCGCAAGGTCAACCGGAGCCGTGCGAAACGGCCCCGGCCCTGGCTCGTCAGAGCGTCCATTCCAGGGTGACGGACAGGACCATGATGATCGCCAGGACAAAGGGAATCTCATTGGTCATGCGCCAGAAGCGGCTCGAATACTTCGAGGTGCCCGCCGCGATCTTCTTGCGCTGGCCAGCCAGGAAACCATGCCAGGCCGACAGCAGGAAGACCCCCAGCAGCTTGACCACCATCCAGGGCTGGTGGGCAAAGCTCCAGTCCGCCCCCTGCCCGCTTCTCAGCCACAGCAGCCAGCCGCCCAGGATAAAGGCCAGGGTCATGGCCGGGTTGATGATGATGCGCAGCAGCCGCGTCTGCCAGACCCGCAGCAGGGCCTGCATCTCGCCCTTCAGCGGCTCGGCCTTGCCCGCCTGCTCGGCGTCATAGGCATAGAGGCGCGGCAGGTAGAGCATACCAGCCATCCAGGCGATCACCGCCAGAATGTGCAGACCGCGGGCCAGATCATAGGCATTCATGGCTTACCCTTTCCCCGAGCGGGCTTGTGCAGCCCGGGCGCAGCCGCAGGCTTTCATGGACTTGCAGAAGGCGGGCGGACAGGCGCTGCCGGTTCCCTGCGGGGCCACGCCGGGCGTGACCAGGGCCGCCTGCACCGCCTCGGCCAGGCCCTTGATGAAGGCCGGCTCGACGCTGACCGTCGGGGCCCTCAAGTAAGGGGCACAGCCGACCTGTTCGGCCAGCTCGCGGTATTCGTGGTCCAGTTCGACCAGGGTCTCGATATGTTCCGAGACAAAGGCGATCGGCACCACCAGGGCCCCCACGCCATCCCGGCCGGCCTGCTCGACCGCCTCGGGCGTCGAGGGGCCCAGCCATTTCAGCGGCCCGACCCGGCTCTGATAGCAGATGGCCCAGTCCTGCAGACCCATGCGCGCTACCACGGCGGCCACGGTCGCCTCGACCTGGGCCTGGTAGGGATCACCCGCCCGGACCAGTTTTTCCGGAATGCCGTGGGCCGAGAACAGGACGCGAACAGGCTGGCCCCCGGCCTTGGCCAGGGTATCGCTGATGACCTTGACCTGGGCCTCGATAAGCCCGTCGGCCTCGGGATAGCAGCAGACGGCATGGACCTGGCCGGGCCCCCCATAGGTCTCGTTCCAGCGCTTCAGAGACGAGGCCGTGGTCGTGGTCGAGAACTGCGGGTAGAGCGGCAGGATGACGACGTGGTCCGGCGCAAAGTCCGCCACCGCCCGCGCCGTGTCCTCGGTCAACGGGTGCCAGTAGCGCATGGCGATGAAGATCTCGACCTCATCGCCTGGCAGGGCATCGGACAGGACCTGGGTCAGAGCATCGGCCTGCCTCACAGTCTCGGGCAGCAGGGGCGAGCCCCCGCCCATGACGGCATAGTTGGCCTGGGCCGAGGCTTCGCGCTTCGACGCAATGAACCGGGCCAATGGCGTGCGGATCAGGCCCGGCAGGCCAATGATGGCCGGATCATTGAACAGGTTGAACAGGAAGGGCTTGACCGCGTCCGGCCCGTCCGGCCCACCCAGGTTGGTCAGGACCACCGCCACCCTCTGACCCGCGCCTGACACGCGATCCGTGGCCGGGGTCATTGGGCACCAATCCGCTTCAGCACCTGCTCGACATGGGCGATCGGCACGTCCGGCAGGATGCCGTGGCCCAGGTTGAAGATCCACGGCCCCTGGCCCCAGGCCTCCATCAGCT
>JAEYQX010000250.1 GCA_023409795.1 Pseudomonadota bacterium
CCAATGGGGAGGGGGACCACGAAGTGGTGGAGGGGCTCCGGTCGATCCCAGCCTCCACCCCGCCCCTCCGTCTCGTCGGCTGCGCCGCCGATCCACCTCCCCATTGGCATGGGGAGGAGAGCAAAGAAAAAGCCCCGCCTGGCGAACCGGGCGGGGCTTTCTCTATTGGGCGTCTGGTGGATCAGGCGGCTTCGGCAGCGGCCTTGGCCAGCTTGTCCTGGTGGGCCTTCATGCCCAGGGCGATCAGTTCGGCCGCTTCGCCGGCGTCGCCCCAGCCTTTGACGGTGACCGACTTGCCCTTCTCCAGGTCCTTGTAGCGGGTGAAGAAGTGCTCGATCTGCTCGATCAGGATGGCGGGCAGCTGACGATAGCTGGAAACCTCGGTGTAGTAGGGGTTCAGCTTGTCGACCGGGACGGCCAGGATCTTTTCGTCGCCACCGGCTTCGTCGACCATCTTCAGCACGCCGATCGGGCGCGAGCGGATGACGCAGCCCGGCACCACCGGCGTCGGGTTCAGCACGATCACGTCGCAGGGGTCGCCGTCATCCGACAGGGTGTGCGGGATGAAGCCATAGTTGCCCGGATAGTACATGGCCGTGTGCAGGAAGCGGTCGACGAACAGAGCGCCCGATTCCTTGTCCATCTCGTATTTGACCGGCAGACCGCCTTGCGGGATCTCGATCACGACGTTGATGTCCCAAGGGGCGTTGGGGCCAACGGGAATGGCTTCGATGTTCATGATGCGCTCTTATTGCAGATGCGAACGGGAGAGGTGCGCGCGTGATAAGCTCTGTATGCCAGAACGGCAAGCGTCACACCGGGTTCAACGTCATGGGCCACTGTTCGCGGGGGTCTTGTTCGCGGGCCCGGAATAGGGGCATCAAGGCGTCATGCCGCTGATCGACTGGATTGCCATCTCGCTGTTTTTCCTGGCCTGGCTGGGCTATGGCCCGGTGATGGGGCTGATCGCGCGCCGGCGCGGCTCGCTGAACCACGACATGCTGGTCGTGCGCGACAGCTGGATGATGGCCATGACCCATCGCGAGCTGAAGCTGGTCGACAGCCAGCTGATGGGCCACTCGATCAACTCCGCCAGCTTCTTTGCCTCGACCAACCTGCTGCTGATCGCGGCGGTGGCGGGCATCCTGTTCGGCGGCGAAGCGGCGCTGCGGGGCGTGGCCGCCGTCGGGGCCGAGCCCGTGCCCCTGGCCCTGCTGGAGGCCAAGCTGGCGCTGATCCTGGTGTGCCTGGCGCGCGGCCTGCTGGATTTCATCTGGTCGCTGCGCCAGATGAACTATGCCCTGGCCCTGATCGGGGCCGCCCCCGAAATCAATGCCGAGGTCGACCGGGTCGCCTATGGCCATGCGGTGGGCCAGGTGCTGAACCCGGCCCTGTCCAGCTTCAACCAGGGTGTGCGCGGCTATTACTTTGCCCTGGCCGCCGCGGCCTGGCTGTTCGGGCCGGTCTGGCTGGGCCTGGGAGCCATCCTGGCCGTAGGCTTGCTGGCCGGTCGCCAGACACTCTCGCCCGCCGCCCGGGCCATCCATCGCGCCCGCGCCCTGCTGGAACGCAACTGAACACCGGTCACATTGCAGGCGCGAACAAATCGTCCCCTAAGACCAAAGTCGCAAACCTTTCACAGGATGGGTTTTTCGTAACAGGCTGTGATGGAGAACGGCTTTTCGTCTCTTGATATTTTGTGCACCGCAACCTAACTTGGCTTTCGACGCTTCCGAGCGTCATGCCCTTCCTGGGCGTTTCCTCCCTATAGACTTTTTATAGCCGCGCTTTCGAGCGCGGCTTTTTTTTGCCTCGGGTCAGGCGCGGCAGGCGTCCAGCAGGGCAGCCACCACTCGCGCGATGCCGCTCTGGCACCGTCGCCAGCCGGCCGAGGGCTTGCCTTGCGCCTCGTCCCAGTAAAGCCGGCGGCTGAGTTCGATCTGCACGGCCTCGAACCCCTCGTCGGGCCGCCCCCAGACCTGGGTGGCATAGCCCCCGGCATAGGGCCGGTTCAGCGACACCCGCCAGCCCATGTCCTGGAACAGGCCGGTCAGGTGGCGCACGCGCCCGGTGTCGCAGGTCGTGCCGAACCGGTCGCCCAGGACCACGTCCGGCCCGCCCGGCCCGGTCGCCCGATGGGGCATGGAATGCCAGTCGACCAGGAAGGCCCGCCCCCGCTGCTGGCGCACCGACGCCATCAGGCCAGCCAGGGCCTGGTGATAGGGGGCATGGACGCAATCCAGCCGCGCCTGGACCTCCTGCATCGTCAACAGGCGGTCATACAGGGGCTGGCCGTCCCCGCTGAGGCGCGGCACCACGCCATAGCCGGCGCGGGTCTTGGGCCCGGCCTGGCTCTCCTCGGGACTGTCGCAGATCAGGTGCGGGTCCAGCTCGACCGCCGCGCGGTTCAGGTCGACATAGGCCCGGCTGACCAGGCCCGTCAGCAGGGGCACCTGTCCGCCGCTGGCGCGGGCCACCAGCTGGTCGACGGCGATGTCGCAGGCGCTGTGCAGGCTGGCCTCGCCCAGGGCCGCAGCCGGCCTCATGTCCTGCGGCACCCCCAGGCCCGAGTGGGGCGAGGCAAAAACCAGCGGGCTGTCCGCCGCCTCAGGCCGCACCAGACGATAGGCATGGGTGGCTTCATCGATCATGGCGCAGCCATAGTCTGATTTTGCCCGCCTGCCCACTTTGGCACCCGGCCGCGATTTTCACCGCCGATTTACAAGTTCTGGTCCAAGGTGACCCGGTTATCCAAGGACACTGACCCCATGGCGCGAATCCTGCTGGCGGAAGATGACAGCTCGCTCCGCAAATTCCTGGCCCGGGCGCTGGAGCGCGCCGGCCACCATGTGGTCGAGTGCGACAATGGCGACGAGGCCCTGGCCGCGCTGGAACAGGACGGCTTCGACCTGCTGCTGTCCGACATCGTCATGCCCGGCGCGGACGGAATCGAGGTCGCGCGCGTGGCCGCCAGCCGCCATCCGGGCATCCGCATCATGTTCATCACCGGCTTCGCCGCCGTCGCCCTGAGCGCCGCCCAGAGCGCACCCCAGGCCAAGGTCCTGTCCAAGCCCGTTCACCTTCGCGACCTGGTCGGAGAGGTCGAACGGATGATCGCGGCTTAGCCGAACAAAAAAAGACGAAAAAATAAGCAACAAGCCTCTTGCGCGGTCCGCAAACTGCGGGCTATACGACCGGCCTTCCCGCCCACCAAGGCAACTTGGACGGGCCGCAGAAAAGGCGGACGCGTAGCTCAGCGGGAGAGCACTACGTTGACATCGTAGGGGTCACAGGTTCAATCCCTGTCGCGTCCACCATTCCTTTTCAAGCACTTAGCCGAACGCTTCACTCGGCACCCCCAGAAATGCCCCCTGAAACCTCCTTGAACAGGAGGCGACATGACCGCCCATGGGCACTCCTGTACGGCGCGCACGCGATTGCGCACCACGGCGACAAGCCATGATGGCCTCCAGCCTCAGATTGCATGGATATTCGGTTGCTGCAGTCGCTGACCGATGATACGGCCAAGCCAGGCTTGGTGGGGTGTATTGCGACGCGTCCTTGCCCCTATCTGAGCGCGTGGTCAGCATCAACGTGACAGAAACTGGCTCAACCCCGACCACCTATAAATTTGTTGGGAGCAGCTATAGTAACGCATTCTATGGGCAGGCATCTGCTGTTTCGACTGCGTCGGATAGAACAATCTCCATCTCCATTACAAATATGCCGCCTGCAGGCGGAAGCTATTCAACGGAAATTTATACTGGCTCGTGCAGCACCGTTACCGATCAGATATGCACAGCAATAAACGTCGATGACTATGTCGACAACCTCGTAGTGAGTTCTACATCCCCAGCCCCTGTTCCCTCTCTTTCGGAATGGGCCATGATCATGTTCGCTACGCTTCTGGCTGGGGCTGCGGCCTTGACCCTGCACCGGCGACGACAGGTGGCCTGAACAGGCCATCAGCGCGACAGGATGCCTCAATGGTGAAAGGGGTGCGCGGCCCGTCGCCACCCTGCATCCGGGCCACATCAGCAGCCGGGCATCAGACCCTTGGGCACGCGGGGGCAGAAGTCCAGCCACCAGGCGTCGGTCGATCCGATGTTGTGGGCGAAGACGGTCCAGCGGCCGCGCTCCTTGCGCCAGATCGCCTCGGTCCTGAGGCCGTCGAGATCTGGCCTCTCCTGGCCGATGGGCGTGGCGGCCGGGGGGATGGCCTGGCCATCGGGCCAGGTGGGCTGCAGCACGCCAAAGGCCCACTGGCCGTCCGACTTCAGCTCGCGCACCACAAAGATCACCTCCCCGTCCAGCTCGCCACGCACCTGGCCGCGCAGGGCGTTCATTAGGGCCACGCGGTCAGCTGAGCCGCGCGGCGGGGTGTGGATGCCGATGCGGCGGGGCTTTTCCACCTTCACCGGCT
>JAEYQX010000052.1 GCA_023409795.1 Pseudomonadota bacterium
CTGGTGTCCCTGCTCGCCCCCCAGCCGACAAGAGCCCAGCCTGGCCCTCTTGCGGAACCGGGTGATGGCATACCGACCGAGGCGGCCTGCCGCGACTTTGGCATCGCGCCGGTCAACCCTCCCCTTCCGACCAGGCCTCGGCCCGCTCATCCCATCGTGGTTACAGGCAACCGGTCCCAGGCCACCGCAAACGCCGCCCCACCGGCCGTAACCCTGCCGATCTCCCCCTCGGCAAAACAGGACAGGGTGGAGTACGCAGGCCCGTCCGTGATTGTGCCCGGCCCACCGCCTCCCCTCGTCGTGCGCTCCCCGCCCCCAACCCAGCCCGACACCGAGCGCTATCCCAACGCCGTGCCCAACCCCGTCAAGCGCACGGCGGACCAGCCCGTCTCGACGTTCTCGATCGACGTGGATACGGCCGCCTATGCCAATGTCCGGCGCTTCATCGCCCGGAACCAGGCCCCGCCGCGCGATGCCGTGCGGGTCGAGGAACTGGTCAACTATTTCGACTATGGCTATGCCCGCCCGGCCTCAGCCAGCCGCCCGTTCGAGATCACCACGGCAGTGACGCCCTCGCCCTGGGCCGAGGGCCGCCAGATCGTCCACATCGGGCTTCAGGGCTATGAACTGCCCGACAACCAGCGCCGCCCGCTGAACCTGACCTTCCTGGTCGATGTGTCCGGCTCGATGAGCAGTGCCGACAAGCTGGACCTGGCCAAGCAGTCGATGAACCTGATCATCGACCGCCTGCGCCCTGAGGACCGCGTGGCCGTCACCTATTATGCCGAGGGGGCCGGCACGGTGGTGGGCCCCACCTCGGGGGCTGAAAAGCTGAAGCTGCGCTGCGCGGTCGCGGCGCTGAATGCCCGCGGCGGCACCGCAGGGGCGACCGGCATGACCAATGCCTATGACCAGGCCGAGGCAAGCCTGGGCCGCGACAGGGTCAACCGCATCCTGATGTTCACCGATGGCGACTTCAACGTCGGCGTCACCGACGACAAGCGGCTGGAAGACTACGTCGCCGACAAGCGCAAGAGCGGCATCTACCTGTCGGTCTATGGCTATGGGCGCGGCAACTACCAGGACGCGCGGATGCAGACGATTGCCCAGTCGGTCAATGGCATCGCCGCCTATGTCGACAACCTGGACGAGGCGCGCCGCCTGTTCGGCCCGCGCTTCGACCAGGGGGCCTTCCCCATCGCCGACGACGTCAAGATCCAAGTCGAGTTCAACCCGGCCCGCGTCGCCGAATGGCGGCTGGTCGGCTATGAGACACGGCTGCTGGACGAGGCAGACTTCAACAACGACGCCGTCGATGCGGGCGAGGTCGGCTCGGGTGCCTCGGTCACCGCCCTTTATGAGATCACCCCCGTCGGCGGGCCGCTCCAGATCGCCGAGCGGCCCTATCGCGACAACCGTATCGGACGCGGCGGCGGCGATCCGTCCGGCGAGGTCGGCTTCATCCAGGTGCGCTACAAGCTGCCCGGCCAGGACCGCTCTGAGCTGATCCAGAAGCCGCTCGCGACCAGCCCGGGCAGCGCCGGGCCGGACGAGAGCACGCGCTGGGCCATGGCCGTGGCCGCCTTTGGCCAGAAGCTGCGCCAGGACCCGTGGATGTCGCCGACCTATGACTGGGACCAGGTCCTGGCCCTGGCCCAGGGCGCGCGCGGCACCGATGGCTACGGCGAGCGGGCCCAGTTCGTGCAACTGGTCCGGGCCGCCAGCAGCCTGCCACCGCGCCCGCGACCCTAGGAGCCACCGTCCCGGTTGCCGGAACCCTTCGCCGCTCCCTGGGGTTTTCCCGGCACCCGGGCTTCTCCCGGCATAGGAGATGGTGATGAATATTCGCGATGTGATGAGCCGCGACGTCCAGGTCGCTCGTCCCGATGACACCCTTCAGGAAGCGGCCTTCCGCATGGCCCAGGGTGATTTCGGCTTCCTGCCGGTGGCCGATGGCGACCGGCTGATCGGCGTCATCACCGACCGCGACATTGCCATCCGCGCCGTCGCCAGCGGTGCCGCACCGACCGACCGCGTCGTCGAATACCTGAGCCGCGATGCCCTGGTGGTGCGCGAGGACGAGGACATCAAGCTCGGCCTGGACCTGATGCGCGCCCGCCAGATCCGCCGCCTGGCCGTCATCGACCGCGAGGGCCGGCTGGTCGGGGTCATCTCGCTGGGCGACCTGTCGAACCGGGTCAAGGAGCGCTATGCGGGCGAGGCCCTGGAAGACATCTCGCGCCCGAACTGACCGGCGTTAACCACGCGGCACAACCCTATACTAACCGGGTTATGTGAACCTGCAGCCCTTGCAGGAGGGCGGGTATGGCGCGTGCGCAGTTCCAGAAGGGCCAGAAGGTCTGGGTCGAGACCGTTGGCGTCTGGGCCCAGATCGACCAGATCAAGCCCGTCTGGGCTAAGGGCTTCGACGAGCCGGTGCGCATCACCTATGACCTGGGCCTGGGCCGTGACTTCCTGGCCCATGAGCTGCAGCTGGCCGTCGAGGATACCCAGCAGGCTGCCCTGGGCGACTGGCGCATCCTGCGCGCCCGCAACAAGTGGCAGGATGCCGCCGACTGTGGCCACCACCCCCAGCCCGGCTCCTATCCCGTCGTGGTCACGGACCGGGCCGACTGGGGTGGTTGGCGCGTGCCGGGAGCCGAGTATGACCGCGACCCGGGCCGCATCGAGTTCCAGGCGCGGCTGATTTCCGCGGCCCCCCAGCTTTTTGACCTGGCCCGGCAACTGGTTGAATCCGTTTCTGAAATGCCCGAGGACGCGCCGCCGGAGGCCCAGCGGCTCAGCCTTGTGGCCCGCCGCATCCTGGCGCAGGTCACCGAGTTGAAGACCGCACCGCCCGAGGCCGGTCGCGACCCTGCCCCCGTCTCGGCTCCAGCCCCGGCCGAGATCGAGAGCGCCTAGCGCAGGCTTTGCACGTTTAGGCACTCGACAGGATTCCGCGACGCAGCCTAGATTCGCCCTTTCTCTGGCCAAGGGAGGGCGGTCGTGCGGGGCATCGAGCGCCGCAGCTATGGTTCGGGACGACGCACGTCGGACCGCACGGCCTCTGGACGCACGTCCTGGGCCCGCATCGTGCTGCTTGCCATTGCCCTGACCATTACGGCCTATGCCCTGCTGGTTGCCCGCGACGAGACCCGGCCCCAGCGCGAAGCCGCCGCCGCGCGGCAACAGGTGCTTGGCCTTGATGCCCGCCTCGCCGCCGCCCAGGTCCACAGCGCCGTGGTCCGCGCCCGCGCCAGCCTGGACCTGGTGCAGCGCACGCCCCTGGGCAGCCGCGCCGCCGCCGTCTCTGCCCTGGACGACGCCCGGGCCCTTGCACCCGAGGTCGGCCTGACCCTGCTGGATGCCCAGGGCGAGCCGATCGCCGCCACGCCTGAGCCTGCCGCGCGTCGCTCCGTGCGCAAGCCGCCGCCGCTGCGGGGCAATGCCGGCTATCTGCTGGAAGGCGACCGCCTGACCATCCGCCGCACCCTGGCCGGGGGCCAGGTGGTCCAGGCCCGGCTCCTGGTGCCGGCCTTCCAGCCGGCCCTGGGCGGCACCCGCCTGACCCTTCTGCCGACGGGCCAGTCGCCCGCCACCTCGGGCCAGCCGACCAAGGGGGCCGATGGCCGCCTGATGCTGACGGCCATGGCTCCGATCGAGGGGACCGGCTTCAGCGTCGTGGCCACCTTGCCGGTCGAGGGCGGCATCGCCGCCTGGCTGGAGGACTCATGGATCCTGGCCCTGCCGCTGGTGGCGGTCATCATCTTCCTGGTCGTCCTGGCGCTGCAGACCAATGTCCAGATCCGCGAGGGCCGGCGCTGGGCCGATACCGAGCGGCGCTTCCGCGTTGCGGTCGAGGCGGCGCGCTGTGGCATCTGGGAATGGGACCTGGCCCAGGGCGAGGTCACCGTCTCGGACTACATGGCCGCCATGCTGGAGGTCGAGCCCGGCACTGTGCTCAGCACCCGGGGCCTGATCGAGCGGGTGCATCCGCGCTATCGCGAGGCGGTGGTCCATGCCACCGACCAGGCGGCGGTCAACGGGACGCTCAACGTCGCCTTCCCCATCCAGCTCAAGGCCGGCGGCGTGCGCTGGATCGATGCCCGGGGCCAGTCACGCCAGGCCCTGCGCGAGGGGGCCTATAGCCATCTGATGGGCGTCGCGCTCGACATCACCGATGCCCGCCGCGCCAGCGCCCGTGCCCAGGCTGCCGAGAACCGCCTGCGCGATGCGATCGAGAGCGTCTCGGACGCCTTTGTCCTGTTTGACCTGCGCGGCCGCCTGGTGCTGTGGAACCAGGCCTTTGTCGACGCCTTCAGCTTCCCGCCCGGCGTCCTGGTGCGCGGCGTGCAGAAGGCCACCCTGAACGCCCTGGCGACCGAGGCCATCCAGGCCGAGCATCCCTCGGCCAGTGGCCGCGCCGGGGTGCGCGAGGTCGAGCTGAAGGATGGCCGCTGGCTGCAACTGGCCGAGCGCTTTACCGGCGACGGCGGCACCGTGGTCATCGCCGCCGACATCACCGTCATCCGCCGCCAGGAGGCCGAGCGCCGCCGCGCCGCCGATGAGCTGCGCACCATGGTGGCCGAGCTTGAGGACCGCGAGTCCCGCCTCACCGTCCTGGCCCGCAAGTATGAGATCGCCATGACCCGGGCCGAGGCCGCCAACCAGGCCAAGTCCGAGTTCCTGGCCAATATGAGCCATGAGCTGCGCACCCCGCTGAACGCCATCAACGGCTTTTCCGAGATCATGGCGGGCGAGATGTTCGGCTCGTTGGGCGACGCCCGCTACAAGGGCTATGCCGCCGACATCCACGCTTCTGGCCAGCATTTGCTCAGCCTGATCAATGACATCCTAGACATGGCCAAGATCGAGGCGGGCAAGCTGACCCTGCATTATGAAACCGTCTCGCTGAACAGCCTGTGCCAGGACGCCATCCGCCTGACACGCGGCAAGGCGGCCGAGTCCGGCCTCAGCCTGACCCTGCAGGCCTCCGAGGAGATCGAGATCGCCGCCGACCACCGGGGCCTGAAACAGGTTTTGCTGAACCTGATCTCCAATGCGGTGAAGTTCACGCCCGAGGGCGGCCAGGTCACCGTCCGGGTCGAGCGGCGGGGCCCTGACCACGTGCGCATCGCGGTCACCGACACCGGCATCGGCATCGCTGCCAAGGACCTGTCGCGCCTGGCCCAGCCCTTCGAGCAGGTCGAGGGCCAGCATTCCAAGACCACCCAGGGCACCGGCCTGGGCCTGGCCCTGACCCGGTCCCTGATCGAGCTGCACCAGGGCCAGATGGTGATCGACAGCGAGCCGGGCGTCGGCACCACGGTCCGCTTCGACCTGCCGATCCGCGCGCCCCAGGGCACGGCCGTCGCCGGCACCAATCCTTCGGGCATCAAGGCCGCCTGAGCGGCCTAGCGGCTGGCCTTGGCATCGTGCCCGGGTGCCGCCGTCGCGACCTCGCCCTGGCTCGTGTTCTTCTTGTCAGCACTGTCGCTGCGCGGGTTCTTGCGCGACAGGATGGGGGCCAGGATCTTGCGGTCCTCGGCAGACAGCGAGGCCAGGACCTCGACCGCCCCGGTTTCCAGGTGCGCGCGCCCCTGCAGTTCCGACGCCCGTGAACGCTCCAGCAGGGCCGCGACCTCGACCGGGCTGAAGTCATCGCCCTGGGTCATGCGGATGGCCTCGCGGCGGGCATTTCGGGACTGTTCAAAGTCGGGCCGCGCCTCCATGGCCCGGGCACGCAGGCGTGCCTTGACCTGCTCCTGGGCCTCGGGCCGGATCTGGGCAACCAGGACGCTCCACGGCTCGCGTCGCGGCGTCTGCCGTACCTCGGACACCCCCTTGACGATGTGCTCGCGCGCAACCCACAGCGTCGCCGCGCTGGCCACAGCAAAGATATTGAGCGCCACCGAGGCAGCCAGGGCGATCTTCAGTCCCCGCGGCGTCATTGTCCCAGGACCTCCATGTCATCGGGCCCGCTCAGGCTGGCCAGGTAATAGACCGCATCCACCTGCTGGTCGGCGGTCATGGTCCAGGTCATGCTCATGCCAAAGGCCACCCCGGCAAAGCCGGCCGCTGCCCAGCCTGCGCCCGACAGCCAGGCCAGGACGCTGACCGGCCCGCGACGACGACCGCCCCGGCGACCAAGCCCGGCCCCGGCGGCGGCGGCCAAGACCCGCTCGCGCAGCTCATGGGTCGCGACGGCCCCCGGCACGGCGTCCAGCACGGTATCCAGGGCTCCGGCCTGGGCCAGCACCTGTTGCGCCCGCGCGTCCCTGTCCAGCAGGGCGCGCGCCGCAGCCTGCTCGGCCTGGGGCCAGCGGCGCAGGTCTGCGCCATAGGCATCGGCCAGGGTCTCAAATTTGTCCAGGCTCATCATCCCGATCACTTCCCCCCTGCCTTCCTGCCCCTGGGAGCTGTTTCCGTCCTGGGCGGGGCCAGGTCTGCCAACGAGGCCCGCAGCGCCCTGCGCCCCCTCGACAACAGGCTTTCCAGGGCCTCGACGCTGATCTGCATCAGCCGCGCCGCCTCGATGTTTCCCAGTTCCTGATAGTGGCACAGGATAATGGCTTCACGCTGGCGCTCGGGCAGCCGCGCCAGGGCCCGGTCGACCCGCGCCCCCGTCTCCATGGCCAGCAGGCCGCGATCGGGACCCGGCCCCTCGTCGGCCCGTTCCGGCGGACTGTCGGTCGCGATCTCGCGCCGCCGTCGCAGCCGGTCGTAGCAGAGGTTCAGCCCCACCCGGTGCAGCCAGGTGTCGAAGCGCGCCTGCCCCGGCGTCCAGCGCGGGGCCTGCTTCCAGGCCTTCAGCATGACTTCCTGGGCCACGTCCTCAGCCTCCGCCGCGTCGCCCAGCATCCGCTGCGCCAGCATCAGCATGCGCGGCAGCTTGCGCGCGACCATGGCCTGGATGGCCGCAGGATCGCCCCGGCCCACCCGGCGTACCAGTTCCTCGTCGGGGTCGACGGCAGTCGCCACGCCATCCTCTTGCACCAGAAGTCGGTTTCAGCGGCCCGGCCGCCTGCGCCCACAATGTCTCTACTCCGATTGCGGCGCCAGTCGGGACACCGCAATGGGTTGAAGGGTCGAAACCCGGCGGTTCGCCCCGAAAGACGTCACAAGGGCGCACAAGACACCAGTCATCGCCTGCCGCTCCGGCTTCGGCCCGGTCATCCAGACCTGCTCACCCTTAGGCAAACGTGAGGCAGCTCAGATTCCGTCGCCGGGAATTGGGGGCAGTGCTGTATCAAAAGCCTGGCGCGCCCGCTGGCGCAGGTCCACCAGCTGCGACTTCAGGCTGGCATAGTCCGGTGCGCCACTGATCTCGGCCAGGCGCGCCTGGAAGCCGGTCGGCTCCTGGTCCGGGTCGCCGCGCCCCTCAAAGGCACAGGCCATGACCTGGCCCAGCTTCTGGTGTGTCAGCCAGGTCTCGGCCAGGATCGGGTCATCCTTCAGGGCTTCCAGCGTCGAGACCGTCAGCGGCCTGCCCTCCAGCGCCGCGCACAGCTGGCGATATTGCGCGACGAACTCGGCGTCCACCTGCCCGCCCGAAGCCAGCTTCAGGTCCCAGAAGCCCTTGGGCCGCCGCTCGCGGTCCATCAGGTCGCGCATCTTGCGCACGTCCCGGGCGATGTCGACGCCGGGACGGGGCCGCCGCAGCGCCCGCTCCAGCGCCGCTTCGACCTGCTGCCCGAAGGCCTCGTCGCTGGCCCAGACCAGCCGCGCCCGCGTCAGGGCCATGAACTCCCAGGTATCGGCCTCCTGGGCATAATAGGCTTCCAGCGCCTCGATCCGCACCGAGACCGGCCCCTTGGACCCGGTCGGGCGCAGCCTCATGTCGACCTCATACAGCCCCCCTTCAGCCGTGTGCGAGGACAGGGCGGCGATGAACCTCTGGGTAAAGCGGCTGTAGAAGTGGTCGGCGCTCCAGCCCTTCTTTTCCGAAACCGCGTCCGGCTCGGCGGCATAGATGGTCATCAGGTCCAGGTCGGACGCCGCCGTCATTTCGCGCGATCCGGCCTTGCCCAGCGCCACCACGGCCACGGCGCCGGGGAAGGCCCCGCCCATCCGCTCGGCCTCGGCCAGGGCCGCCGGGGCCAGGCCCCTCATGCAGGCATCGGCCAGGGAGGTATTGGACAGGCCCGCCTGCTGGGCCGTCGTGCGCCCGGTCAGGGTCTGCATCCCGATGCGGAAGACCTGCTCGCGGTGCAGTCGGCGCACGGCATTCATCGCCCCCTCGAAATCCCCGGCCTCATGTGCCTCGCGCACCACCTGCTCGGCCAGGCCGGTGTCGACGCCCAGCGCCGTGTTGAACCGGTCATCCAGGATGCTGTCCAGGGCCTGGGGCTGGCGGCCCAGGGTCCGGGCCAGGCGCGGTGCAAAGGCCATGACACCCAGCACCATCTCGAACAGCCGTGGCTGGTTCAGGAACAGGGCCTGGACCTGGACCCCGGCACTGAGCCCGGAAAAGAAGACGGCAAACCGGCGAAAGGCGGCATCCGGCGCGCCGGTCCGCGCCACCGCCGTCAAGAGCTGCGGCACCAGCCGGGTAAAGAGCTCACGCCCGCGCGCGGTCCGCGTGGCCAGGATGCGGCCGTGGTGCCAGCTGCGGATGGTGTCGGCCACCGTGGCCGGCTCGCTGAAGCCCATCCGCGTCAGGGTCTCCAGCGTGCCGGGATCATTCTCGACCCCGGTAAAGACCAGGCTGCCATAGGGCGAGGAGAAGTCCTCGCCTTCCTCGAACAGTTCGCCATACCTGTGGTTGACGCCCATCAGCACGGCCTCGACCCCGGCGTCGAACAGGCCCAGGTCCTCTTCGCCCGACAGGGCCGCCACATCGGCCCGCCGCGCCGGATCGGCGGGCAGGACATGGGTCTGGTCATCGGCCAGCATCTGGATGCGGTGCTCCAGATTGCGCAGCTCGACATAGGCCTCGGCCAGTTCATCGCGGGCCTCGGGGCTGACATGGCCGCGGCTCGTCAGGGCATCCAGCGCCTCCAGCGTGCGCGGCGAACGCAGGCCCCGGTCGCGCCCGCCCAGGATCAGCTGCTGGGTCTGGACATAGAACTCGATCTCGCGGATCCCGCCCCGGCCCAGCTTCACATTGGCCCCGGCCGCTTCCAGCCCCTCGCCGGTCTTGTAGGTATGGATCTGCTTCTTGATCGACTGAATATCCAGCACGGCCTGGTAGTCCAGGCTGCGCCGCCAGACGAAGGGGACCAGGGCCTTCAGGAAGGCCGCCCCCTCGGCCCGGTCCCCGGCGCAGACCCGCGCCTTGATGAAAGCCGCCCGTTCCCAGTTCTGGCCGACGCTCTCGTAATAGGCCAGGGCCATCGGGGCCGCGACCACCGGCGGGGTCGAGGACGGATCGGGCCTCAGCCTCAGATCGACGCGGAAGACATAGCCGTCGCCGGTCCGGTCGGTCAGCAGGGTCGCCAGCCCCTGGGCCAGGCGGTTGGTAAAGGCCTGGATCTCGACACTGTCGTCGAGCACCGTAACCAGGACCTCGGGCTCGTAGAACAGGGACAGGTCGATGTCCGAGGAATAGTTCAGCTCGAACGCCCCGCCCTTGCCCATGGCCAGGACGAACAGCCCCGGCACCGGCCCGCGCGGGTCGTCAGCGGCCGAGGTCAGCTTGCCGCGCCGCCTCTGCTCGAAGGCCACGCAGCGCAGCGCCGCCTGGGCCGCCGCATCGGCAAAGCGCGAGATGGCCCCCGTGACCTGGTCCAGGTTCCACACCCCGCCCAAGTCGGCCAGGGCGGTCAGCAGGTGCAGTTCGGCCTTCAGGTGACGCAGCGGGGCCCGGGCCTCGTCCGGGGCAGCATCAATCGCCTCGGTCGCGGCCAGGATGTCGGCCAGCCTCTGTTCGGGGCAGGTCTGGAGGATCTGGCGCAGGCGCTCGGGCCAGCGACGGGCGATCCCGGCCAGATAGGGCGAGGCGGCAAAGACCGGCTGCAGCGCCGGCCAGGCCTGGTTCAGGACCGCGCTCCAGCCGCCCTCGTCGGCGGCCTCGATCAGGCGTTCCAGCACCCGCTGCGCCGCCTCACGGTCCCGCACCGGGCCACAGGCCACGATCCGCTCGCCCAGCGGCAGGGGCCGCGCTTCCTTCGTCATTCGTCTATTCCGCCTGCGCCGCACCGCCCGGGGGCGGCAGAACCAGGGCCACCCTAAGTCCCGGCCCGCGACCGTCAAAGACCCCCGGCCCCTCATCCAGCTGGATACGGCCGCCATGGGCCTCGGCCACGGCCGTGACCAGCGACAGGCCCAGCCCCGACCCCGGCTCGCTGCGGCTCGAATCCAGGCGCACGAACCTTTGCAGCACCCGCTCGCGGTCCTCGTCGGGAATGCCGGGGCCATTGTCGGTGACCGAGAACTCGACCTCGCCGCTGGAGCGCCGCCGCACCCGGAACATCACCGCCCCACCCGCCGGCGTATATTTCAGGGCATTGTCGATCAGGTTGGCCAGGGCCTGGGCCAGGAAGGGCTGGTTGCCCTCGACCTTCAGGTCATCCTCGATCTCGGCGGCGAACTCGATCGACTTGTCCTCGCCGGCATATTCGTAAAGCTCGGCCATGTCGCGGCCCAGCTGGCCGGCGTCAAACAGGCGCGGCTCGGGCACGCCCCCCGCCTGCAGCCGGGCGATGGCCAGGACGGTGTTGAAGGTTTTGAGCAGGGCATCGGCCTCTTCCAGGGCGACGGCCAGGGCATCCACGCCCGTGGTGCGTCCCGCCTCGGCATCCAGCAGGGCCAGCTCCATCTTGGACCGCATCCGGTTCAGCGGGGTGCGCAGGTCGTGGGCGATCGCATCGCCGGCATGGCGGATCGAGGCCATCGAGCCTTCCAGCCGGTCCAGCATGGTGTTCAGCCCCTGGGCCAGTTCGTCCAGCTCATCACCCGAGTGGCGCACCGGGGCGCGGACCTTCAGGTTGCCCTCCTGGACCGCCGTCACGACCTGGTTCAGCCCGCCCATGGCCCGCTCGACCCCGCGGCTGACCCACAGCCCGCCGCCGACGCCCAGCACCAGGACCATGATCATGGCCCCCCACAGGGCCTGGGTCAGGCGGGCCAGATAGGCCTCCATGTCGCCGATGTCCTCGCCGACAAACAGCTGCTCGCCACCCGACAGGGGCATTTCCACGCCAAAGGCCTGGCGCTTGCGGACCCGGCCCTCCTCGTCAGTGTCGGTCAGGCGGAAGCTCTGCCAGCGCCCCTCGGGCTTCAGCTCGCCGGGATCCAGCGGCGAGGTCGAGATATTGCCGGTGATCGGCTCACGATCCCGGTCCATCAGCAGATACAGGTAGGAGCCACCGCGCAGGGTCCGCTCCACCAGGGCCTGATTCAGGGCATCGACGCCCCGCGCGCGATAGATGCCACGCAGGGACTCCACCTCGGCGCGCACCCCGGCCTCAGCCCGGGCGCGGGCCTCGGAGGCCGAGGCGACATAGACATAGGCCAGCACGGCGCTGGCCGTGGCGACGAACAGGGCCAGGAACAGCAGGGTCAGACGAAAGGGCGTCCGCCGGAACAGCGAGGGCAGTTTCATCGTCTTGTCCAACCTCCATCGGGCCGCGCGCGACCCAGGGGGTCACGCGGCGCGATCAGGCCTCCAGCCGGTAGCCCGCGCCCCGCACCGTCTGCAGCATGGCCTTGTCGAAGCCCTTGTCGATCTTCGAGCGCAGGCGGCTGATGTGAACGTCGATGACGTTGGTCTGGGGGTCGAAATGATATTCCCACACCTTTTCCAGCAGCATGGTGCGGGTCACCGACTGCCCGGCGTGGCGCATCAGGAATTCCAGCAGCTGGAACTCACGCGGCTGCAGGTCGATCTCCTGGCCTTCGCGATGGACGGTGCGGGCGATCAGGTTCATTTCCAGCTCGCCGACCTTGAGCACGGTCTGGACCCCGCCGGTCTCGCGGCGACGGGCCAGGGCCTCGACCCGGGCCACCAGCTCGGCCAGGGCATAGGGCTTGACCAGATAGTCATCGGCCCCCGCCTTCAGGCCCGTGACGCGGTCCTCGACCTCGCCCAGCGCCGACAGGAACAGGACCGGGGTCTGGTCCCCGCCCTTGCGCACCGTCTCGACCATGCCGACCCCGTCCAGGCGCGGCATCATGCGGTCGACCACATAGACGTCATAGCCGCCCTTTTGGCTTTCCAGCAGGCCGAAGGCCCCGTCGACGGCGTGCGTCACCTCATGGCCCGCCTCGGTCAGCCCCCGCACCATGGCGGTTGCAGCTTCGGCGTCGTCCTCGACTACCAGAATGCGCATCGGCCCCCTCCTAGAATTGATATCGGCGGCGATCCTACTGCATCGCCGCCGATTATGTCAGTTAAGCCTTATTCAGGTTTGGCCAGCTCAAGCACCCATGAGGTGTTGCCCGATGGCGTGCGCAGCAGAAGCAGGACGCCCGGACGGCTGGCGGCGCGGGCGGCGTCCACCGCCGCCTTGAACTCGGCTGCCGTGGTGACCGACCGGCCGTTGGCCCGCTGGATCACCGTGCCCGGCTGCATGCCGACCTCGGCCGGCTTGGAGCGCGGGGCCACCCCGGTCACGACCACGCCCGAGACGTCGGACGGGATCGAATAGCGCTGGCGCAGCGCCCCGCTCAGCGGAGCCAGGGTCATGCCCTCGACCGTCTCGCCGGCCGGGGCCGAGGGTGCCGCAGCGCCGCCGTCCTCGCCGTTCAGGCCCGCCTGCAGTTCCGATTCAGACGGACGACGGCCCGCGCGGACGTTCAGGGTCTGGCGGCGGCCATCGCGGATGATCTCCAGGCGCAGGGTATCGCCGACGTTGGAGCGGGCCACGCGGCGGGTCAGGTCAGCCGAGGTCTCGACCGCCTCGCCGTTCAGGCCGACGATGATGTCCTCGACTCGCACCCCGGCGCGGGCGGCCGGACCATCGGCCGTGACCTCGCCGACATAGGCACCCTTGGTGTCCGCCGGCAGGCCCAGGGCCGCCGCAGCCTCGGCGGTGAAGTTCTGAATCTGCACGCCCAGATAGCCGCGCTCGATCGTCTCGCCGCGCATCAGCTTGTCGGTGATCGCCTTGGCCGTGGTGGCCGGGATGGCAAAGCCGATGCCGACCGATCCGCCGGTCTGGGAATAGATGGCGGTGTTCACGCCAATGACGCGGCCATAGATGTCAAAGGTCGGACCGCCCGAGTTGCCCCGGTTGATGGCGGCGTCGATCTGCAGGTATTCGTTGTAGCCGCCCGGGTCGATGTCCCGCGACAGGGCCGAGACGATACCCGCCGTGGCGGTGCCGCCCAGGCCGAAGGGGTTGCCCACGGCGATGACCCAGTCACCCACGCGCGGCGTCGCCCCCTCCTCGAACGAGACGAAGGGGAAGGCCTCGCCATCCACCTTGATTACGGCCAGGTCCGAGCCCTCGTCGCGCCCGATCAGGCGCGCCTTCATCTCGCGGCCATCGCTCAGCTTGACGTTGATCTCAATGGCGTCGGCGACGACGTGGTTGTTGGTGACGATGAAGCCGTCGGCCGAGATGAAGAAGCCCGAGCCTGCGCCGCGCGCCGTGGTCGAGTTGTCCTCATCCTCGCCCGAGCCATCGCGCGGGGTGCCCGGCATGGGCACGGCCCCAAAGCCCGGAATCTGGAAGAAGCCGCCCGAGGGCCGCTGGACGCGCGTCTTGACGTCGATCTGGACGACAGCCGGGGCGACCTGCTGGAAGATGTCGGCAAAGCTGAGCGGCGCGCCCTGCGGCGGCGCAAAGGCCAGGCCCGCGGCCCCGGCGCTGGGCACCAGCTGGCCGGCCTGGGCCGAGGGGGCCGCCTGGGCACCCGGCCAACTGATCACCCCGCCCGCCGTCGCGGCAGCAGCAAAGGTCAGGCCGACTGCGGCCCCCAGAATGAACTCCTTGCGTTTCAGCATCGTCGTCCTTGTGGTCCTCTCAGGCAGGGCTCCAAAAACCCTGTAGCCTCATGGATATAGTGGCTTGCGGCATAACGCCAAATGGATTCGGAGAGATGCTAGGGCTGTAAAGACGGCGCGAACGTGGCGAAATCAAGTCAGGACCGGGACGCTTCACCTTCAGCGCTGTCAATCGCCCGATCCGGCGTCGCCGTTGCGTCCGCCCCTTCCTGGGCCATCAGCACACAGAGGGCTTCCTCTTCCTCGGGGGTCAGAGGGCTCGCCTCGGCCGGCCTGCGCCGGGCCCGCAGGAACAGGACCACGCCCGCCCCGACCACGGCCGCGAACGGGCCGAACCACAAGAGCCAGGTGCCCCGGCGCACCGGCGGGGTGAACAGGACATAGTCGCCATAGCGGCGCACCAGATCCTCGCGCACGGCCTGGTCGCTCTGGCCTGCGGCGATCTGCTCGCGCACCAGGGCGCGCATGTCCGCCGCGATCCCGGCCGGACTGTCGGCGATGGATTCGTGCTGGCAGACGACGCAGCGGATGTCGGTGAACAGGGCCCGCGCCCGCGCTTCCTGGACCGCATCCGGCAGGGGCCGGTCGGGACCCGCCGCCGGCTCGGCCACCGTGCTTGACAGGCCCAGGCCCAAGCACAGGCACATGGCCATGACGGCGGCGACCAGGATGGAGGGGCCCCTCATGCCTCGGCTCCGCGCGGGCGGCGGCGCGTGCCGGTGCCGACCCTCAGCCGGCGGTCCAGCAGCGACAGCAGCCCGCCCAGCCCCATGATCGCCGGCCCCAGGAAAATCAGCCGCGCCCACGGGTTGAAGTAGAGCCGCACCGACCAGCCGGGCTGCCCGTCCGCCGTGGCCGAGCGCTCGCCGACCACCACATAGACGTCATCCAGCCCCCGGAAATCCAGGCCCACCTCGGTCGTGGTCTGGCCACCGGCAGGGAAGAAGCGGCGCTCGGCCGTCACGGTGCGCGAGGCCGCGCCGCCCTCGACCGGCGTCACCGTCAGGTGGCCCCGCTCGGCCAGGTAGTTCGGCCCCTCGATGACCTCGATCCCGTCCAGGCGAACCTGCCACGGTCCCGACGCCAGCTCGCCACCGACAGGCAGGATGGCCGCCGCCTCGGTCTTGAAGCTGGTCTCGACCACGGCTCCCAGGATGAAGACGCCCAGCCCCGCATGGGCCAGGGCCATGCCCCAGGCCCCCAGCGGCAGGCCCCTGGCCCGGCGCAGGGTCTCGGACAGCGGCGCACGCAGGGCCTTGGTCCGCAGCCCCACCTCGTGGATCGAGCCCAGGACCAGCCAGGCCCCCAGCCCAACCCCGCCCGCCGCCAGGGCCTTCTTCGGCTCGAACATCAGGAAGGCCAGGGCCGCCACGGCCGCTGCCACGCCCGCCACCAGCCAAAGCCTTTGCAGCACCCCCTTCAGGTCGCCGCGCTTCCAGGCCAGCAGCGGCCCGGCGGGCAGGATGATGCAGGCCACCACCATCAGCGGCACGAAGGTCGCGGCAAAATAGGGCGGGCCGACCGAGATCGTCGCCCCGGCCGTGGCCTCCAGGATCAACGGGTAAAGGGTGCCCAGCAGCACCGTCGCCGCCCCCGCCGTCAGGAACAGGTTGTTCATCACCAGCGCGCCCTCGCGGCTGATCGGGGCAAAGGCGGCGCTGCCCTTCAGCTCGGGCACGCGCAGGGCGAACAGGACAAAGGCCGCCCCCGCCGCCACGGCCAGGATGGCCAGCAGCACGATCCCCCGCTCAGGATCGACGGCAAAGGCGTGGACGCTGGTCAGGATGCCCGAGCGCACCAGGAAGGCTCCCAGCATCGAGAAGCTGAAGGCCAGCAGCGACAGAAAGACCGTCCAGCCCGCCAGCGCCCCGCGCCGCTCGGTGACGATCGCGCTGTGCAGCAGGGCCGCGCCCGCCAGCCAGGGCAGGAAGCTGGCATTCTCGACCGGGTCCCAGAACCACCAGCCGCCCCAGCCCAGCTCGTAGTAGGCCCAGAAACTGCCCAGCAGGATGCCGACGGTCAGGAAGGCCCAGGACGCCAGGGCCCAGGGCCGGACCCAGCGGCCCCAGGCCGGGTCGATCCGCTTCTCGACCAGGGCAGCCACCGCCAGGGAGAAGCAAACCGAAAACCCGACATAGCCCAGGTAGAGCAGCGGCGGGTGGATGGCCAGGGCGGGGTCCTGCAGCAGGGGGTTCAGCGACTGCCCCTGGATCGGGGCCGGGTCCAGCCGCGAAAAGGGGTTGGAGGTCAGGGCGGCAAAGGCCAGGAACATCAGCGACAGCCCCGCCTGGACCGCCACGGCCGAGGTCTTGAGCCCGAACGGCAGGCCCCGCGCCCGCGCCAGGACCGCGCCAAAGCCCGTCATGACCAGGCACCACAGCAAGAGCGAGCCCTCATGGCTGCCCCAGGCGGCGGCGACCTTGTAGAGCATCGGCTTGTCGGTATGGCTGTTCAGCGTCACGTTCGAGACCGAGAAGTCCGAGACGACAAAGGCGTGGATCAGGGCACAGAAGGCCAGCAGGGTCACCAGGGCCGAGGCGGCCATGGCCCCGCCGCCTGCCCCGGCCAGCACCGGGCTGACCCTCAGCCGCCCGGCCGTCGACAGGCCCAAGGCCAGGGCCGACAGCACCAGGGCCAGGACCAGGCCATAGGCCCCCAGCTCAACGATCACGAACGGGCACCCGACATGACAGCCGCCGACACCGCCTCACCCGATTCCGGGCGCCACTCGCCGGTTTCCTTCAGGCGGTCGGCCACCTCGCGCGGCATATAGGTCTCGTCGTGCTTGGCCAGGACCTGGCGCGCCTCGAAGGTGCGGTCGGGCCGGAAGGCCCCCTGGGCCACGATCCCCTGCCCCTCGCGGAACAGGTCAGGCAGGTCGCCGTGGAACAGGACCGTCGCCGTGCCCGCATTGTCGGTGACCACGAAGCGGACCGATCCGTCCGCCGCCTTGGCCACCGTGCCCGCCTGGACCAGCCCGCCCAGGCGGATCACCTGGCCCGCCGGCACCTTGTCCACGGTCGCCTCGGACGGCGAGAAGAAATAGGTCACATTGTCCTTCATCGCCCACAGCGACAGGCCCACGGCCAGGGCCAGGACCGGCGCGGCCGCGATCACGACCCACAGGCGACGACGCGCCTTCGGAGATTTGGGAAGCCAGCTCATCTTCAGCTCGAAAATCTGCTCATTGGCCCGCCCCGGCGGCGGGGCCAGCGGCCGGAACAATTTGCAGTCGCGCGGCCAGTTCGGCCCGGCGCGGGTCGGCGGGGTCCAGGGCCGCCATCAGGGGCGTCCAGAGCTGCCGGGCCCTGTCGATCTCGCCGCGCTGCAGGGCCGCCGCGCCCAGGAAGTAGCGGGCCCCCAGCTGGTCGGCGTCCAGCTCCAGCGCCCTGGCAAAAGCCAGCTCGGCGTCAGCCCCCACGGTGCCCTCGTTGGCCCGCACCAGGCTTTCGCCCAGCCGCGCCCAGCTCTGGGCATCCCCGGGCTTCAGCGCCAGGGCCCGGCGAAAGGCCGAGGCGGCCCCCACCGGGTCCCCGGCCTCGAACCGCGCGGCCCCCAGCAGGGCCAGGGCCTGGTGGCTGTCCGGATTGTCCCGGACCACCCGGCCCATGACGGCGGCCATCTGGGCCGGGCCCAGGGCCTCGGGCTCGGCCGCCCACTGGCTGACGCGGACGTCAAAGGCCTGGTCCTCGTGACCTGGCGAGCCCAGGACCCCATAGAGGCCCAGGCTGGCCAGGGCGCAGGCGATGATCGTGCCCAGCACCCAGACACGGTCGTGGCGACCCACCACCGGGGTGCGGGCCTGGCGGCGCGCGGCCAGCATCCGGCGACCCGCCTCGGCCCGGGCCGCAACCCAGGCGGCCTCGTCCAGCAGGCCGCGGGCCTTCAGCC
>JAEYQX010000264.1 GCA_023409795.1 Pseudomonadota bacterium
CGATCACCCGGCCGACCGGCAGGCCGCCGATGCCCAGCGCCATGTCCAGGCCCAGAGAGCCAGTCGAGACGGATTCAATTTCCGTCACCTGACCGCCCTTGCCCAGTTTCATCACCGAGCCCTTGCCGAAGGCGCGATCAATCTGTGCGATCGCCGCCTCAAGCGCGCGTTGCTTTTCGCTGTCTTCCTTACCCACGAGTTTCAGTGCCGCCTGTGCCATTGGTTTTCTCTCCCTTGCCATGATTCCGTTCTTGGGCTTCGGGAGAGACCCGCCAAGGACCCGCTCCCTCTGTGAGACGCACTATGTGCATGGTTTGTTCTGGTTCACAAGATGTTCTCATTGTCGAGGCGAGAACACCGCCTTGTCTGCGACCGATATTGACGTAGATCGCCAAGGATCGGCTGCATCCAGAACGATGAAACCCACGATAAATCAGAGGGCTGTGGCCGCAATGAGTCGCCTGGCCGATCTGGCGCGAACGGCGCAGACATTTCATTTGATTTGCAATTCAAACTAATTTTTGGGACCAAACGGCATGGAACCGACGGACCCCCGCGCAAGATTTGGCATTGGATTTTCCCTCCTGGCCCGCCGCTGGAGACGGGCGTTGGAGATTCATCTGGCCGCCTCGGGCATGACAGACGCCACCTGGCTGCCGCTGGTGCACCTGAAAGAGACGGGCGGGGGGCTGACCCAGAAGCAGCTGGCCCTGCGGGTCGGAGTCGACGGCTCCAGCCTGGTACGGGTCCTCGACATCCTGGAGCGGGAGGGCCTGATCGAGCGGCGGCGCGATGCCACGGATGCCCGCGCCCGCCTCATCTATCTGACACCGCGCGGCGAGGCGCGAGAGCGCGCGATCCGGGCCGCCCTGATCGAGGCCGAGATGGTCATCCTGTCGCGCCTGCCCGACAGCGCCATCGAGGCCATGCTGGCCGCCTTCGAGCAGATGAACCTGGGCCTGGACGATGTGGAGGCGGGGGCTAGGAAGGCTCGGCCGGGGCCCAGGGCATGAGCTCGCCGCAACCCTTGCGCCGGCGCGACGCGGTTGGGCACCTGCTGCACCCGCGCCAGTTCCTGGACAGCCTGGTCGTTGGGCCCCAGGCCTCGGTGCGGAACTCGACCCTGGCCGGAGCCCAGGCGGCGCTGACGATCCTGATCGCCCTTTCATGGGTCTATTATGTCTCGCCCTGGCCGCACCTGATCGGCTTTGCCTCCCTGGGGGCTCTGGCGGCCCTGTTCGGACGGTTCGACGGGGCGGCGCGGCGAAGGCTGCGGCTTGTCGAGTGCGGCCTGATCCAGGTGGGGACGGTGCTGGTGATCTCGACCGCCGCCTGGCTGGGCGCGTCCGAGGGGCAGCAGCTGGCCCTGCTGGCCCTGGTCTGCGGCGGGCTCTATTTCATCGGCATGAGGCAGCGGCTGGGGCCGCCCGGGCCCCTGATCTTTGTCTTTGCCGCCAGCGCCTCGGTCAGTCCGCAGGGGCTGAGCCTGTCGCAGCTGGGCGAGCGGGTGGCGGCGGTGGCGGCGGTGGCCGCCCTGGCCTGGGTGCTGAGTGTCCTGACCGACCGGCTGCGCGAGCGGCGCGAGGCCCAGCCTGTGGCCCTGCAGGCCCCGGCCCCGCCGACGCGGGAGCTGCTGATCGGTGCGGCCCGCTGTGTGGTGGGCGCAGGCCTGGCCATGGCCATCAGCCAGGCCCTGGGCGGCAGTCACCCGGCCTGGGCTGCCCTGGGTGTCGTGGCCGTGCTCCAGGGCCCGCGCCTGCACCTGGTCATGAACCGGGCGATCCAGCGGATGGCCGGCACCCTGGTCGGGGCGGTCCTGGCCTGGCTGCTGCTGAGCCAGACGCCGGACGTCCTGGTGGTGATCCTGGTCCTGGCCGCCCTCCAGACGGCGACGGAGATGGTCATCGGCTACAACTATGGCCTGGGCCAGATCTTCGTCACCCCGATGGCCCTGATGATGACCTGGCTGGGTGCCGCCCGGACCCTGGGCCCCGAAATCGCCCCCGAACGGGTGCTGGAGACCTGCCTCGGCGCTGTCGTCGGCGTCCTGCTGGCCATTGTCCTGTCGACCCTCGAGGACCGGCAGCATCTGGCGAAGGTGAGGGAAGCGAAGAGGCAGGCGGTGTGACAGACTGGCTTAGGCTGCCAGGTCTCCGACCTTGATGTCTTCCTCATGCGCACGCGCCTCAGCCAGGTCGTAGCGGGCCTGCATACGCATCAGGGTATCGGCGCTGATGCCGAACAGCTTTTCAAAGCGGATGGCCATTTCGGCGGACAGGCCCGCATTGGCGTTCAGCAGGTTGCTGGCGGCTTGACGGGTGACGCCCAGCGCCTTGGCCAGGGTGGTGACGGTGATCTTGCGCGGGGTGACGTACTCGTCGCGCAGCCATGAACCGGGATGGACCGCGAACGAGCTGTGAAGCTTGATGGCCATCAGTGGTAATCCTCCAGATCCATGTCCTCGATCATGAGGGCAGGGTGTATCGTGTCAAGTGACACTTGACGGACAGGGATAGGCTATGACGCCGCCCCGCCTTGGGGCTACAAGGCCGCATGACCCTGATCCTCTTCAACAAGCCGTTTGATGTGCTGAGCCAGTTCACCGACAAGGGAACCGAAGGCAGCGCGCGACGGACCCTGTCCGAGTTCATCACCGTGCCGAACGTCTATCCGGCGGGGCGGCTGGATCGGGATAGCGAAGGGCTGATGCTGCTGACCGACGACGGGCGGTTGCAGTCACGCATTACCGAGCCGCGCTACAAGACCAGGAAAACCTATCTGGCGCAGGTCGAGGGTATCGCTACCGAAGAGGCGCTGGATAAGCTGCGTCGCGGGGTGATGCTGAAAGACGGCATGACCCGCCCCGCCGAGGTCGAACTGATCGACGACCCGCAACTGTGGGAGCGCGTGCCGCCCATCCGCGTGCGCAAGACCGTGCCGGACTGCTGGATCAAGGTGACCATTTCCGAAGGCCGCAACCGTCAGGTGCGCCGTATGTGCGCGGCGGTGGATCTGCCGTGCCTGCGTCTGGTGCGCTGGCGCGTCGGCAACTGGTCGCTGGACGGCCTCGCCCCCGGCGAGTGGAAAGAGGTCGAGCGTTAAAGTGAAAAGCCCCGAACCGTGACGCCGGGTTCCCTTGGCGTTGGTTCGGGGCTTCTGCCGTTCAGGGCCTGAGT
>JAEYQX010000270.1 GCA_023409795.1 Pseudomonadota bacterium
TCTATACGCTTGGGCCGCTGACCACCGACATCGCGCCGGGCTATGACCACATCACCAGCGCCATCGGCGCGGCCATGATCGGCTGGTTCGGCACGGCCATGCTCTGCTACGTCACGCCCAAGGAGCACCTGGGGCTTCCCGACCGCCAGGACGTCAAGGACGGCGTCATCACCTACAAGATCGCCGCCCACGCCGCCGACCTGGCCAAGGGCCACCCCGCCGCCCGCGCCCACGACGACGCCCTGTCACGCGCCCGCTTCGAGTTCCGCTGGGAGGACCAGTTCAACCTCTCGCTCGACCCCGAAACCGCACGCAAGTTCCACGACGAGACCCTCCCCAAGGAAGCCCACAAGACCGCCCACTTCTGCTCCATGTGCGGCCCCAAGTTCTGCTCGATGAAGATCAGCCAGGACATCCGCGATGCCGCGCAGGCCCAGAACGACGCAGGCGCGAGCCTTGCGGACGCCGAGGCGGGCATGGCCGAAATGAGCGCCAGGTTCAGAGCTGGCGGCGGGGAGATCGAGGTGAAGGTGTAAGCGCCTGCCCCCTCCAACCCTTCTCCCGATGGGAGAAGGTGGCCCGAACGGCCGGTTGAGGGTTCTCCCGGCTGAAGTCGGCGCACGCCGCCGCGCGGCGGCTGACACCGACTGGAAGGACAAGCCCCTCACCCTTTCGGCTTGGCGCATCGCTGCGCTCTGCGAGCCTCAAGCCCTCCGCCGGGAGAGGGTGGTGCGGATGGGATGGCGCTCAACGCGGCATCGGCCATCCTATCCACACACCCCATCCCCCTGTAATCCCTCACCTTCCCGCGTCGCTCACCCCAATCTGCGCGCCCTGGTCGAACACCCCCCGATACTGGCCCCACCCCTTTCGATCAGGGGCCAACCACCCAGAGGGGCGTAAGAATGACCGAAGACGAAGACTGCCCGCGCATTGTCGCCCGTGGCGAGTGGTACCAGGACGAAAACGGCGACACGACCTATGTCCCGGCCCACATCCGCCCCTCCTACGTCGACGAACTGGAAGCCGAGCGGGCGGAACAGGAGGAGGACGGCCCCGAGCCCCTCGACCAGGTCGCGCCCCTGGGCGTCTGGGCCAATCCACCCGAGCCGCACCCCTACAACCTGCGCTCGGACGACACCTGGCAGGCGATCCGCACCGACTATCTGGCGGGCGACCCGGCCCAGGTCGTGGCCGAGCGTTATGGGGTTGGCCTGTCCACCCTTCGCGCCCGCGCCGCGCGCGAGCACTGGCGTCGGCGCGACCAGCCGGACCCCGAGCCCTTCAGCCTCGACGAAGACGCCCCTGCGCCCGACCTCGACACCCTGTCACGCCACGCCCTGGCCCGCATGGACCACGCCATCCGCAAGGGTCGCGCGGCCGAGGCGGCATCGTGGATGCGCACCTGGCGCAGCCTGGCCTCGCCCCCTGTAGCCTCGCCTCCTGTATCCTCGCCGCCAGCCCCGGCCACCGGCCCCACGCCGCCTCCGGCCCGACGGCCTGACGTCATCGACCAGATCACCGACATTGCCCTTGAGGCCGAGCGCATCGTCCAGGAGACCGCCCGCCGCCTGCCCACCCTCACCGCCGCCGACCGCGCCGAAATCGACGCCCGCGTCGAGGCCCTCATGGCCCGGATGCCCGGCCTGAATGAGACAGATGAGACTCTCTAGACGGTGTTTTTTTTGGGCGACGACCCCGTCACCGCTCGTCCCGGCGCAGGCCGGGACCCAGGACACCAACGGCACCGCCCTTCAATCTGGAACCCGGCCGTCGCCGGGATGAGCGACACCAAAAACGCCCAACCTTCACTCCCCCGCCAGCGGCGGAGAAAGGACACGTCGCCACCCTCAAACCTTGGCGGCAATCTCGCGCAGGGCCTGTTCGAACACCTGGGCCGGCTGGCCGCCGCTGATCAGGTATTGGCCCTCGACCACCACGGCGGGGACCGAGGTGATGCCCCGGGCGCGCCACAGGTCCTCGGCGCGGCGCACCTCGGCGGCATAGCGGCCGGAGGCCAGGATCTCGGCGGCCTCGATGCGGTCCAGCCCGGCCTCGGCGGCGGCCTGGGTCAGAACCCCGGCGTCGGTGATGTTGCGGTTGTGGGTGAAGTGGGCGCTGAACAGGGCGCGCTTCAGGGCCTCCTGGCGCTCCGGCGCCGTGTCCTCGGCCCAGTGCAGCAGGCGGTGGGCGTCAAAGGTGTTCCAGATGCGGCTCTGCGGCCCCATCTGCATGTCAAAGCCGACCTCGGCGGCGCGGGCGCGGATCATCTGCTGGTTCTGCGCCGACTGTTCGGGCGTCGAGCCATACTTGCGGCCGATGTGCTCGACGATGTTCTCGCCCTCGGGCGCAATGCGGGGGTTCAGTTCAAAGGGCTGGAAGGTGATGTCAGCGGTGATCCCCTCGCGCTTCAGCGTCGCCAGGGCCTGGGTCAGGCCGCCCAGGCCGACCGCGCACCAGGGGCAGACGACGTCGGAGACAAAGTCGATCTTCAGGGTCTTGGAGGCGGCATCGGTCATGGTCAGCATCTCCGGCAGGGGACGATCCGCCGCATATGGTGTTGCAGTTGCCCGGCGCCAGGGGGATCAGGCCGACTTGCGCCCCATCAGCGGGGCCAGCAGGCTGTTGATCTCGTCCATCTGGCCGTGGCCGATGGCGGCGCTGCGTTCCAGCTCGTTGGCGCGGGCCATCAGGGCGCGGGCGGCGCCCTGGCGGCGATCATCCTCGGCCTGGTCGGCCGGGTCGGCTTCGACCGGTTCGCTCAGCCGGGCGATCAGTTCGTCGAACCGGGCGCGGTTCATCTCCTGGCCCTGTTCCAGCAGGGCCATGGCTTCTTCCAGGGCGGCCTCGTAGGCGGTGAGATCGGTCATGAAAGCCTGTCCTCTGTCTTGCTTCACCTGTGAATGGCCCAGGTCACGGCCCGGTTCCGTCTCGACCGGAGGGGCGCGACGGTTTAGGCCTGCCGCCAGAACTGCCGCCAGAACTGCTGCCAGAAAAACGAGCCGAGCCGGAGCCTGTCCCATGCGGATCCACCCCCTGTTGCCAATGCTGATCCTGGGCAGCCTGGCCCTTGGTGCCTGCCAGCCCTCCGATGACACGCGCGCCGGGGAGGCCGCATCCGCGCCCCTGGTGCCCGTCGCGGGCGAGACCTGCCAGATCCCCACGGACCTGGAGCCGGCCCGCCCCTATCGCATCCCCCGCGATGAGGTCGTCGATGACGTGCCCACCGCCTTCAACATGCTGGCCGTCAGCTGGTCGCCCCAGGCCTGCCGCTCGGGCAAGGACTATCCCGACGAGCGTTACCAGTGCGCCCGCAACGAGTTTGGCCTGACCCTGCATGGCCTGTGGCCCAACGGGGCCGAGGGTCGCCACCCGCGCTATTGCGCTGCCCCCGGCCCGGCCATCGCGGCCCAAACCGTGCGCGAGAACTTCTGCATGATGCCCTCGCCGACCCTCCAGCAGCACGAATGGGCCGCCCACGGCACCTGTGGCTGGGACAGCCCGGAGGCCTATTTCGAGCAGTCGGCCCAGCTGTGGGAGGCCCTGAACAAGCCGGACCTGGAGGCCATCCCGGCCCAGCGCCTGACCGCCGGGGCCATCCGCGATGCCTTTGTCGCTGCCAATCCGCAGATGCCGCGCAACAGCATCTTCGTGGCCACCACCGATGGCTGGTTCCGCGAGGTTCGGCTCTGCTACTCGCGCGACTACCAGCCCATGGCCTGCCCCCTGGGCCTTGGCGCGCGTGACCATGAACGCCTGCAGCTGGCGCCGCGTGGCCCGCAAACCGCCGGTTAACCGGATCAGGGCCAGTGTGGGCGGCCATCCTTGCCGGAGCCGCCGCCCATGTCGACCGTGATGACCCAGACCTACCGCCGTGGCCGGGATCATTTCGAGCCTCACGACCTGGACCCGCAGGAGCAGCGCCGCCTGCGCGGCTTGCTGGAGCAGATCGACTATGCCGCCTACACCGCCAACCGCGATGTGATCGGCCAGGGCCTGGGCCCGATCGACCTGGCCAGCCTTCAGAAGCTGGCGGTGCTGACCGCGACCACCCGCGCCCGCTGGGGGGCCGAGGCCTTGCGGCTGGCCCACTCGGGCTCGCCCGTCACCGTCGACCAGAGCGCGCGGCTAACCGCCGCCCGCACCGCCTATGAGGAACTGGCCGAGGCCTATGAGGCCCTGCGCCGCATGGTCGAGCGTGGCTACCTGACCATCAGCTAGGGGCCGCGTCCGGCTCCAGCGACTGGGGCCGGGTCACGATCGGGGCATTTGGGTCCGTCGTGGTCGGCCGCGCCGGAACCACCTCGGGGGCCGTAACCACCGGGGCCGGTGCTACCGGGGCCAGCTCGATGCGCGGCGGCTCGCCCGAAACCTGGGCAGGCAGCTGGGCCGGGGCCTGAGC
>JAEYQX010000022.1 GCA_023409795.1 Pseudomonadota bacterium
CTGGAAGAGCGACCGGGGGACCCAGCGGTGCCGATAGGCGAAATCTCCACGCTCACCGATGGACAGGGTCACGCTCTCGCGTGCCGCTGGGTCCCCCGGTCTCCGCTATGCTTCGCCGGAGGATGACGGTGGGGTGGGATACCAGTCGGCGGCGAGGTCTAGCCAATCGGGGTTGGCGCGTTCGATCAGGGCCAGCTTCCAGTCACGCAGACATTTCTTGAGGCGGCGCTCGCGGCGAACGGCCGTCAGCAAAGTCTCGTGCGGCTCGAACCAGACAAGGCGGGTGCAGCCGAACTGCGCACTAAAGCCCTCGAAGGTTTGCACCCTGTGCTGCCAGACGCGGGCGTAAAGGTTCGAGGTTGAGCCTGTGTAGAGGGTGCCATTGCGACCGCTCGCCATGATGTAGACAGCGATAAAGGGGCCGCGCTCGCTCATATAGCGACGCTATACCGCATTTCCACGCCCGTCATCCTCCGGCGTTGCCACCTTCTCCCGCGAGGGGAGAAGGGACATTGGGGCGAGTTAATGCACCTGGGGTTTGCCGATTTGGAGGCCGTCTTCGCTGGCGGAGACGTGGACGACGGAGCCGTCGGTGAACTCGCCGGCGAGGAGCTTGCGGGCCATCGGGTCGACCAGTTGTTTCTGGATGACGCGTTTCAGCGGGCGGGCGCCGTAGACGGGGTCGTAGCCCTTCTCGGCGAGCCAGTTGAGGGCGCTGTCGTCCAGGGCGAGCGTCAGGCGGCGCTCGGCCATCAGGGCTTCCAGCCGCTTGAGCTGGATGCGGACGATGCCGCCCATCTGTTCGCGGCCGAGGCGTTTGAACAGGATGATCTCGTCGATCCGGTTCAGGAACTCGGGCCTGAAGTGGCTGCGGACCACCTCCATCACCGGCTCGCGCACGGCCTCGACATCATCGCCCTCGCCCTGATTGGCAAGGAACTCCGACCCCATGTTGGAGGTCATGATGATGAGGGTGTTCTTGAAGTCGATGGTGCGGCCCTGACCGTCGGTCAGGCGGCCGTCGTCCAGCACCTGAAGCAGGATGTTGAAGACGTCCGGGTGGGCCTTTTCGACCTCGTCGAACAGGATGACCTGATAGGGGCGACGGCGCACGGCCTCGGTCAGGGCACCGCCCTCGTCGTAACCGACATAGCCCGGAGGGGCACCGATCAGGCGGCTGACCGAGTGTTTCTCCATGTATTCGGACATGTCGATGCGGGTGATGGCGCTGTCGTCGTCGAACAGGAATTCGGCCAGGGCCTTGGTCAGCTCGGTCTTGCCCACGCCCGTCGGGCCGAGGAAGAGAAAGGAGCCGATCGGCTTGTTCGGGTCGTTCAGGCCCGCACGCGCGCGGCGCACGGCGTCGGACACGGCCGCCAGCGCGTCGTCCTGACCGACGACGCGGGCGCGCAGGGCGTCCTCCATCACCAGCAGCTTTTCACGCTCGCCTTCCAGCATCTTGTCGACGGGAACGCCGGTCCAGCGCGAGACGACGGCGGCGATCTGTTCGGCGTCGACGACCTCTGCGGCAAGGGCCGAGGCCTTCTCTTCCTCGTTGGCCTGGGCCTCTTCGAGCTGGCGTTCCAGTTGCGGGATCTGGCCGTAGGCGATTTCTGACGCGCGGGCGAGATCGCCTGCGCGCTGGGCATTGGTCAGTTCCAGACGCAGGCGGTCCAGCGTCTCGCGCAGCTGGGCCGACTGGCCGACCTTGTCCTTGGCGGCCTTCCACTGGCCGGTCATGTCGTCGGACTGGGCCTGAAGGTCGGCGATCTCGTCCTCGAGTTTTTCCAGACGGTGGCGCGAGGCGTCGTCGTCTTCCTTCAGGAGCGCTTCGCGCTCGATCTTGAGCTGGACCAGACGGCGGTCGATTTCGTCCAGCGCCTCGGGCTTGGAGTCCACGGCCATGCGCACGCGGCTGGCGGCTTCGTCCACCAGGTCGATGGCCTTGTCCGGCAGGAAGCGGTCGGTGATGTAGCGGTTCGACAAGGTGGCCGCGGCCACGATGGCACTGTCGCTGATGCGCACGCCGTGGTGGACCTCGTACTTCTCCTTCAGGCCGCGCAGGATGGAGACGGTGTCCTCGACCGTCGGTTCGTCCACCACCACGGGCTGGAAGCGGCGGGCAAGCGCGGCGTCCTTTTCGATGTATTTGCGGTATTCATCCAGCGTGGTGGCGCCGACGCAGTGCAGCTCGCCACGGGCCAGGGCCGGTTTCAGCAGGTTGGACGCATCCATCGCGCCGTCGGTTTTGCCTGCCCCCACCAGAGTGTGCATCTCGTCGATGAAAAGGACGATCTGGCCTTCGGCGGCGGCGACCTCGTTGAGGACGGCTTTCAGGCGTTCCTCGAACTCGCCACGGTATTTGGCACCGGCGATCAGCGCGCCCATGTCGAGGGCGAGGACCTTCTTGTCCTTCAGGCTTTCGGGCACGTCGCCGTTGACGATGCGCAGGGCCAGCCCCTCGACGATGGCGGTCTTGCCGACGCCGGGTTCACCGATCAGGACGGGGTTGTTCTTGGTGCGGCGGGCCAGAACCTGGATGGTGCGGCGGATTTCCTCGTCGCGGCCGATCACCGGATCGACCTTGCCGTCCGAGGCGGCCAGCGTCAGGTCGCGGGCATAACGTTTCAGGGCGTCATAGCCGTCTTCGGCGCTGGCGCTGTCGGCGGTCTTGCCCTTGCGCATGTCGGCGATGGCGGTGTCCATCCGGGCCGGCGTGACGCCGACGGCTTTCAGGATGTTGGCGGCCACGCCCCCTTCGTGGGCCAGCGCGGCCAGGAGGCGTTCGGTCGTGACGAAGGCGTCGCCGGCGGCCCTGGCGTCTTCTTCGGCCCTGGCGAGGACGCGGGCGGTGTCACCGTCCATATAGAGCTGGCCCGAGCCGCCCGTGACCTGCGGGCGCTTCTTGAGGGCGGTTTCGATGTCGGTGACGGCGCGGTTGGCGTCACCACCGGCCTGGGTGATCAGGTTGCGGGCCAGGCCGTCGCGTTCCTCGAGCAGCACCTTCAGGATGTGCTCGGGCGCGAACTGCTGGTGGCGGCGGGCCAGTGCCAGCGACTGGGCCGACTGGATCGCCTGTTTGGCGCGGTCGGAATATTGGTCGATGTTCATTCGGTTTCCCCTTCAGAGGCGGAAGTGTTGAACAGTGCCTTCCTGGAAGCACACCGTCCCTGATCCAGATGTAGGAACCCGCCAGAGCTCCTCAAGGTCCCGGCGAAGAATCGGAACCTTTGCCGTCAGGCCCGGTTCATGCGCCATGGTTTCTTCTCACAAGCGCACCTTTATCGGTGCCAGCACGGTCATCGGGCTTCTGCTCGTGACCGCCCTTGTCGCGCCCGATCTGACGGATCAGGTGTTCGGGGCCGCCCAGGCCTGGACCATCGACACCTTTGGCTGGCTCTATGTCTCGGCCACGGTGATCTTCCTGGTGCTGATCGTCGCCCTGGCGGTCGGTCCCATGGGACGGCTGAAGCTGGGGCCCGATGATGCCGAGCCGGATTTTCCCTTTGTGTCCTGGGTCGCCATGCTGTTCGCCGCCGGCATGGGCATCGGCCTGATGTATTTCGGTGTGGCCGAGCCGGTGCAGCATTACATCACGCCGCCCGATGTCGAGCCCGGCACTGTCGAGGCCGCGCGCGAGGCCATGGGCATCACCTATACGCACTGGGGCTTTCATGGCTGGGCCATCTATGGCCTGGTCGGCCTGGCCCTGGGCTATTTCAACCACCGCAAGGGACTGCCGCTGGGGATGCGGTCCGTCTTCCATCCGCTGATCGGGGACCGCATCTATGGGCCGATCGGGGACCTGATCGACATCTTTGCCATCTGCGGCACCCTGTTCGGCATCTCGACCTCGCTGGGCCTGGGCGTCAGCCAGATCGTCAGCGGCCTGAGCGCGGTCTTTGGCCTGCCGAACACGCCGTGGATGCAGGTGCTGCTGATCTTCATCGTCGTGGGCATGGCCACGGTGTCAGTGCTGTCGGGCGTCGGCAAGGGGGTGCGGCGGCTGTCCGAGCTGAACCTGGTCATCGCCGTCTGCCTGATGCTGTTCATCCTGCTGGCCGGGCCGACGCTGTTCCTGATCCGGGCCTATGTGCAGAACTTTGGCCTTTATCTGGACCACTTCGTCATGCGCAGCTTTACCCTCTATGCCTATGAGCCGCGGGCATGGCTGGCGGACTGGACTCTGTTCTACTGGGCCTGGTGGATTTCCTGGTCGCCCTTCGTGGGCCTGTTCATCGCCCGCATCTCGCGCGGGCGCACGGTGCGCGAGTTCATCATCAGCGTGATGACCGTGCCGGTCTTCTTCACCTTCCTCTGGATGACGGTCTTTGGCAACTCGGCCCTGGCGCTGGACATGGGCCCGGCCCAGGGAGCCATCGCCCAGGCGGTGCAGAACGACCTGTCGACGGCCCTGTTCACCTTCCTGGAATACTTCCCCCTGCCCATGGTGACATCCCTGCTGGCGATTGCCCTGGTCATGGTCTTCTTCGTGACCTCGGCTGATTCAGGGGCCCTGATCCTGGCCAATCTGTCGGCACCCAATGTCGATGGCGATGCACCCAGGTGGATGCGAATCTACTGGGCGGCGGCCCTGGCCCTGGTGTCGGCCGCCCTGCTGCTGGCAGGCGGGCTGTCAGCCCTGCAGACCGCGACCCTGCTGGCCGCCCTGCCCTTTGCGCTGATCCTGCTGATGATGGGCTTCAACCTGGTGCGTCAGATGAATGCCGACCTGAGCGGGGATGTCATCGAACAGGCCGGTGCCCCGCTGGGGGCCAGGCTGAAGCTGATCTTTGCCCCGGCCACCCGGCCCCAGATCCTGGCCCAGATCGCCACCACGGCGGCCCCGGCCCTGGAAGAGGTCCATGCGGCCTTCCGTGCCAACTCCGAGATCGCCCAGCTGGAAAGTGCCGAGGACCGGGTGTCCCTGACCATCGAGAACGAGCGCGGGCCGTCCTTCCACTATACGGTCCAGGCACGGTCGCGACCCCTGCCTGCTCTGACGGCCACCGAGGCCCGACTGAACCAGAGGGCGATGGAGTGGCGCATGGTGACGGCCAGCAGCGACAGCCGCCGCGCCCACGACATTACCGGCTTTACCCGCGAAAAGATCGTCGCTGACGTCCTGGACCACCTGCATCGCTGGCGCGCGGCCCTGTAGGGCGTTCGGACCGCTTGAAGGACGCCGGTCGGTCGGCCTATGACCGGAGGCTGGTGGGGGAGAATGCCATGCCAGGCTTGCCGGTTGAGATGGCCCAGCTGCTGCCCTTTGTGGCGGCGGTCATCCTGATGGAGATCACGCCCGGCCCCAACATGGGCTGGCTGGCCCTGGTGTCGCTGTCGCAGGGGCGGGCGGCGGGGCTGGCGGCCGTGGCCGGGATCACCCTGGGCCTGACCCTGTGGATGGTGGCAGCGGCCTTTGGCCTGACCGAGGTCGTGCTGCGCTGGCCCGCGCTTTACCAGACGATCCGCTGGGCCGGGGTGGCCTTCCTGCTCTACCTGGCCTGGGATGCCTGGCGCAGCACCAGCACGGAGGCGGGCCAGACACCGGTGCCCGCCCGCCAGCGCCAGCTGTTCCGGCGGGGCCTGATCGGCAACCTGCTGAATCCCAAGGCGGCCCTGCTCTATGTCGTCCTGCTGCCCGGCTTCATCCGCGCCGAGCAGGGCTCGCTGCTGGCCCAGGCCCTGTTGCTGGGGGCGGTCCATGTCGTTGTCAGCATCATCGTCCACTCGGCCATTGTCCTGACCGCCTCGGGGGCCGGGGCCAGCCTGGTGAGCCGCAGCCAGGGGCCGGTGGTGCGCGCCCTGATGGCGCTGAGCCTGGTGGCCATCGCCGCGTGGACGGCCTGGGAGACCCGCCTATGAGACCCGCCTGTGAACCCCGCTTGGTGGACAGCGCCCCTGTCTGCGCGATAGCGTCACCGTTCTGTATTCGGAGCCTGCCCATGTCCTTTTTCCTGACGCGCCGCGGTGCGCTGATCTCGTCTGCAGCCCTGGCCGGCAGCATGGCCATACCGGGGCTGGCCCTGGCCCAGGTGCGGCCCGACACCCGCACTGATGACGAGATCGCCGCCGCCGCCGAGGCCTGGGTGAAGAAGTGCCTGGAAGCCTGGCCGGACCAGCCAGCGCTGGGCCTGGCCCTGGTGCGCGATGGCAAGACGGTCCTGACCAGGGGCTATGGCGAGCGTCGCCGGGGCAAGGGCGAGGCCGTGGACGAGCACACCCTGTTCGCCATCGCCTCCAACTCCAAGAACGTGACCGCCGCCTGCCTGGCCATCCTGGTCGACGAGGGCAAGGTGAAGTGGGATGAGCCGATCAGGACCTACCTGCCCGGCTTTACCCTGTCCGACCCCTTCGTGGCCGAGAAGATCACCGTGCGCGATACCCTGAGCCACCGCGCCGGCTTTGGCCTGGGGGCGGGGGACCTGCTGTTCTGGCCGAACAGCGATAGGTCAAGGGCCGATGTGCTGCGCCAGGCCGCCTTTGTGCCAATCGAGGACGGCTTCCGCACCAACTACCACTACTGCAACCTGATGTTCGTGGTGGCCGGCGCGGTGATCGAGGCGGTGTCCGGCCTGTCGTGGGAAGCCTTTGTCCAGACCCGCATCCTGGACCGCGTGGGCATGAGCGAAAGCGTGCCCCTGGCCCGGCTGGCCGATCCGGCGAAATCCGCCCTGCCCCACGGCCGCATCGGGCCGCCGCTGCGCTACCAGGGCGAGATGGTCCAGATCGCCGATTCCATCGCCGAGGTCTGGAACTGGGACAATGCGGCCGCCGCCGGTGGCATCTGCGCCAGCGCACACGACTGGGCCAAGTGGATCGCGGTGCGGCTGAACGACGGCCTGCTGCCGGACGGCACACGGCTGTATTCCGAGAATGCTTCACGTGAAATGTTCAAGCCGAACATCATCATAAGCGGCTCCAATGGCCCGACGGCCGAACTGCCCAACCGGGCCGTGGCCTCGACCTATGCCATGGGCTGGCAGGTCCAGGACTATCGCGGCGAGCGACTGGTGACCCACGGCGGCGGCTCGCCCGGCGGCATCTCGGCCACCGTCCTGATCCCCGGCCGCAAGATCGGCTTCAGCGTCTTCACCAATGCCGAGGAAGGCTTCCTGCTGCGCGCCCTGCGCTCGGGCCTGTCGGACATTGCCATGAACCAGGTCGACATCGACTGGATCGCGGATTCGAAGAAGCGCGAGGCGGACGGCATCGAGAAATCGCTGAAGGCGGCGGTCGAGATCGACGCCAAACAGGCGGCGGGTGCGGCCCCCTCCCTGCCGCTCAAGGCCTATGCCGGCACCTGGCGTGACCCCTGGTATGGCGACATCATCATCTCGGAACGCACCGAGGGCCGGGGCCGGGGCCGCAAGAGCGGCCTGTGGGTCAACTTCAGCCATACCCCGGCGCTGAAGGGCTGGCTGGAGCCCTATGACGGCGAGACCTTCCGCACCCGTTTTGCCGACAAGCGCGAGGAAGACGCCTTCTTCACCTTCGCGATCGAGGGCGGCCAGCCGGTGTCAGCCACGCTGAAGGGCGTCTCACCGGACATCGACTTCTCCTACGACTACCACAACCTGCGCCTGACGCGGGCCTGAGGCCGTTCGGGCCCCTCCACCACTGCTGGTCCCCCTCCCCACCCCGTGGGGAGGAAAGGCGTTTTCCTCCCTGTGCGGAGCCATGGGGAGGTGGCAGGGGGCGACCGCGGCCTGACGGAGGGACATGGGGTGACCGTTCTGGCCCCTCCACTACTTCGTGGTCCCCCTCCCCACCCCGTGGGGAGGAAACGACTTTTCCTCCCTGTGGCGCAGCCATGGGGAGGTGGCAGGGGGCGACAGCGGCCTGACGTAGGGGCATGGGGTGACGGGCCTGCCCCCTCCACCATTTCGTGGTCCCCCTCCCCACCCCGTGGGGAGGAAACGACT
>JAEYQX010000056.1 GCA_023409795.1 Pseudomonadota bacterium
CCCTGGCTGGCCCCGTCCGCGCCTGCGGCCGAGACCTCGAAGGCGGGGGCCGGCAGGCCCGCGACGGCCAGGGCATCGGCCACGGCCTGGGCCCGGCGCGCCGACAGGGTCTGGTTCCGGACAGAGGCCCCGCCGCGCGCATCGGCCAGGACGGTCACCTGGACCCGGTCGATCTGGCAGGAGCGCAGCTGGTCGGCGTGAAGCTGGATGGCCTGGACCGCAGCCGTCGTCAGGGCATCGCGGTCATTGTCGAAATACACCTCAAAGCGCCGCTCGCCACAGGCCACCGGATTGCTGACCAGCTGGTCGCGGGTCCGGTATGGCCCCGGGGTGGAACAGGCGGACAGGGTCAGGGCCAGCAGGCCGGTGCCCAGGATCAGAGCCTTGGTCGTCATAGTTCTGGCAGCCCCTTGTCATCGGCCCAGCCCAGGCCGCATTGCGAAGATGGATACGACAAGAGGCGGCCCGCAGGGGGACCGCCTCCGTCAGGGTCACCGACCCAGACCTGTGCAGGTCCTCAGTAGCGGCGCTGGCCGTTCTCCCAGTAGCACTCGGTCTGACGATTGTCGTAGCAGTAGTAGTAGCGACCCTGGCTGTCGCGATAGCGCTGCTGGTTTGCGCGGTCCTGGCTGGAGCCGCGGATAGCACCGGCTGCGCCGCCGGCCAGGGCACCGATGGCGGCACCGGTGGCGGCGTTGCCGCTGCCGACATTATTGCCGATGATGGCACCGGCCACCGCGCCCAGGGCCGCGCCGGTGGCGCCCTGCCTCACGGTTTCATTGGTGCCGTAGCCGCCACCATAATAGGGGTCACTGGCGCAGGCCGTGACCATGAGGCCGGCACCGGCGATGGCGATGATCGCTTTGTTCATGGGTCTATGTCCTTCCTGAAAGAGGCTCCCCTTGAGCAGCAAAACGCCGAGCCCGAGGGCGGGTTCCGGCGACGCGGGCGGCCAGATACCGAAGTCGGGGGATGACCCGTCAAGCGGAACCGCGAGGGGGGCGGCACGTTCGGCGCCTATGAACCAGATCGCTGACGCTTCGGCCCCGGTGTCCACGGGCGAGACCGGTCCCCTCAAGCCCGCGCCCGCCAGCGTGCGCACGATCTGGGTGCTGGTGAACCCGGCCTCGGGCGGGGTCGGGCCCAATGCCGCCGCCGAGGTCGACGCCATCCTGTCGCGCTATGACGTGACGGCCCGCGTCGTCACCCTGGATGGCCCCCATATTTCAAAGCAGATCGCCGAGGCCCTGCAGGCGCGGCCCGATGTCCTGTTTGTCCTGGCCGGGGACGGCACCGCCCGTTCGGTGGCGTCGCGCGCCGGTCCCGATGGTCCCCTGATCGGCCCCCTGCCGGGCGGGACCATGAACATGCTGCCCAAGGCCCTTTATGGCACCGGCAACTGGCAGGAGGCCCTTGAGCGCGCCCTGGACGAGGGCGTGGCCCAGCCGGTGGCGGGCGGCGAGGTCGATGGCGAGGCCTTCTACTGCGCCGCCATCATGGGGGCGCCCGCCCTGTGGGCCCCCGCCCGCGAGGCGGTGCGCGAAGGCCGCCTCCGACTGGCCTATCTTTATGCCCGCCGGGCCCTGCGGCGGGCCTTCTCCGGGCGCATCCGCTTTGCCCTGGATGATGGTCTGCGCGAGAAGGCCGAGGCCCTGGTGCTGATCAGCCCGATGATCTCGCGCGCCATGGACGACAATGTCGGCCTGGAGGCGGCGGTGATGAAGACGGCGCGCACCTCGGACGCGGTGCGGCTGGCGGCCCATGCCCTGTTCACCGACTGGCGCCGCGACCCCAGTGTCGAGACCCGGCCGACCCGCCATGTGATCATCGTCTCGCGTGCCAATATCCCTGCTGTGGTCGACGGCGAGCCGATGAACCTGGGCCGCGAGACACGCGTGCGCTTCCTGCCCCGCGCCTTCATGGCGCTGGCCCCGGACCGCAGCGACGAGGAGACGGGGGTGTGATCGGCCGGGTGCTGCAGTTCTCGGACATCCACTTTGGCTGTGAGGATACCCAGGCGGTGGCAGCGGCGCTCGACTATGCCCACGCCATGCCCAGCGACCTGATCCTGGTCACCGGGGACATCACCCAGCAGGGCTTTGCGTCGGAGTTCGAGGCGGCGGGGGCGTGGATCCGCGCCCTGCCCCAGCCGGTCTTTGTCACGGTCGGCAATCACGACGTGCCCTATTGGGACGTGCTGGCGCGGCTGTTCTGGCCGTGGAAGGCGTTTGAGACCGCGACCGGGCACATGGCCCATGACAACGAGTTCAAGGGCTCCAATGTCATGGTCCGGGGCGTGACCACGGCGCGTGGCTGGCAGGCGCGGCCCAACTGGTCAAAGGGGGTGATCGACCTGGACCAGACGCGCCGGGCGTCACAGGCCCTGGCGGCCGCCCCGGTCGGGGCCCTGCGCATCCTGGCCTGCCACCATCCGCTGATCGAGATGATCGGCACCCCGATGACCGGCGACGTCAAGCGCGGTGACAAGGCGGCCCTGATCTTTGCCGAGGCCGGGGTCGACCTGATCACCACGGGCCATGTCCATGTGCCCTTTGCCCTGGGCATCGACCTGTCGGACCGCCATTCCTATGCCGTCGGCTGCGGCACCCTGTCGAAGCGCTATCGCGGGGCGCCGCCCAGCTTCAACCGGATCGAATGGGATGCTCACGAGATCGTGGTGACGGTGGTGGCCTGGACCGGGACGCGGTTCGAGGATGACCAGGTCTGGGTCCTGCCGCGTCGCCAGGACACCCGCTCGGTCGCCACCACGCCCGAAACCCCCGACGTCGACCAGGCCATGTAGGAAGAAGGCCCCGGGGCTTGGGCCCAGGCCCTTGCGGAACGAAAAAGGCCCCGGATGGTCCGGGGCCTTTTCCTGTTTGAATTCCGATCGGTCAGATCCGGGGACCTCGACCCCGCAGTCCGCCCATGATCAGCGAGATCACGAACAGGATGATGGCAATAATGGCAATGAACTTGGCGATCTCGAAAGACAGGCCCGAAATATTGCCAAAGCCCAGAACGGCCGCCACCAGGGCGACGATAAAGAAGATGATGGCCCAGCGAAGCACGTTAAACCTCCGAAGATTGTCTGTTGGTCAAACAATGCTTCGGAGGCTGAGCCGTTCCGTCTAGCGTGTGCGACGACGGGGCTTTTGCGACAGGGCCGTCACCGCAATGCTGGTCAGGGCCGGGTTGCGCAGCAGCAGGAAGCCGCCGGCGATGGCCGCGACCGAGCCCAGGACCGGGCGTTCCTGGAACAGGCGCATGGCGCGGCCCGCCAGGCCGTGGGGCTCCTCGTCCTCTTCGGGGGCCGGATTCTCGCCCTGGCCCTTGCGCAGGTAGACCATGGTGACGATCAGGGTGATGAAGGCGAACAGGCCCGCCGTGATGGCCGAGGCGGCCAGGGGCGGCACGGCCAGCAGCAGGGCATAGAAGAGGGTGGCCCCCAGGGCGACCACGGTGACAAAGGCGGCGCCGGCCGCGACCAGGGTCGCGACCGCACGATTGACCAGTCCCTTGCAAATCTTCAGCTTCGACGCCCGGCCAGGAGCAGACCGATCACGACGCCCACGCCCACGGCGATGGCGGTCGATTGCAGCGGGCGTTCCTGCACGCGCTCGATGACATAGCGCTGGGCTTCCTCGAACCGCTCGGAGGCCTCGTCATAGTATTCGCGCCCACGCAGGCGGGCGTCGTCGTAATAGACCCGTGCCTTGTCCTTCAGCTCCTCGCCGCGCTCGCGCAGCAGGGCCTCGGTCTCGGCCGCCTTCTCCTTGAGGCGCTGGGTTTCCTCGCGGGCCCCGATCTTCAGGTCCTCCTTGAGGGTCTTCAGATCGTTCTTGATGTCTTCCCGAGCCTTGGTCGTGGCCATGATGCGCTCCGCCTCCAGAGTGTAAGCTTGACATTAAAATAGGGAACTGAAGCCTTGAACGCCACACCGCAAAGCAAGGTTCCTGCACGGGCCCGCCGCGAAAGCCGCCAAAGCCTTGCCGCCAGCGGCCCCGAAGGGTGGGGCAGGGGCTGAAAATCCGCCTTCGACGAGCCCGGATCGCCCGGCGGCAAATCTCCCTTAAGCTTTCTGCCTGACAGTGGCGGCGTGACCGTTCTTTCTCCCCCCTTGCCGGCAGACCGGCTGGCCATCGCCGTGGCGGTGGAGCCTGATCGTGCCCGCCCCCTGCCTGCCGGCCAGAGGGAGGAGGCCGTGCGCCACCTGCTGCAGACGGCCGGGGACGCCGGGATCGGCCTGGTCGCCACCCGGCCCGAGGGGGATGGCGAGCGGCTGCTGGGCCAGGGCTGGCCCTTTCCCTCGCCGTTCCGCGTCACCGTCCAGACCCTGCCGATCGCGGAAGGCCTGGACCGGGTCGAGGCGCGGGCGCGCCGCTCGCTGGAGCGGATGGGCCTGCCTCGCGGCGAGGCCCTGCTGGTGCAGTCGGCCGCAGACCTGGTCGGGGCCGAGGGCCGGGCCCTGTGGGCGCGGATGCAGGCGCTGAAGGACAAGGGCCTGTTTCGCAAGATCGGCTTTATCGCCACGGTCGAGGACGGGCCCGAGATGCTGGCGCGCCGCCTGAGGCCGGACGTGGTCCAGCTCAGCTGCAACATCCTGGACCAGAGGGCCGAGCGCTATGGCGTCATCGCGGCCCTGGCCGGGCAGGGGATAGAGGTCCACGTGGCCTCGGTTTTTGCCCAGGGCCTGCTGTTTGCCCATCGCGATAGCCTGCCGCCCGAGATGCTGGCCCATGGCATGGCCCTGTCGATGACGCGCCGCCGCCTGGCGGAATCCCGCGTCGACCCGATGCAGGCGGCCCTGTCCTATTGCCTGAACCTGACCGGCGTCAGCGCCGTGATCGCCAGCGTGGTGTCGGCCGCCGAGCTGCGGGCGGTGATCGCGGCCTCGCACGCGCCGCGCCCCAATATCGACTGGGCCGCCCTGGCGCTGGATGACGGCTGTGCGGCCCTGGTGTCGCGCCTGGGCCTGGGGGCCGCCAACGCCGCCTGAGCGGGGGCCGGACCGGCGGGCGGACCGGGGCCGGGGCCCACAGGTTGGGGACAGAACGCCACCTTGGCCGCATGGGGTGCTTGAGACGGATCGCCTGATCCTTCACCCTGAGCGCTAGATGAACGCTCCCCTTGCTCCCCTGTCGAAACCCGACCTGACGCCCGAGCCCGGCACCACCCCGGTCATGGCCCAATTCCTGGCGGCCAAGGCGGGCCAGCCCGATGCCATCCTGTTCTTCCGCATGGGTGACTTCTACGAGCTGTTCTTCGAGGACGCCGAGACGGCGGCGGGGGCCCTGGGCATTGCCCTGACCAAGCGCGGCAAGCACCAGGGCAGGGACATCCCGATGGCCGGGGTCCCGGTCCATGCGATGGAGGGCTACCTGGCCCGCCTGATCCGCATGGGGACAAGGTGGCCATTTGCGAGCAGCTGGAAAACCCGGCAGAGGCCAAGAAGCGCGGCTCCAAGGCCGTGGTCCACCGCGACATCGTGCGGGTCGTCACGCCCGGCACCCTGACCGAGGACAGCCTGCTGGACGCGCGTGGGGCCAATCGCCTGGCCGCCGTGGCGATCCGCAAGGGCAGGGCGGCGGTGGCCGTGGTCGAGCTGTCGGCCGGGGTGGTCGACAGCGTTGCCTGTAACCTGGGCGACCTGGGCGCGACCCTGGCGGCCTTCCGGCCCTCCGAGGTCCTGGTGCCCGACCGCCTGTTCTCGGACGAGACCCTGAAGGCGGCGCTGGATGGCTCGGGCGGGGTGGTCCAGGCCATGCCCCAGGCCCTGGCCGAGCCGACCGGGGCCAGGGACCGGGTGCAGCGGCTCTATGGCGTCGCGGCCCTGGACGGCTTTGGCCATTTCGAAGAGGCCGAGGTCTCGGCCCTGGGCCTGGTGGCCAGCTATCTGGAGACGACCCAGGCGGGCAAGATCCCGGCCCTGGCCCCGCCGCGCCGCACGGGCGAGACGGGCTATCTGGCCATCGACCCCTCCACCCGCCTCAGCCTGGAGATCGACCGCACCCAAAGGGGCGAGCGCGAGGGCTCGCTGCTGCATTGCATCGACCGGACGGTGACCTCGGGCGGGGCGCGGGCCCTGGCCGAGCGCATCTCGCGGCCGCTGCGGGACACCACGGCGATCAATGCGGCACTGGATGCCGTCGAATGGCTGGTCCAGCGGCGCGACGTGCGGCGCGACCTGCGCGAGGCGCTGCGGGCCTCGTCTGATGTGGCGCGGGCGACGTCGCGCCTGGCGCTGGGCCGGGGCGGGCCGCGCGACCTGTCGGCCATCCGCTCGGGCCTGATGACGGCCCAGGACATTGCCGCCCGCTTTGCCACCACGCGGCAGGAGGCTCTGGAGGGTCCGCCCGCGCGGGTGCTGGCCTGCCTGGACCGGCTGACGCTGGAAGGGGAGCTGTCGCACCTGCTGGCCGACCTGCGCGAGGGTCTGGTCGAGGATGCGCCCCTGCTGACCCGCGATGGCGGCTATGTGCAGGCGGGCTTCAGGCCGGAGCTGGATGCCGCCCGCACCCTGCGCGACGACAGCCGCAAGGTGGTGGCCGAGCTGGAGGCCAGGGCCGTGGCCGACAGCGGCGTGGCCTTCAAGGTCAGGCACAATGCGGTCCTGGGCTATTTTCTGGAGGCCTCGGCCAAGGCAGCCGAGCCCCTGATGCGGGCCGGGCCGGACAGCCCCTTCATCCATCGCCAGACCCTGGCCAACCAGGTGCGCTTCACCACGGTCGAGCTGTCCGAGCTGGACGCCAGGATCAGCCAGGCCGGGCACCGGGCCCTGGCCATCGAGAACGAGACCTTCGAGGCCTGGCGGCGCGACGTGGCCCGCCTGGCCCAGCCGCTGCAGGCGGTGGCCGAGGCCCTGGCCGAGCTGGACGCCCACGCCGCCCTGGCCGAATGGGCCGAGGAGGTCAACGCCGTCCGCCCGGTGGTGGACGACAGCCTGTGCTTTGACGTCGAGGCCGGGCGCCACCCGGTGGTCGAGGCGGCGGTGACGGCTCAAGGCGATCCCTATACGCCGAACAACTGTCGCCTGGCGGGCGACGGGGTGGGGGCCTCGCGCCTGTCCATCGTCACCGGCCCCAACATGGCGGGCAAGTCGACCTTCCTGCGCCAGAATGCCCTTTTGGTGGTCCTGGCCCAGGCCGGGGCCTTTGTCCCGGCGCGCGCCATGCGGCTGGGGGTGGTCGATCGCCTGTTCAGCCGCGTCGGTGCGGGCGACGACCTGGCCCGGGGCCGCTCGACCTTCATGATGGAGATGGTCGAGACCGCCGCCATCCTGACCCAGGCCACGCCGCGCAGCTTTGTGGTGCTGGACGAGATCGGGCGCGGCACGGCCACCTATGACGGCCTGGCCATCGCCTGGGCCACCGCCGAGGCCCTGCACGAGGCCAACCGCGCCCGGACCCTGTTTGCTACCCACTATCACGAGCTGGCCCAGCTTGAGGAAAGGCTGGACCACGTCTGCAACCTGTCGATGAAGGCGCGCGAGTGGAACGGCGACCTGGTCTTCCTGCACGAGGCTGCGCCGGGCGCGGCGGACCGCTCCTATGGTGTCCAGGTGGCCAGGCTGGCGGGTGTGCCGGGGCCGGTGGTCAAGCGCGCGCGTGAGGTGCTGGACCGGCTGGAGGCCGAAAAGGCCGCCAGTGCCCGGCTGGATGACCTGCCCCTGTTCGCTGCCGTGGCCGAGCCGGAGCCGGCCCCCTATGCCCCCAGCGCCGTGGACCAGGCCCTGTCGGACCTCGATCCGGACAGCCTGACCCCGCGCGAGGCGCTGGAGGCCCTTTATCGGCTCAAGGGCCTGGCCGGGACCTGAAGCCATGCGCGAGGGGACGTCGGTGAACGAGGCAGAGGCGCTGGACCCCCAGCTGATCGAGGCCGCGGCCGGTCCTGAGC
>JAEYQX010000071.1 GCA_023409795.1 Pseudomonadota bacterium
GTCCTGGCCCAGCAGTCCCGCACGGCCATCGCCGGCGGCACCTTCCACAATGACGTCGTCTGCGTCGGCGCGCTGGACACCCTCTTCTTCCACGAGCTGGCCTTCGAGGACCCCGAGGGCACCCGCACCGCCATCCGCACCGCCGCCGAGGGCCTGTTCGAGCCCAAGTTCGTCGAGATTTCCGCCGCCGACCTGCCCCTGGCCGATGCCATCAGCAGCTACCTGTTCAACTCCATGCTGATCCAGGTGCCGGGCGAGGACCGCCTGACCCTGATCTGCCCGACCGAGACCCGCGACAACCCGCGCAGCCACGCCGTGGCCCAGCAGGTCGCCGGCTCCAACGGCCCGATCGGCCGCGTCGAATATGTCGATGTGCGCCAGTCGATGCGCAACGGCGGCGGCCCGGCCTGCCTGCGCCTGCGCGTCGTCCTGACCGAGGCCGAGCTGGCCGCGACCAACCCCGCCATGCGCCTGACCGAGGACCTGCACGGGGCCCTCAGCATCTGGGCCCTGCGCTGGTATCGCGACCGGCTGACCCCGGCTGACCTGGCCGACCCGGCCCTGCTGGACGAGACCCGCGGGGCCCTGGACGAGCTGACCGGCATCCTGGGCCTGGGCACCGACTTCTATCCGTTCCAGCGGATCTGATTTTCCTGTCGGATCAGGGCCTTCGCCGCGCGACTGACGCCGCGGGGGCGCCGGCTGAAACTGTCACGCCGCGTTCAAGTCACGGTCACACCCGCGTAACCGGATCGCGGCATGGAGCCCGGATGATCCAGTCCCGTCGTGCCTTCATGGCCTCCGCCACCGCCCTTGCCCTCGCTGGCTATGCCCAGCGCGCCCACGCCGTTTCGACCGGTTTTGTCGACGGGCCCAGCCGCAACGAGGTCTTTGGCTATGGTCCGATGAAGAAGGACCCCTATGGCCTGCTCGACCTGCCCGAGGGCTTTTCCTATCGCGTGGTGTCCCAGGTCGGCCAGACCATGGACGACGGCCTGATGACCCCGGACAAGTTCGACGGCATGGGCTGCTTTGCCCTGGACGAGGACCGCGTCATCCTGGTCCGCAACCACGAGGTCGATGCGGACGAGTTCAACCTCAGCGCCTGGGGCGCGGCCCACCGCCTGGCCAGCAACATCGACCGTTCAACGGTTTACGGCGTCTATCCGGATCCGGACGGCGGGGTCTATCCGCTGGGCGGCGGCACCTCGACCCTGGTCTACAACCTGAAGACCGGCCAGCTGGAGCGCAGCCACCTGTCGCTGGCGGGCACGGCCACCAACTGCGCCGGCGGCGTCACCCCCTGGGGCTCGTGGCTGTCGTGCGAGGAGTCCGTTGCCGGCCTCAAGGATGGCCTGCCCCAGGACCACGGCTGGGTCTTCGAGGTTCCGGCCACCGCCACCGGCCTGGTCGAGCCCCGACCGATCAAGGCCATGGGCCGCTTCAAGCACGAGGCCGCCTGCATCGATCCGCGCACCGGCATTGTCTACCTGACCGAAGACGTGGCCGATTCCCTCTTCTATCGCTTCATCCCCAATGATCGCCGCGACCTGCACGCCGGCGGCCGCCTCCAGGCCCTGGCCATCATGGACCGCCCCTCGGCCGACACCCGCAACTGGGACAGCCTGCTGTGGTCCCAGGGCCAGAAGCTGCCAGTCCGCTGGATCGACCTGGAGGATGTCGAGAGCCCCAATGCCGACCTGAACCGTCGCGGCCACGCCGCCGGGGCCGCCCTGTTTGCGCGCGGCGAGGGCATCCACTGGGCGGGCGACCACCTCTACTTCACCTGCACCTCGGGCGGGGTCGGCCGCCACGGCCAGATCATCCGCTACGTCCCCTCCGCGCGTGAGGGCCAGGCCGACGAGACCCGCCGCCCGGCCATGATCGACCTGTTTGTCGAGGCCACCGACCGCGCCGTCCTGGACTATATCGACAACATCACCATCGCCCCCAACGGCCACGTCATCGGCTGCGAGGACCGCCAGGTCGGCACCAACCACATCAAGGGCGTCACCCCCGACGGCCGCATCTACACCCTGGCCCGCAACCCCCAGCGCCACGACGCGGACGAAACCAACAACGAGTTCGCCGGCGTCTGCTTCTCGCCCGACGGCCAGACCCTGTTCCTCAACCTCTACTCCCCCGGCGCCACCCTCGCCGTCACCGGCCCCTGGGACCACTTCCGGGTGTAGGCGCCTGGCTCTACCTGATCCGTCACCCTCCGGCTTGACTGGAGGGCCCACGGCCAGTTCACACGCCCCGCCTGCTCTTTCCAACGTCATCCTCGGACTTGATCCGAGGATCGGGCCATCCACTTGCTCACCCTCTGAACCCCCAGCCCGCCCTAGCCGCCTGGGTCCTCCGGTCAAGCCGGAGGATGACGGCAGAAAGGGTGGTGCCCCTCAATCCTCCCCCGCTTCGCAGGGGAGGATAAAACGCCTTTCCTCCCCACCCCGTGGGGAGGGGGACCACGAAGTGGTGGAGGGGCTCCGGTCGATCCCAGCCTCCACCTCGCCCGTCCGTCTCGTCGGCTGACGCCGCCGATCCACCTCCCCATGGGAATGGGGAGGAGAAGCCTAGGCCTGGCGGGTGCGGAAGGCGGCGATGGTGTCGACGGTCTGGCGCACCCTGGCCTCGATGCCGGCCCAGTCCCGGGCGGCGATGGCCTCGTTGGTGATCAGCCTGGAGCCCATGCCCGCCGCGACGATGCCCGAGCCGAACCACTTGCTGATCGAGGCCTCGTCCGGGTCGACGCCGCCGGTGGGCATGATCTTGGCCCAGGGCAGGGGGCCCAGCACGGCCTTGACGAAGTCCGGCCCGCCGACCGAGGCCCCGGGGAAGAGCTTGACGATCTCGCAGCCCAGGGCGTGGGCCTCGGAGATGTCGCGCACCGAGCCGCAGCCGGGCGAATAGGCCACCATGCGGCGGTTGCAGACCTCGGCCACCTCGGGCACCAGGCAGGGGCTGATGACGAAGCGGGCGCCCGACGCCAGGTAAAGCGCCGCCGTGGGGGCGTCGATGATCGAGCCCACGCCCAGGATGATCTCGGGATTGGTGGTGGCGAACTCTTTTGACAGCCGGGTGAAGACGTCCCAGGCAAAGTCGCCGCGGTTGGTGAACTCGACCGCCCGGGCCCCGCCGCGGGCGCAGGCGCGGATCACCTCGACGCAGACCTCATAGTCCGGATGATAGAAGACAGGCACCACGCCCTGGGTCTGAAGGGCGGTCAGGACGCTGAGGCGGTCGTGGCGCATGGGTCTTCCTTGTCGAAGGGCAGGGGAGGCGAAACAGTCACCGGGCAGATCGACTGTTCACGCCCCCGCCGTCAAGAGAACCGCGATCACACCTGGTTAAGCGGGGCCTATTCGGCCGTGGCCAGGGCCAGCAGGCGCTGCACCAGGGGGCTGTCCGGATCGGCCAGGCCATCCCGGGCGGTGAAGTGGTTCGCCCCCTCAATGATCTCGACGTGGGTGTCGGCACCCTTGCCGCCCCATTCGGCCGCCATGTGACGGCTCTGGCGCACGAACTCATTGCTCTCGGCCCCGCCGACCCAGCAGTCCAGGGCCCGCCCGCCGGGCGCGCCGCCATTGGGCACCGGCCAGTGGATCGGTGACAGGGCGCGGGCGGTGAACAGGTCCAGCTGCAGCGCCTCGTTCAGCGAGGTCTGGGTCAGGGGCTCCAGGTCAAAGACGCCCGAGATGGCCAGGGCCGCGCGGGCCCGCCCTTCGGACAGCATGCAGGCCGCCATGTGCCCGCCCGCCGAATGGCCAAAGACCAGAGGCCGCTTGCCCGTCTTGTGGCGCACCAGCTCGGTGGCCTGGCGCACATTGTCGATGATGGCCCCCAGCCGCACCGCCGGGGCCAGGTCATAGCCGGGGATGACCACGCTGATGCCCTGGTCCTGCAGCGCCGGAGCGACCCAGCTGAACCAGCCCCGGTCCAGGGCCTGCCAGTAGCCGCCGTGGATGAAGACGGCCACCGGCCGCTCGGGGCCGGCGTCGAACCATTCCATCCGGTGCCGCTCGCCCGGGCCATAGGCCAGGGTCTGGGGGCGTCGCTCATCAAAGACCCGGAGCGAATCCTCGCGCCATTTCTTCAGGATCGCGGGGTGCTCGGGCACCCTTACGCGGTTGTTGTAGTCTGCCTCAAAATCGACCGCAGGAGGCGTCTGCGTCGCCGGAGCCTTACCCATGCCGTTTCCATCCGCTATGCACCTCCACTTGAACGGGAGGTTCCGGCCATGATGACTGCCATTTTCGTCTTCATCAAATGCGAGTTGGGTTATGCGAACGATGTTGCGGCCGATTTGGTCGATAATGTCGAAAACGTGAGCGAGGTCTATTCGACCTCGGGCCAGCATGACTTGCTGGCCAAGTTCCAGCTGCCGCGCGATGCGGACATCGGCACCTTTGTCACCCGGCAGGTCCAGACGCGCCCGCACATCCGCGACACCTTCACCGTCATCACCTTCTCGCCCTTCCTGCCGTCCAAGAAGTAGGTTCCGTTTCCAAAAAAGACGCGATAGCGTCCCCTGCAACGACAAAGAACGCAGGGGAGGGACGGCCGTGGCCGACTTGGAGACGTTCCGCGCGGAAACCCGCGCCTGGCTGGAGGCCAACTGCCCGCCAGAGATTCGCGGCCGGGTTCCGGGCGAGGAGGACTATGTCTGGGGCGGGCGCAATGCCGTCTTCCCCACGCCCCATCACAAGGTCTGGCTGGAGCGGATGGCCGGGCGGGGCTGGACCGCGCCGGAATGGCCGGCCCAGTATGGCGGCGGCGGCCTGAACCGCGAGGAGGCCAAGGTCCTGGCCTCGGAGCTGCGGCGCATCAAGGCCCCGATGGCCCTGGCCAGCTTTGGCATCTGGATGCTGGGCCCGGCGCTGCTGGCCTTTGGCACGGAGGAGCAGAAGCAGCGCTTCCTGCCGCCCATCGTGCGCGGCGAGATCCGCTGGTGCCAGGGCTATTCCGAGCCGGGCTCGGGCTCTGACCTGGCCTCGATCCAGACCCGGGCCGAGGACCGCGACGATCACTGGATCGTCAATGGCCAGAAGGTCTGGACCTCCTATGCCGACAAGGCCGACTGGATCTTCTGCCTGGTCCGCACCGACCCGGATGCGCCCAAGCATCTGGGCATCAGCTTCGTCCTGTTCGACATGACGACGCCGGGCGTCTCGACCCGGCCCATCACCCTGATCTCGGGCAAGTCGCCCTTCTGCGAGACCTTCTTCGACAATGTCCGCGTCGAGAAGGAGAACCTGGTCGGGACGCTGAACCGGGGCTGGGACGTGGCCAAGGCCCTGCTGGCCCATGAGCGGACCATGATCGGGGCCATGGGCGATGTCGGGGTCGGCCGGCCGCTGGGCCAGCTGGCGCTCGACACCCTGGGCGCGGACGAGACCGGCCGCTTGGACAACCCGGGCCTGCGCAGCCGGATCAGCGACTATGACATCGACGCCGCCGCCTTCCGCCTGGCCATGGAGCGCACCGGCGACCTGCACAAGGTGGGCCAGGCCCATCCGGCCATGGCCTCGATGCTGAAATACTATGGCTCGGAGCTGAACAAGCGCCGCCACGAGCTGGCCATGGCCATCGGCGGCTCGGACGCGCTGGAATGGGAGGGCGAACGCTCACGCCAGGGCCAGGCGGCCCGCGACTGGCTGCGCACCAAGGCCAACTCCATCGAGGGCGGCACCAGCGAGGTCCAGCTCAACATCATCGCCAAGCATCTGCTGCAGCTGCCGGGAGCCTGAACCATGCCCCTGATCCTGACCGAAGAGCAGACGATGCTCCAGGACGCCGTCAACGGCATCCTCAACGACCATGCCCCCGTCAGCCACCTGCGCGCCCTGCGTGACAGCCGCGACGCCGACGGGGTGTCCCGCGACCTGTGGCGCCAGTTCGGCGAGATGGGCTTTGCCGGCGTCATCATCCCCGAGGCGGACGGCGGCTCGGGCCTGGGGGCGGTCGAGGCCGGCGTGATCGCCGAAGGCCTGGGCCGGACGCTGACGCCCTCGCCCTACATGGCCAGCGCCATACTGTCTGCCTCGGTGCTCAGGGCGGCGGGCAACGAGGCGCAGAAGGCCTGGCTGGGCAAGATCGCGGCGGGCGAGGCCATCCTCAGCC
>JAEYQX010000103.1 GCA_023409795.1 Pseudomonadota bacterium
CTGGAACTCTTCGGGCTTCAGCTTGCGGTCACGAGCGCGCTGGGCCAGGTCCTTGGACTCGGTCGCGATCAGGGCCAGACCCTTGGTCTCGGCCTTGCGAATGATCGGGGTGATCAGGCCACCGTCGATCGCCACGGCCATCGACACATCGGCATTGTGGTGCATGGCGATGCCTTCGGGCGTGTAGGAAGCGTTGGCTTCCGGCACGGCCTTCAGGGCCATAGCAGCGGCCTTGATGACAAAGTCGTTGACCGACACCTTGATACCGCGCGGCTCCAGCATCTTGTTGATCTGGGCGCGGGCCGCCATCAGGGCGTCGATCTCGACGTCGATGAACAGCGGGAAGTGCGGGACATTGTTGACGCTGTCGACCAGACGGCGGGCAATGGCCTTGCGCATGCCGTCCAGCGGCACGAGGTCATAGGTACCGTCCGGAATGCCCAGTTGCGCCAGCGACGGCGCGGGCTTGGCCTCTGCCGGAGCAGCCGCCGCCGCAGCCTGGGCCGGAGCCTTGGCACCACCAGAAGCCTGAGCGGCCTCGACGTCGCGCTTGACGATACGGCCATGCGGGCCGGTGCCCTTGATGACCTTCAGGTCAAGGCCAGCCATGCCTGCCAGACGGCGGGCGAGCGGCGAGGCAAAGATGCGCTCGCCGTTTTCGGCCTTGGCTGCCGGTGCCGTCTTGACTTCAGCCTTGGGGGCGTCTTGCGTCTTCGGCTCGGCCTTCGGCGCTTCCTTGGCGGGCGCGGCGTCTTCCTTGGCCTCGGCCTTTTTAGGCGCGGGCGCGGCGTCATCACCGGCCAGGCGGGCGATCGGAGTGTTGACCTTCACGCCTTCCGAACCCTCGGCGACGAGGATTTCCAGAACCTCGCCCTCGTCCACGGCCTCGACTTCCATCGTGGCCTTGTCGGTTTCGATCTCGGCGATGACATCACCGGCAGACACGACGTCGCCGACCTTGATGTGCCATTTGGCCAGAACGCCCTCCTCCATCGTCGGAGACAGGGCGGGCATCAGGATGTCGGTCATTACTTGGCCTCCGACTTGCTGGCGTCCGCATTGGCAGCGGCCTGGGCGTGGGCACGGTCCCAGCTTTGGCCGATAGCTTTGAAGGCCTCGGCCTGGTCAAAGCCATGATGCTCGGCATAGGCATGGGAGAAGTGCCAGGCCAGTTCAGCCAGGACCACGCCCACATTGCCCGGCTCCTGCAGCGCAGGGCGGATGTTCATCACCGGGCCGGTGCCGTTCCACCAGACGCGGATCAGCTCCAGCACCTGGTCTTCGGGCGCATTCAGGCCTTCCGGAACCGGCAGGGCGCGTTGTTCGAGTGCAGCAGCGTCCATCAGGCATTCCCCCCGCTCTGGACCGTGGGCTCTGCCACGGTCTGCACATTGTCGGCCTTCACGACATCACTGATGCCCTGAAGGATACGATGATAGGCTTCGCGCTCGTTGTGACCGTGACGCACGGCATAGCCATGGGCCATGTGACGCGCGGCATAGGCCAGCATCTCACCGATACGGATCGGGTCGGCGAACGCGGGCTTGATCGCCATGACCGGCTCGTTCTTCGACCACCACATGCGCAGCAGCTCGATAGCCTGGTCGTCAGCGGCGACGCTGTCCGGCACCGTCAGTGCGAACTCATCGCTCATGCCATCACCTGCTTCACGGCGGCCACGATCTTGTCGGTGCCCGGCAGGGACAGGGCTTCGAGGTTGGCGGCGTAGGGCAGCGGGACGTCTTCCTGGTGCACGCGCAGCGGCGGGGCATCCAGATAGTCGAAGGCGTGCTCGATCACGCGGGCGACCACTTCGGCACCCACGCCCATCGGCCCCCAGCCCTCTTCGGCGGAGACCAGGCGGTTGGTCTTCTTGACGCTTTCGATGATGGTGTCGGTATCCAGCGGACGCAAGGTGCGCAGGTCGACGACCTCCACCGAAATGCCTTCTTCGGCCAGTTGCTCTGCGGCTTGCAGGGCAAAGCCGACCATGCGGCTGTGGGCCGTGATGGTGACATCGGTGCCTTCGCGGCGGACCTTGGCCTTGCCGATCGGCACGACATAGTCCTCGACGTCCGGCACGTCGAACTCCAGACCGTACATCATCTCGTGCTCGAGGAAGACGACCGGATTCGGATCGCGGATGGCGGCCTTCATCAGGCCCTTGGCATCGGCGGCGTCATAGGGCGCGATGACTTTCAGGCCGGGGATCTGGGCGTACCAGGCCGAATAGTCCTGCGAGTGCTGGGCGGCCACGCGGCTGGCCGCACCGTTCGGGCCACGGAAGACGATCGGGCAACGGATCTGGCCACCCGACATATAGAGGGTCTTGGCGGCCGAGTTGATGATGTGGTCGATGGCCTGCATACCAAAGTTCCACGTCATGAACTCGACGATGGGCTTCAGGCCCGCCATGGCCGCACCGACACCCAGACCGGCAAAGCCGTGCTCGGTAATCGGGGTATCGACGACGCGCTGCGCACCGAATTCCTGCAGCAGCTCGCGACTGACCTTGTAGGCCCCCTGATACTGGGCGACTTCCTCGCCCATCAGGAACACGGCGTCGTCGCGGCGCATTTCCTCGGCCATCGCGTCGCGCAGGGCATCGCGGATGGTGGTCTTGACCAGCTTGGCGTCCGCCGGGATTTCCGGATCGCGCAGCTCGACCTTGGGGGTCGAGGACTGGGTCGGGGCCTTCTCAGGATCGCCGGTCTTGCCTTCGGCCGTGGCCGGGGGCGTCTGGGCCTCGGCCTTGGCCGATTCCGCCTGGGGAGCCGGGGCGGCCGCGCCATCGTCGCCAGCCAGGCGAGCGATGGGGGTGTTCACCTTCACGCCCTCGGAACCTTCGGCGACCAGGATTTCCAGCACTTCGCCTTCGTCCACGGCCTCGACTTCCATCGTGGCCTTGTCGGTTTCAATCTCGGCAATGACCTGGCCGGCAGAGACGACGTCGCCAGCCTTGATGTGCCACTTGGTCAGCGTGCCCTCTTCCATCGTCGGAGACAGCGCCGGCATCAGGATGTCGGTCACGGATCAGGCCTCCACGTAGACGGCGGTGTAGAGCTCGGACGGATCCGGCTCCGGGCTTTCCTGTGCGAACTGCACGGCTTCGGCGACGATCGCCTTGAT
>JAEYQX010000088.1 GCA_023409795.1 Pseudomonadota bacterium
GGACATTCAGCGGCTCCGACCGCTCGACCCCGGCCCACAGGGTATGGGTGCGATGGGCATCCCCAAAGGCCCCGACGCCGGCCAGGCTGATCTCGAAGGGGCCGCCCCCCTCGGCCCGCGTCAGCTCTGACGCCAGGTCATCGGCCGTGCGCTCAGACGCCTCGCCATAGAAGGCCAGGGTGACGTGCAGCGCCTCCGGCGGCCGCCAGCGGGCCCCGGGCAGGCCTGACTGTCGCCGCGCGAGGGTCTCGGCAACGTCGTGCGGGATCGAGATGGCAGTGAAAAGACGCAGCATGAGACACTTGGTAGCGGCTGGAACGCGGGTCTGGAAGTCGGGTTTATCTTGCAAGACGGGACCTGCACCCCGATATTTCCCTAAAGGCCGGCATTAACCGGCCAATCAGGAGACTCTTTTCGCGATGAGCGATTTCAACAACGGCTATGCGCGCCCGCTTCCGCAATCGGCGGACATGTCCGTCGATGCTGGCCTGCGTGCCTTCATGCTGGGCGTCTACAACAAGCTGGCCCTTGGCCTGGCTGTGGCAGGCGTCCTGGCCTATGTCACCGGCAATGTTCAGCCTGTGCAGGAACTGCTGTTCGCCCGCACCGCAGACGGCCGCGTCGGCCTGACCCTGCTGGGCATGATCATCCAGTTCTCGCCGCTGGTCATGCTGTTCGGCTCCATGTTCTTCATGAAGAACCCGACGGCCAAGGGCGTGAACCTGCTCTACTGGGCCGTGGTGGCCACCATCGGTGCGGGCCTGGGCGTCCTGTTCCTGCGCTACACCGGCGGTTCGTTGGCCTCGACCTTCTTCGTCACCGCCGCCGCCTTCGCGGGTCTGAGCCTGGTGGGCTACACCACCAAGAAGGACCTGACCGGCATGGGCAGCTTCCTGATCATGGGCGTGATCGGCCTGGTCATCGCCTCGATCGTCAACATCTTCCTGGGCTCGGGTACGCTTTACCTGATCATCTCGGCCCTGGGCGTGCTGATTTTCTCGGGCCTGATCGCCTACGACACCCAGCGCCTGAAGATGACCTACTATGCCCTGGGCGGCGACCGCGAAGCCATGGGCGTGGCCACCGGCTTTGGCGCGCTGAGCCTGTTCATCAACTTCATCAATTTGTTCCAGTTCCTGCTCGCCTTCATGGGCGGCAGCCGCGAATAGGCCCTGAGCCCGGCTCAAGGATCAGAAGGCCCCGGTGAACCCACCGGGGCCTTTTTCCTGCCTACTCCACCACCGTGAAGCGGCGGGCGTCGAAGACCTTGAGCACCTGGTCCAGGTCGCGGCCGCGTTTTAGCACGTGGCCGCCTTCGCTGATGACGGCCCACTGGCCCTGCTTCAGGCGCAGGGCGGGGCGTTTCTCGATGCGATAGAGCGGGGCGTCGCCGTGGCGGCGAAAGACGGCGAACTCGGCCACGTCGCGGTGCCCGACCATGGCATAGTCGCGCCATTCGCCCTGGGCGACCATGCGGCCATAGACCCTCAGCAGCAGGCCCAGTTCCTTGCGGTCGAAGAAGACCGGGCCAGCCTGTGCCGCGTCCGGGGTGGGGGTATCGGGGCTCATGAGGCTCACCTTACGACAGCTTCTGCATCTGACCAGTCGCCTTGAGCTTGTCACCCGGCCCACAGCCGTCCAAAAGGCAGATCAAGTTTCAGATACGGAGATGATCCATGGCGACGAACGAAGGCTGGGCTATGCCGACCGGTGACCTCATGAAGGGCAAGAAGGGCCTGATCATGGGGGTGGCCAACTCCAGTTCCATCGCCTGGGGCATCGCCTCGCAGCTGGCCGCCCAAGGCGCCGAGCTGGCCTTTACCTACCTGGGCGAGGGTCTTGAGCGCCGCGTGCGCCCGCTGGCCGAAAGCGTCGGTGCCAAGCTGCTGATCCAGGCCGACGGCACCGACGACGCCTCAATGGACCGCGCCTTCGAGGAGCTGGAAAAGGAGTTCGGCACCATCGACTTCGTGGTCCACTCGGTCGCCTTCGCCAACAAGGACGAGCTGAAGGGCTCCTTCGTCGACAACACCACCCGCGACAGTTTCCTGCTGGCCATGAACATCTCGGCCTTCAGCTTCGTCGACGTGGCCCGCCGCTCGGCCAAGCTGATGCCCAATGGCGGCTCGATGATCACCCTGACCTACCTGGGCTCGGAGCGCGTCATTCCGAACTACAACACCATGGGCGTGGCCAAGGCGGCCCTGGAAGCGGCGACCCGCTACATCGCCCGCGACCTGGGTCCCAAGAACATCCGCGTCAACGCCATCTCGGCAGGGGCCATGCGCACCCTGTCTCTGGCCGGCATCGCCGGTGGTCGCGGCCTGCACTCCAAGTCGGCCCAGTTCTCGCTGATCAAGGAAGAAACCTCGATGGAAGGCGTCGCCGGCGCGGCCCTGTGGCTGTGCTCGGATCTGGGCCGCTCGACCACGGGCGAGGTCGTCCACGTCGATGCCGGCTTCCACGCCGTCGGCCTGCCTGAAGACTTCGAGGGCTGATCCCGGTGGCCAGGGGTGGGCTTCTTCTGACGGACCTGGCCCGGTTCGAGGGCCTGGCCTGGCTGGCCCTTCGACTGTTCGTCGGGGGCTTCCTGGTCTGGGGGGTCTGGGACAATATCGGTGATGCCGCGCGCATGGCCGAGTTCGAGACCTTCCTGGCCCGCCTAGGCTGCCCCCTGCCCCACATGGCGGCCCCGCTGTCGGTCTGGACCCAGCTGGTGGCTGGCGGCCTGATCATCACCGGCCTGTTCATGCGGGCGGCCGGGGTGCTGCTGATGGCCAACTTCATCGTCGCCGTCATCCTCCTGGCCCTGGCGGGACAGGACCTGCGCCAGCTGTTCCCGCCCGCCATCCTGATCTTCATCGGCGCGGTCTTTGCCACCTCGGGGGCAGGCCGGTTCTCCCTCGACCAGGTGCTGACCGGAAGCCGGCGTCGCTAGGCCGGTTTTTCGGGTAACCCATGTCCGCCAGGCCCCTGCCCCCACCCTCAGCCTATTCGGCGGCCGCCGTGGCCACGGTCATCGGCTTTGGCGGCACGGTCGCCCTGATCGTCCAGGCCGGACAGGCCCTGGGGGCCACGCCGGTCCAGATCATCTCCATGGTCACCGCCCTGTGCCTGGGCATAGGCCTGCCCGGCGCGATCCTCAGCTGGCGGCTGAAGATGCCCGTCGTCCTGGCCTGGTCGACGCCGGGGGCGGCGCTCCTGGCGGGGTCCAGCCTCGGCCTTGGCTGGCAGGCGGCGGTCGGGGCCTTTCTCGTCGCCGGCCTGCTGATGGTCCTGACCGGCCTCGTGCCCGCCCTGGGCCGCCTGGCCGAGCGGATCCCTGCGGCCCTGGCCTCGGCCATGCTGGCCGGGGTGCTCCTGCCCTTCTGCCTGAAGCTGTTCATGGTCCTGCCCCAGGACCTGGGACTGGCCGCCGGCCTGCTTCTCGTCTTCCTGGTCATGCGCCGCCTGGCCCCGACCTGGGCCATGCCGGTGGTCCTGGTCGCCGCCGTCGTGGTGCTGGGCCTCAGGCACCAGCTGGGCCTGCCGCCTGATACCGGCCTGTTCGGCCAGCTGTCGCCGGTCATGCCGACGCTGGACTGGAAGGCGGTCGTCAGCCTGGCCCTGCCGCTCTACCTGGTCACCCTGGCCTCGCAGAACCTGCCTGGCCTGGTCGTGCTGCGCGCCGCCGGATACAGCCCCCCGGCGGGTCGACTGATCTTCTGGGGCGGACTGGCCAGCAGCCTGATGGCGCCGTTCGGGGCCCATGGCATCAACCTGGCCGCCATCACCGCCGCCCTGTGCACCGGGCCAGAAGCCCATCCCGACCCGGCCCGGCGCTGGACCGTCGGGGTCATCTATGGCCTGTTCTACGTCGCCGTGGCCCTGTTCGCCGCCCCCTTGGCCGGGCTGTTCATCGCCATGCCCGGCGAGGCCCTGGCCGTCATCACGGGCCTGGCCCTGATCGCGCCGCTGACGGCCTCGCTGAACGGCATGATGGCCGAGGTGCAGGATCGTGAGGCCGCCATCCTGACCTTTACCGCCACCGCCTCGGGCGTCAGCCTGCTGGGCATAGGCTCGGCCTTCTGGGGTCTGGTCATCGGCTTTGCCGCCCTGGCTGCCCGCCACCTCATCCCGGCGCTTCGATCACCCGGCGGTAGGGATAACGGTCGCGGATCCACCGGCTGAAGAAGCGCCCGCGCGAACCCGCCTCGGCCAGGCCCTTTGCCACCTCGGGCGGGACCTCCCCATAGTCATAGACCGCACCCGAGACGAAGGTGATCCTCAGGCAACGAGCCTGGGCGTCATAGGCATGGGCACGGATGACACTGGAGGGCATGAGGCCCTAACGGCCCGGCCCGCCCGGCGGCTCCCGTCACGCGCCTGTGTTCACGGGCGGATTGACCAGCGCTGGCCCTGTCGGCAGCTTGACCATGGGCCAGACAGAGGCCCTGGGATTAGAGGCGATCATGGCGCACAAGTTTGAAGTCTATCAGGACAAGGCGGGCGAGTACCGCGTCCGCTTCAAGTACAATTCGGAAGTCATCTTCTCGACCGAAGGCTATTCGGACAAATCGGGTGCCAAGCGCGCCATCGAGTCGATCAAGAAATACGTGACCGACGCCCCGACTGAAGAGGTCTGAGGCCGGGCGACCGAATCCAAAAAGGGAAAGGGCGGGTCGAGGTCATCCTCGCCCGCCCTTTTTCATGCCCGGGAAGCTGGGATCAGTCCTCGTCGCGCTCGTCGACCTCGGTCGGCTTCAGCGCGCGCAGCCAGCCCTCGCCGATCCGCACATCCGGCACCGCCTCGCGCGTGAAGGGCAGGTACCAGGTCGGGCCACCATCGCGCGGGGCAATCTCCAGCATATCCGAGGCCCCGAAGTTCTGGACCGACTTCACCTTGCCAATGACGGCCTCGTCGCCATCGCGGGCCTCCAGCCCCACCAGATCGGTCAGGTAGAACTCGTCCTCCTCCGGCTCGGGCAGGCGGTCACGCGGGACGAACAGCTTTTGCCCGCGCAGGGCATCGGCCTCCTCCTTGGTGGCGATCTCCTTGACCCGGGCCACCACGCCCGCCTTGTCCGGCCGCGCCGAGGTCAGGGTAAGGGCCACGCTCCCGTCGGCCTTCAGCAGGGGCTGATAGTCCATCAGCGACAGGGGATCGGCGGTAAAGGCGGTGATCCGCACCTCGCCGCGGACGCCAAAGGCCCCGCCCACCTGTCCCACCAGGACCAGTTTATCCGCACCGCTCATTCCGGGCTCCGTCAATCCACATCGGCTTCAGATAGCAGAAAAGCAGCGCCCGGCATCGGACGCTGCTTTCCCTTTTCAGAACCCGGCCAGGGCCAGGCCACGCAAAGCCTTAGGCTTCGGTGTTTTCTTCGGCAGCCGGAGCTTCTTCAGCCGGAGCGGCGGCAGCGGCTTCAGCTTCAGCCTTGGCAGCAGCAGCGGCTTCAGCGGCTTCGGCCTTGGCAGCGGCTTCGGCTTCCAGGCGGTCGGCTTCACGCTGGGCGCGTTCAGCGGCGCGTTCCTGGGCCTTCTTGCCCGGGGTGCCCTTGTTCGGGTTGTTCGACTGGGTCCACTTGACCTTGCCGACCAGGACTTCGTCCTGCGACTGGCTGATGAAGCGGGCGACGCGGTCGGTCGGCTGGGCACCCTTGGCCAGCCATTCGGCGATGCGGTCGGCCTTCAGGACGACGCGCGGGGTTTCACAGTCCTTGGGCAGCATCGGGTTGTACGAACCCACGCGCTCCAGGAACTTGCCGTCGCGCGGAGCGTGCGAGTCAGCAACGACGATATAGTAGTAGGGGCGCTTCTTGGCACCACCACGGGCCAGACGGATCTTCAGCATTTTCAGTCTCTTTCTTGAAGGTCGTTATTTCTTTTTGGGGAAGCCCGGCAGACCCGGAAGGCCCCCCGGAAGTTGTCCGCCGCCCAGGCCCGCCAGGCGGTCCTGAATGGCTTTCATGTCGTCAGCGCTGGGTTCCGGCATCTTGCCGCCGCCCAGGGCTTTCAGGCGGGCCAGGTCGGGGCCGCCACCACCCATGCCGGGCATGCCGCCCATCATGGCTGCCATCTTCTGCAGGTTCTTGCCGCCACCCTTGGACAGCGACTTGACCATGTCGGACATCTGGCGGTGCTGTTTCAGCAGGCGGTTGATGTCCTGGACCTCGACGCCCGAACCGGCCGCCACACGCTTCTTGCGGCTGGCGTTCAGCAGGTCAGGCTTCTTGCGCTCGGCCTTGGTCATCGACGAGATGATGGCCAGCTGGCGATCGATCATCTTGTCGTTGATGTTGCTGTCGGCCATCTGGTTCTTCAGCTTGGCCACGCCCGGCAGCAGGCCCATGATGCCTTGCAGGCCACCCATCTTCTGCATCTGGCGCAGCTGGTTGGCCAGGTCGTCCAGGTCAAACTGGCCCTTGGCCAGCTTGCGGGCCATCTTCTCGGCCTTGGCGTGGTCCAGGTCGGCTGCGGCCTTCTCGACCAGAGCCACGATGTCGCCCTGGCCCAGGATGCGGCCAGCGACACGGCGGGCGTCGAAGACGTCCAGCTCATCGACCTTTTCGCCGGCACCCAGATATTTGATCGGCAGGCCGGTGACGGCGCGCATCGACAGCATGGCACCGCCACGACCGTCACCATCGGCGCGGGTCAGCACCAGGCCGGTCAGCGGCAGGCGCTCATGGAAGGCGGCGGCGGTACGCACGGCATCCTGACCGGTCAGGCTGTCGGCGACCAGCAGGGTCTCGATCGGCTTGGCGATCTCGGCCACCTCGGCGACTTCGTTCATCAGCGCTTCGTCGAGCGTGATGCGGCCGGGGGTGTCGAGGATCAGGACGTCAAAGCCCTGCAGCTTGGCCGATTGCAGGGCGCGGCGCGTGATCTGGACGGCGCTTTCGCCCGCCACGATCGGCAGGGTGGCAACCTCGATCTGCTGGCCCAGGGTGGCCAGCTGCTCCATGGCCGCCGGACGACGGGTGTCCAGCGAGGCCATCATGACCTTCTTCTTGTCGAAGCGGGTCAGGCGCAGGGCCAGCTTGGCCGAGGTTGTCGTCTTGCCCGAGCCCTGCAGGCCGGCCATCAGGACGACGGCGGGCGGGCTGGCATTGGTATTGAGCGGGACCGGCTCCTCGCCGCCCAGCATCTCGACCAGGCCGTCATAGACGATCTTGACCACCTGGTCGGCGGGCTTGACCGAGCGGATGACTTCCTCGCCGGTCGCCTGTTCCTTGGCGCGGCTGATGAAGTCCTTGACCACCGGCAGGGCGACGTCGGCCTCGAGCAGGGCCACGCGAACCTCGCGCAGCGCCTCTTCGACATCCTTTTCGGACAGCGCGCCGCGACCGGTGATCCGGTCAAATACGCCTGTCAGTCGCTCGTTCAGAGCCTCGAACATTCAGCACCTCATGAGGGCAGGTGGTCGTGCCTCCATAGCGAAACGGCCTCTGGCGACGATCACGTCTGCAGAGGGTTCTCGCCAAGCTCGTTCCCTGTTGAATGAACAACAAGGCTGTCGTCTTGGTGGAGACGCGAGGTTCACTTGCGCCGGAAGGGTGCGCTTATGGCGGATATGACGCCAGAAGGCAAGTTTGCCTGTTTCACGTGAAGCTGCCCCTGCCCAGCGCCCAGCCCGGCACCCGGCCCCATGCCCTGCAACACGAGTTGTAGAAACAGGGTTTGGTCGAACCGGTTTATCTGGATAGCCTCCTGCTTCTGTCCCCGACCTCGCCAAAGGACCACCGATGATCCAGGCCGCCGACACCCGACTGCGCGACGAGGTCCGCCTGCTGGGAGCCTTGCTGGGCGAGGTCATCCGCGACGAGGGGGGCCAGGACCTCTATGACCGCATCGAGGCCGTGCGCCAGGCCTCGGTGGCCTATCACCGCGACCCGTCCATCCAGGGGGCCGCGCGGCTGGAGGCCCTGCTGGGCGACCTGTCGCTGGACCAGGCCATCGGCCTGACCCACGGCTTTGCCGCCTTCTCCCTGCTGGCCAATGTGGCCGAGGACCGGGCGGGCAAGCGCCGCGCCCGCGACCAGGCCGAGGCGGGCGAGCGGCTGGACACGCCCAAGGGCCTGCTGAAGCGGCTGGCCAGCGAGGGCACGGACCAGGCGGCGGTGCGCGATCTCCTGTCCAGCGCCCTGATCTCGCCGGTCCTGACCGCCCACCCGTCCGAGGTGCGCCGCAAGAGCGTCATCGACCGCATCAGCGCCGTCGGGGCCCTGCTGGACCGCTGTGACCAGGCGGGGGCCGACTGCACGCCGGACAGCCTGACCCGGGCCCTTCGCCGCCAGATCGTCATCCTGTGGGCCACCCGCCTGACCCGCGCCACCGGCCTGGTCGTCCAGGACGAGATCAACACGGTCACCGACTGGCTGAAGCGCATCTTCCTGCAGGTCGCGCCCGGCCACCTGGCCGAATGGCGGGCCCTGCTGGAGGCCCCGGACCTGCCGCCCTTCCTGCGGATCGGCACCTGGGTCGGCGGCGACCGCGACGGCAACCCCAATGTCGATGCCACCGTGCTCGGCGCGGCCTTCCGCACCCAGGCCCGCGCCATCCTCGGCTTCTATCTGGAGGAGGCCAATGCCCTGGGCGAGGAGCTAAGCCTGTCCTCCACCCTGGCCGAGGTCAGCCCCGACCTCGCCGCCCTGGCCAGGGCCTCGGCAGACACCTCGATCCAGCGGGCCGATGAACCCTATCGCCGCGCTCTCAGCCACATCTACGCCCGCCTGTCGGCCACCCACCAGAGCCTGGCAGAGGCACCTGCCCCCCTGCCCGCCCCAATCGAGGCCCCTGCCTACGAGGGGCCCGACGCTTTCCGCGCCGACCTGGCCATTCTGCATGACAGCCTGGTCCAGACCCATGGGGCGGTCTTTGCCGATGACCGCCTCAGCCAGCTGATCACCGCCGTCGACATCTTCGGCTTCCACATGGCCACCCTGGACCTGCGCCAGAATGCCGATGTGCATGAGCGGGTCGTGGCCGACCTGCTGAAGGTGGCCGGGGTCTGCGAGGACTATCTGGCCCTGGACGAGGAAGCCCGCCTTGGCCTGCTTTCGCGTGAGCTGCGCGACGTGCGCCCGCTGTTCTCGCCCTATGCCACCTATCGTGAGGAGACGCTGAAGGAGCGCGCCATCCTGGAGGCCGCCACCCGTGCCCTGGCGGCCTTTGGCCCCCAGGCCATCCGCACCCACATCGTCTCTAAGACCGATGCCGCCTCGGACATGCTGGAGGTTTACCTGCTGCTCAAGGAAGTGGGGCTCTATGATCCGGCCAGGCCCGCCGCCTGCCCCATCCAGGCTGCGCCCCTGTTCGAGACCATCGAGGACCTGCGCGCCGCGCGCACTACCCTGGAGCGGGTGCTGGCCGAGCCCTCGGCCCGCGCCGTCGCCACCGCCCGGGGCGTGCAGGAGGTGATGATCGGCTATTCGGACAGCAACAAGGACGGCTCCTACCTGACCTCAGGCTGGGAACTGCATGAGGCATCGCGCGCCCTGCTTGAGGTGACCGAGGCGGCTGGTGTGCGGCTGCAGCTCTTCCACGGGCGTGGCGGGGCCGTGGGGCGCGGCGGCGGCTCCAGCTTCTCGGCGGTCCTGGGCCAGCCGCCCGGCACGGTGGCGGGCCGCATCCGCGTCACCGAGCAGGGCGAGGTCATCGCCAACAAGTATGGCGAGCCCGAGGTCGCCCAGCGCAACCTGGATGCCCTGACCTGTGGCTCCCTGCTGGCCTCGCTGGGGCGTCGCGGCCAGTCTGGCAATCCGCGCTTCGAGGCCACGGCCGCGCGCCTGTCGGCCGCCTCGATGGCCGCCTATCGCGCCCTGGTCTATGAGACCCCCGGCTTCGTCGACTACTTCCGCGCCGCCACCCCCATCGCCGAGATCGCCGACCTGAAGATCGGCTCGCGCCCGGCCAGTCGCACCACCTCGACCCGCATCGAGGACCTGCGCGCCATTCCCTGGGTGTTCAGCTGGTCCCAGTCGCGCGTCATGCTGCCCGGCTGGTTCGGCTTTGGCTCTGCCATCCAGGGCGAGGACCCGGCCGAGCTCAGCGAGATGGCCGCCACCTGGCCCTTCTTTCGCACCGTGGTGCAGAACATGGAGATGGTCATGGCCAAGGCCGACATGGCCATTGCCCGTCGCTATGCCAGCCTGGTGCCCGACGCGGACCTGGCCGAGCGGATCCATCAGGCCATCCGCGCCGAGTGGGACCGCACCCATGCCGCCGTCCTGGCGATCACCGGCCACGACCGCCTGCTGGGCGGCCAGCCCGAGCTGGACCGGCTGATCCGGCAGCGGATGCCCTATGTCGAGCCGCTGAACCACGTCCAGATCGAGCTGATCCGCCGCCGTCGCTCGGGCGATGATGACCCGCGGGTGCGCGACGGCATCCTGCTGGCCATCAACGGGGTCGCGGCCGGGCTTCGCAACAGCGGCTGAGCTAGAGCCAGCGGCTTCGCTTGAAGGTCAGGTAAAGCCCGATGCAGACCAGCAGGATCAGCCCCATGACCACCGGGTAGCCATAGGTCCACCTCAGCTCCGGCATATGGTCGAAGTTCATGCCATAGATGCCCGCCACCGCCGTCGGTGTGGCCAGGATCGCGGCCCAGGCGGCCAGCTTGCGGGTGATGACGCCCTGGCGCTGCTGTTCCAGCAGGCCTGACACCTCGAACACCGAGGACAGGATGTCCAGCAGCCAGCCGGCCCGGTTCTCGACCCGGCGCACATGGTCGGCCACGTCGCGGAAATAGGGCCGCACCGTCCGGTCAATGGCCGGCAGATCGATGCTGGACAGCTTGTTGGCCACCTCCTGCATCGGCCCCAGCAGGCGCGTGAACCTCAGGAGCTCCCGCCTCAGGTGGAACAGGCGGGTGATGTCCGAGCGGGACATGAAGCGGTCCAGGGTCAGTTGTTCCAGCTCCATCACCTTGTCCTCGATCGAGGTGATGATCGGCAGGTAGCCATCCACGACAAAGTCCAGGATGCCGTGCAGGATGAAGTCCGGCCCCTGTCCCAGCAGGCGTGGTGCGGCCTCAAGCTGGCTGCGCAACTGGGTGTGGCCCCGGGCCGAGCCGTGGCGGATGGTGATGATGTAGTCGGCCCCGACAAAGATGTGGGTCTCGCCATAGGCAATCTGGTCGCCCTCGGCGCGGGCCGTGCGCGCCACGACAAACAGGCCGCTGCCATAGACCTCCAGCTTGGGCAGCTGGTAGGCGGCCAGGGTGTCCTCGACCGCCAGGGGGTGGAACTCGAACCGCCGCGCCAGGACGGACAGTTCCTCGTCGGTCGGCTCCAGCAGCCCGATCCAGACGAACTCGCCCTTGTCCAGGGCCAGGCCCTCGGGCGTCAGGGTCGCAGCGCGCACCCGCCGCCCCTCCCTGTAGACATAGGCCGCGACAACACCCATCCGCGCTCTCCCTTGCAGACCCAGCCTAGGCCAGCCGGGCGCAAAAAAGAACGGCCAGTGACTTTCGCCACTGGCCGTCCGTTCTAAGCCATGGGGGCCCTTAGTTGACCGGGAAGCCGCGGACCTTCAGCAGGGCCGTGACGTCCGGGTTGCGGCCGCGGAAGCGGCGGTAGGCTTCGGCGCGGTCGGTGGTGTTGCCTTCGGACAGGATGATCTCCTTGTACTTGGCACCGATCACCGGATTGAACACGTCACCGGACTCTTCGAAATAGGCCCAGGTGTCGGCGTCCATCACTTCCGACCACAGGTAGGAGTAGTAGCCCGCCGAATAGGCGTCCGACGTGAACAGGTGGTTGAAGTGCGGCAGACGGTGACGCATCACGATCTCCTTGGGCATGCCGAAGCGGGCCAGGGATTCACGTTCGAAGGCGTCGATATCGGTCGGCGGGGTGGCCTGGGTGTGCAGGTCCATGTCGACCAGGGCCGACGACAGGTAGCTGACGGTGGCATAGCCCTGGTTGAAGGTCGAGGCGGCCTCGATCTTGTCCACCAGCGCCTGCGGCATCGGCTGGCCGGTTTCGACGTGCTTGAGGAAGCCGTCGATGATCGGACGCGACAGCACCCAGTGCTCGTGCACCTGCGACGGATATTCGACGTAGTCGCGCGGGGTGCCGGCCAGGGCCGGATAGCGGACCTTGGACGACAGCGAGTGCAGGGCGTGGCCGAACTCGTGGAACAGGGTCTCGGCATCGTCCAGCGAGATCAGCAGCGGGCCCGACGGGGCCTTGATGAAGTTGTTGTTGTTCGAGGCCAGCACGTTCTTCACGCCGTCATAGGACGAGTAGGAACGATAGGTCGTGGCCCATGCGCCCGAACGCTTGCCCGAGCGGGCGAAGTCGTCCGAATAGAACAGGCCGACGTGCGAGCCGTCCGCCTTGTTGCGCACCTCGAACACTTCCACGTCCGGATGGAACACCGGCACCGAACCGTCGGTGATCTTGTGGAAGGTGAAGCCGTACAGGCGCTCGGCCATGTAGAAGGCGCCGCGCTTGACGTTGTTCAGCTCGAGATAGGGTTTGATCTCGTTCTGGTCGAGGTCGTACTTGGCCTTACGGACCTTCTCCGCATAGTACAGATAGTCCCACGGCTCGATGTCGTGACCGGCGATGGCCTTCATGTCGGCGACTTCTTCGGCCACGCGGGCCTTGGCCGGAGCCCAGACGCGTTCCATCAGTTCCATGGCCGCCGCAGGGGTCTTGGCCATGGTGTCCTGCATGCGCCATTCGGCGTGGTTCACGAAGCCCAGCAGCCTGGCGCGCTGGTCGCGCAGGGCGACGATCTGGGCGATGGTGGCATTGGTGTCATTGGCATCGCCGTTGTCACCGCGGTTCACGAATGCGCGCCAGACCTTTTCGCGCATGGCGCGGTCGTCACCGAACGACAGGAAGGGATCGACGCTCGAGCGGGTGTTGGTGATGGCCCAACCGGTCAGGTTGTTGGCGCGTGCCGCAGCGGCGGCGGCGGCCTTGTCACCGTCCGACAGGCCGGCCAGGGCCGCTTCGTCGGTGATGTGGATGTAGGTCTTTTCGTCTTCGACGACCTTTTGGCCGAAGCTGGTGAAGGCGTTCGACAGGGCGGTGTTGATACGGCCCAGTTCGGCCTTGCCGGCAGCATCCAGAGCCGCACCGTTACGCACGAAGCTGTTGTACGAACGCTCGGCTATACGGGCCTGCTCGGCGGTCAGGCCGGCAGCCGAAGCGGTTTCGTGCACATGTTTGATGCGCGCGAACAGGGCTTCGTTGAAGGTGGTCTCGTCACCGGCAGCCGACAGCAGCGGCGACAGCTCGCTTTGCAGGGCGCGGTATTCCGGGGTGCCGATGTTGCTGGTCATCACGCCGAACAGCGCCATGGAGCGGCCCAGCGGCTCGCCGGCCAGCTGCATGGCCACCGAGGTGTTGGCAAAGGTCGCCGGCTCGGGGTTGTTGGCGATGGCGTTGATTTCGGCGCGGCGCAGTTCGATGCCTTCCAGCACCGCTTCGCGCAGCTTGGCCGGGGTCACCTTGTCCCACGGCGGCACGCCCTCGTACGGGCCGGTCCATTCCTGCAACAGTTCGGCCTTGGGAGCCGCGACCGGCAGAACGGCGCGGGCAATGGCGATCTCGTTCGCCGAGGCGCTTACCGGGGCGACCGGGTCCACGCCGCCAGCGGTTGCGGCGCAGCCCGACAGGGCAAAGAGGCTTGCGCCCCCGATAAGAAGATGGCGTCTGTGCATCCGGGTCTCCCAACCTTTGAATCCTGATCGCCGCACGGTGCCCCGTGCAACGATGATGGCACAGGTTTAGAGGGAAGCATTGCACGACGGAACCCCACAGGTTTAAAGGCCGCAGCATGGCTATTGGTGTATTTGACTCTGGTGTGGGGGGCCTGACGGTCCACCGCGAGCTCGTCGCCCGGTTTCCCGAGGCTGACTTCATCTATCTGGGTGACCAGGGACACGCCCCCTATGGCGGTCGCGGCGGCGAGGATATCGTCGAGCTGACCCGGGCGGGCTGCCGTCGCCTGTTCGAGGCCGGGGCCTCGGTCGTGGTGCTGGCGTGCAATACTGCCTCGGCCATTGCCCTGCGTCGCCTGCAGCAGACCTGGCTGCCGGGCCTGCGCGAGGAACTGGACCGCCCCGTCAACATCCTGGGCATCATCGTCCCGACCATCGAGGCGGCCACCGGCCTGCCCTGGTCCTATGAGGCCGAGCATGACGGCCGCCTGGACGGCGAGAAGAAGGAGGCCATCGACATCACCGGTGTCTTCTGCACCGCGGCCACGGCCATGAGCCGGGTCTATGAGATCGAGATCGACAAGCGCCGCGAGGACCTGGCGGTCTTTACCGAGGCCTGCCCCGGCCTGGCCGGCCTGATCGAACTGGGGGCCCCCGAGGAAGAACTGCGGGTGGTCGTGCGCGACCACGTCGATGCCCTGCGTCGCCGCATCGGCCGCCACCCGGACAAGGCCATCCTGGGCTGCACCCACTACGAGATTGTCGCCGACCTGTTCGAGGAAGCCCTGCCCGAAGGCGTCCAGGTCATCAGCCAGCCCCAGGCCGTCGCCGATTCCCTGGAACGCTACTTCCAGAAGCACCCGGAATATGACCTGGGTCACTCGGGTCGCCGCGACTTCCTGACCACCGGCACGCCCGGTCCCCAGTCCGAGCTGATCGCCCGCTTCTGGGGTGCGCCCCTGACCTTCGACCCGGCCTGATCCCCGGGCCTATTCCGCGTTCACGGCAGGCCGCCTCTGGCCAAAGGTCGGGGCGGTCTCCTTTTGCCGGGCCCAGTAGGTGGGTCCGTCGTCAGGCTTGAACATGGTGCGCGGCACCCCGTCGCGATCCACCACGGCAAAGGTGTTGGTCGCGGCCTGGTAGAAGAGGGTATCGCCATTGGCCCGGGTGACGATCTCGGTCCCGCCCGGCGGCTGGCGGATAAAGGCCCGGACGCGGGCCAGGTAGTCATCCGCCGACTGCGCGCCAAAGGCCGCCCCGTTCCGCTCGTAAAGCCGCTGGATCTTGGCGTCGGCGGTTTCGCGCCGGTTGGCGGTGACGGTGGCCACGGCGGAACCTGCCGCCCCCTGCGGTCCCGCCTCGGCGGCGCTGCTGGCCTCGACCACCAGGGCCTGGACCTGGGTGCCCTCCGGCCGTGGCCGGGTCTCGACCGCCGAGCCGCCACTGTCACAGGCGGCCAGTCCCGCAAGCGCAAGGCCTGCACCCAGGCCGAAAAGCCGCCCAAACCAGACCCTTACCGTCCCTACGCCACGCCCCGCACGCTTCATGACAGCCCCCTGCTGCTATTTATAGACGCATAAATAGACACATCCGGAACAGACTGGCAACATCCTTCGTGTCTCGACGCCGTCACGTCTCGCGGCTAGACAGGCAGCATGACCGCATCCTCGCTTCATGGCCGCAAAATCCTGCTGATCGTCGGGGGCGGCATCGCCGCCTACAAGGCGCTGGAACTGATCCGCCTGCTGAGAAAATCAGGGGCCGAGGTCATGACCATCCTGACCCGGGCAGGGGCCGAGTTCGTGACCCCCATGTCGCTGGCGGCCCTGAGCGGCCATCCGGTGCGGCAAGAGCTGTTCATGCCCGAGGACGAGACCTCGATGGGCCATATCGAGCTGTCGCGCTGGGCCGACCTGGTGGTGGTGGCCCCGGCCACGGCGGGCCTGATCGCCAAGGCGGCCAATGGCCAGGCCGACGACCTGGCCTCGACCACGCTTCTGGCCACCGACAAGAAGGTTCTGTGGGCCCCGGCCATGAATGTGCGGATGTGGCAGCATCCGGCGGTCCAGGCCAATGTCGAGCGGCTCAAGACCTTTGACGGCTTCCACGCGGCTGCCCTGGTCGGGCCCGACGAGGGCGAGATGGCCTGTGGCGAGTTCGGCCCCGGCCGCATGGCCGAACCGGCCGCCATCCTGGAGGCCATTCAGCGGCTTCTGGCCGGGCCTGACGGTCGCCCGCTGAGCGGCCGCAAGGCGGTCGTCACCGCCGGCCCGACCTTTGAGCCCATCGACCCGGTGCGGGGCCTGACCAATCGCTCCAGCGGCAAGCAGGGCTATGCCGTGGCCGCCGCCCTGGCCGACCTGGGGGCCGAGGTCACCCTGATTTCCGGCCCCGTGGCCCTGGAGGCCCCGGTCGGCGTCACCCGCATCTGGGTCGAGGCCGCCACCGAGATGAAGGCCGCCGTCGAGGCCCAGCTGCCCGCCGACATCGCGGTGATGAGCGCCGCCGTCGCCGACTGGCGCGTCGATGGCGTGGCCTTGGGCAAGATCAAGAAGAAGCCTGGCGGGCCGCCGACCCTCAGCCTGATCGAGAACCCGGACATCCTGGCCAGCGTCTCGGCCCCCGGCCCGAAGCGGCCCCGCCTGGTGGTCGGTTTTGCCGCCGAGACCAGCGACCTGGAGGCCAATGCCCGGGCCAAGCTGTCGCGCAAGGACTGCGACTGGATCGTCGGCAATGATGTCTCCGACGATGTCTTTGGCTCGGACGGCAATGCCGTGACCCTGTTCACCAAGGGCGGGGCCGAGGCCTGGCCGCGCCAGACCAAGACCGCCGTGGCCCGCCAGCTGGCCCGGCGCATCGCCGACCACTTCAAGGCCTGAAGGAAGCCCCCAGCCGATGACCACTGTCCGCGTCCAGCGCCTGCCGCACGCCGAGGGCCTTGCCCTGCCCGCCTATGAGACGACCGGCTCGGCCGGCATGGACCTGCGCGCGGCCCTGGCCGAGGGCGAGAGCATCACCCTGGCCCCCGGCGAGCGCAGGCTGGTGCCCACCGGACTGAAGATCGCGCTGGAACCCGGCTATGAGGCCCAGGTGCGGCCCCGCTCGGGCTTGGCCCTGAAGCACGGCATCACCTGCCTGAACAGCCCCGGCACCATCGACAGCGACTATCGCGGCGAGGTCGGCGTCATCCTGGTCAACCACGGACAGGTCGCCTTTGAGATCCAGCGCGGCGAGCGCATCGCCCAGATGGTCATCGCCCCCTATACCCAGGCGGTCATGGCCGAGGTCAGCGAGCTGGACGAGACCGCGCGCGGGGCCGGTGGCTTTGGCTCGACCGGGGTCTAGACCGAGGCATTGGGAGCGGGCGGCGTGACCTCGCGTCGGCGGACCCGCTCACGCCAGGCGGTATAGAGCCCACTGGCGGCGATCAGCCCTGCCCCCGTCAGGGTCGCCAGGGTCGGCACGTCGCTGAACAGCACCCAGCCCAGAAGCACCGCCCCGACCATCTGCAGATAGTCCAGCGGGGCCAGGGTCGAGACCGGGGCGTGCCGGAGGCTGGAGGTCATCAGCAGCTGGGCAAAGCCGCCCGCCAGGCCACCCGCCGCCAGGACCGCATAGCCCATCAGGCTGTGGGCATGGCCGTTGAACAGGCTGATGGTGCCGCCCACCACGCAGCAGGCGATAAAGAACCAGAAGACGATCGAGGTCGTGCTTTCCGTCTTGCCCAGCTGCCTCAGCGTCACGGTGACCGAGGCGGCGACAAAGGCCCCGGACAGGGCCAGCAGCAGGCCGACCAGGGACGGCGCACCCTCCATGCCCGGGCGCAGCACCACCACCACACCCAGGAAGGCCACGGCAATGGCGGCCCAGCGGTGGCGGCCCACCTGCTCGGACAGCAGGACGATCGACAGCAGGGTGGCAAATATCGGCGCGGTAAAACCTATGGTCGTGGCGTCGGCCAGCGACAGGTGCTTAAGCCCCTCAAAGATCAGCAGGATCCCGCTCACCCCAAGCCCGCAGCGCCACAGATGGACCAAAGGCCGCCGGGTGGTGATGGCCGCCAGCCCCTCGCCCCGGCTGAAGATCCAGAACAGGACCACCGGCAGGCCGAACAGGGAGCGGTAGAAGACCATCTCGCCCGCCGAGACGGGCTCGATCATCGTGGCCCACTTCATGCAGGCCGTCATCAGCGAGAAACACAGGGCCGCAAGCGCCCGCAGGAGTATGCCGTAACTGGTGCCCTGACGGATCATGCCCGGTGGTTACGCCCTATCAGGCCTGGCGGAAACCCAGGACGTCCTGCATGTCGTAAAGGCCCGGCTGGCGGCTGCGCACCCAGGCCGCAGCGGCCACGGCCCCCTTGGCGAACAGGCTGCGGTCGATTGCCGAATGGGACAGGGTCAGGACCTCGTCGTCCGAGGCAAACATGACCGAGTGCTCACCGATGATGCCGCCACCGCGAATGACGGAAAAGCCGATCGTGCCTTCCTCGCGCGGGCCCTGGACCCCGTCATAGGGGGCAGAGCGGACGTCAGACAGGTCAACCCGGCGACCATCCGCCGCCGCCTCGCCCAGCATCAGGGCCGTGCCGGACGGGCTGTCGACCTTGCGCCGGTGGTGGGCCTCGGTGACCTCGATGTCCCAGTCGCGCGCGTTCAGTCGCTGGGCCGCATTGCGGACCAGGCCGATCAGCATGTTCACGCCCAGCGAGAAGTTGCCGCTCTTGACGATGGCGACGCGGCTGCCCGCCGCCTCCAGCGCCGCTTCCTGCTCAGGGGTAAAGCCGGTGGAGCCGATCACCAGGGCCGGGCCGCCCCGCTCGGCGCAGGCCCTGGCCAGTTCGACCGAGGCTTCCGGAGTCGAGAAGTCGATGATGACGTCACACAGGTCCAGGCCCGGGGTCTCGCCCCGGTCGAACCGCGTGGCCACCACCACGTCGGCACGGGCATCCAG
>JAEYQX010000147.1 GCA_023409795.1 Pseudomonadota bacterium
ACCTTCAACTACCTGATTCCCAGCTCCCTGATTCGGTTCCTGGCCGTCGTGCGCACCGCGTCCCGCTATGGCGAGCGGATCACCGGCCACCAGGCGGCGCTGCGGGCCCTGGCCAACCTGCGCCCCCGGCTGTTCGAAGGCCTGGCAGGCGGGCCGGTCGAGCGCACCCTGGCCCTCAGCGGCGGCGAGGCCTCGTCGCGACTGGTCCAGGATGTCGATGCCATCCAGCACCACTTCGTGCGGCTGTCCGCCCCCGGGGGGGCCATCAGCGGCCTGGTCGCCGGCATGGCCATGGCCCTGGTCGCCGGGTGGAAGCCCGCCGTGGTCATCCTGGTCGCCGTCCTGGCCGGGACGGGCATCAGCATCTTCCTGGCGCGCCGACTGGCCGATCCGGCCGGTCGCCAGGTCCAGCAGGCCTCGGGCCTGGTCAAGTCGGACTTTGCCGCCATGGCCGCTGCGGCCGCCGAGCTCCAGGCCTATGGCGCGCGGGACTGGGCCACGGCGCAGGTGGGCCGGCAGGGCCAGCAGCTGGATGCCGCCACCCGACGCCTGACCCGCGCCGGCAGCGCCCTGATGGCGACCCAGACGGCGACCATGGCCCTGACCGTCATCGGCGTCGTCCTGACCGGCCCCGCTAACCAGCCGCCGCTGATGGCCCTGGCCATCCTGGCTGCCATCACCACCATCGAGAGCAGCGCCGCCCTGATGACCGCCCTGCGCCAGCGCGGGGCCGTAGCCACGGCGGTCGAGCGCCTGGGCAGCCTGCTGGATTCGGCCGACCAGGCCACCGGCCAGCCGACCGACAACAGCCTGACGCTGGTCGCCCCCGCCCTCACGCTCAATCCGCCCCAGAGGCTGGCGATCAGCGGCCGGTCGGGCCTGGGCAAGACCACCCTGATCGAGCGCTGGATGCACCTGCGCCCTGCGATAAAAGCCGAGACGCGCCTGGGCGGCCTTGATGTGGCTGATGTCGCGCCCCGGCACGCCCGAGCCCGGTTTGCCTATGCCCCGCAACAGGCCACGCTTCTGGCGGGCACGGTGCGCGAGAACCTGCGGCTGGCCGATCCCAAGGCGGATGATACGGCCCTGTGGGCGGCGCTGAAGGCGGCGGCCCTGGACGAGCGGATCGCCCGATCAGCCCTGGGTCTGGATACGCCGCTGGGCGAGAATGGCACCCGCCTGTCAGGCGGCGAGCGCCGCCGCCTGGGCCTGGCCCGCGCCTATCTGCGCCAGGCCCCCTGGCTGGTGCTGGACGAGCCGACCGAGGGCCTTGACCCGGTGATCGAGGCCCGGGTCTTGGAAGGTCTGGAAGCGCACCTGCAACGCACGGGCCAGGGGCTGATCCTGGTCAGCCACCGCCCTGCCCCCCTGGCGCTTTGCGACCACCACATCGCCGTCCTGGGTCGCGATGAGGATGGCCGCATCCAGATGAGCCAGGTCCCGTCGCGCCAGGCGGCCTGAAACCCGCGTTCGGTTTGATCTCAATCAAGGCCGGCAGGGCTTCGAAACCGCAAGGCTTGTTCTCAAAGGAGAACACCCATGCCCGCCAGCGCCCTTCCCATCATCATCGCTTTCTGCGCCGCCTTTGCCAGCTTCATCAGCGTCCTCGGCTTCGTCTCCGCCTGGGCCCACGCCAAGGACAAGAAGCGCTCCTGATCAGCCGCCGCTTCAGGCAAAGGAAAAGGGACGGTCCTTGCGGGCCGTCCCTTTCTTGCATTCAGGGGCGCGAGCCGGATCAGTCCGGGGTCGGGCCTGCATCGGCGATCACCTCGCGGAAGATCAGCTTGTCGATGCGGCGGTCATCCATGTCGACGACCTCGACCTCGAAGCGACCCAGCTGCAGCACCTCGCCCTCGGACGGCAGGCGCGACAGGTGGTGCAGGACAAGGCCGGCCACCGTGTGGAAGCCCTCGTTCTCGCCAAAGTCCTCGCCCAGGGTGTCGGCCAGCTCGTCCAGGTCGGTCTGGCCATCCACCAGCCACGAGCCATCCTCGCGCTTGCGCATGGCCAGGTCGGCCTCGTCGTGGCTTTCGTTGAAGTCACCGGCGATCATTTCCAGCAGGTCCGTCGCCGTCACGACGCCCTCGAAGGCCCCGTATTCATCGACGACAAAGGCCATGTGGATGCGCGACCCCTTGATGATCTCCAGCGCCTTGAGCACCGAGGTCGACTGCGGGATGAAGGCCGGCTCGTTGACCAGCTTCTCCAGGTCATAGCTGCCGTCGGTCAGCAGGCTGTCCAGGACGTCCTTCTTGTGGACCACGCCGATCGGGTTATCGACGTCGGCATCACGCGCCACGACGATCCGCGAATAGGGGCAGGTGCGGTTTTCCTCGCGGATTTCCTCCTCGGCATCGTCCAGGGCAATCCAGAAGACTTCGTGGCGCGGCGTCATGGCCACGCGGACCGGACGGTCGCCCAGGCGCAGGATCTCCTCGATCATCTCCTGCTCTTCCGGCTCGATCAGGCCCGCAGACGTGCCCTCGGCCAGGATGCTCTCGACCTCTTCCTGGGTAACGTCCGACCCATCACGGTCCTTGACGCCCAGCAGCTTGAGGATGCCCGAGGTCGAAGCCGTCAGCAGCAGGACGAAGGGCTTCATCACCAGGGCCATGGTCGAGATGGGCGCAGCCATCTTGGAGGCAATGGTCTCGGGGAAGATCAGGGCCAGGCGCTTGGGCACCAGCTCGCCCACGATCAGCGAGACATAGGTGATCAGCACGACCACGATGCCGGTCGAGACCGGCTGGGAATAGGGGGCCAGAGCCGGGAAGTGGCGCGTCAGAATCTCGTCCAGCTGGCCGGCGATGCTGGCCTGGCCATAGGCACCGGCCAGAATACCGATCAGGGTGATCCCGACCTGGACGGCGGACAGGAACTGGGTCGGTTCCTCGGACAGCCGCAGGGCCGCCCGGGCCCCACGATCCCCGCGTTCGGCGCGGCTCTGAAGCTTGGATTTGCGTGACGAAACGACCGCAAGTTCGGTCATTGCGAAAAGGCCGTTCAGCACCACCAGGAGGAGCACGACGACGATAGCGATGGTCAACATCGAAAGGGGAGAAACCCGCTGCGCGGCGCAACAAACGGCGTCCGCAATTTCGTTATTACGGCCAAATCAGGCTGTTTGCCAGTGGATAGGCCCCAGAAGCTGCACCACGACGGCTCACGCCGCCTCAGGCGGTGGTGGCCAGCACCGCCGTGGCCTGGTCCGGCGCATGGTCGCGGCAGGCGCTCATGCCGGTCTCGATGCCTTCCAGCAGCAGTTCCAGATTGATCGGCTTGGCCACCAGGTGATCGGCACCGGCCGCCATGGCGTCGCGATGGTGCTGCTCGGTCGCATTGGCCGTCAGCATGATGATCGGGGTGCGTGCGACATTATGCGCCGCTTCGTGCTCGCGGATCAGGCGGATGGCCGTCACCCCATCCATGCGCGGCATCTGCATATCCATCAGCACCAGGTCGAACGGCTCGGCGACAAAGCGGTCGAACCCGACCTGGCCGTCCTCGGCCATGACCAGTTCGGGGCCGAACGGAGCCAGCAGGCAGCGCACCACCTCGCGGTTCACGGCATGATCCTCGAC
>JAEYQX010000100.1 GCA_023409795.1 Pseudomonadota bacterium
CTGCAGGTCCCGGCCGATCGCCTCGATGTCAGGCGGGGTCCCCGGCAGCAGCCGGCTGGCGGTGGTGCGGACGATCTCGTTATAGGCGGCGCTGAGGCGCGGGCGCGACAGATGGGCCCGGTCGCGCAGGTCGCGGTCCGGCACCTCCAGCCCCATTTCGACCGTCAGGGTGCTGCGACGGCCATCGCGGCGCGGCACGACGCCGGTGGCGGGCGCAATGACGACATAGGGGTTGTTCCCGCCCGATCCGCCCTTGGGCGCTGACAGGGCACGGCCGGGCAAGGCAGCAGCCATGAAGCCCGCCGTCAGGCTCGCCCCGGCAAGATGAAGAAGGCCGCGTCTGTCCATGCCGCCACTGTGCCCCGCCCGGCTTTAAAGCCCTGTTAAACCGGCATGGCCCGCGCCACTGGAGCCGGGGCCCAAGTCAGCTTAAACCCAGGCCATGACCAAAGCTGACCTGTCCGCCTATCGCCCCAATGTCGGGGTCGTCCTGTTCAACCAGAAGGGCCAGGTCTGGCTTGGCCGGCGCGCCGAGACGCCCGATCCGTGGAACTGGCAGTTCCCCCAGGGCGGCGTCGACGAGGGCGAGGACCTGGAAGCCGCCGCGCGGCGCGAGCTGCGCGAGGAGACGGGCGTGACCTCGGTCGAGCTGCTGGGCCGCACGCGGGACTGGCTGACCTATGACTTCCCCGAGGAGGTCATGAACGGCCCCAAGGGCTGGCGCGGCTTCAAGGGTCAACGGCAGATGTGGTTTGCCTTTCGCCTGACCGGGCCGGACAGCGAGATCGACCTGTTTGCCGACGACGAGGTGGAGTTCGACACCTGGCGCTGGGCCGACCTGTCCGAAGCCCCCGGCCTGATTATCCCGTTCAAGCGGGCGATCTATGAGGAGGTGGCGGCCCTGTTTGCCCAGTGGGCGGCCTAGGCTCCCGCCTTAACGGCGTCATCCTCGGCCCTGTGCCGAGATCCATTGACGCGCCCCAAGGTCTCAGGAGCGCCGCCGCAAAGCCTATCAGGCGTCGAGGGTCTGGATCCTCGGCACAGGGCCGAGGATGACGCATAAGAACGGCAAAGAAAAAGGCCCCCGTCGCGATGACGGGGGCCTTTGTCATTTCAGTCCGGTCGATCCGCTCAGGCGGTGATTTCCGAAGCCTCTTCGGCGAGGATCGTCAGACCCTCACCGTTGACGTCGGCGAAACCGCCCTTGACGTCGAAACGGCGGCGGGCGTTGCCTTCATAGATCGTGATCACGCCTTCACGCAGGGTGGTCATGAACGGGGCGTGGCCCGGCAGGACGCCGAAGTCGCCCTCGACACCCGGCGCGTCGACCTGATCGACCTGGCCCGCGAAGATTTCGCGTTCCGGGGCGACGAGGGAGAAGTTCAGCTTGCCGGTCATGGATCAGGCCTCGGCAGCCATCTTCTCGGCCTTGGCGACCACTTCCTCGATCGGGCCGACCATGTAGAAGGCGGCTTCCGGCAGGTGGTCGTATTCGCCGTCGCAGATGGCCTTGAACGAGCGGATGGTGTCAGCCAGCTCGACGAAGGCACCCGGGGTGTTGGTGAACTGTTCGGCCACGTGGAACGGCTGCGACAGGAAGCGCTGGATCTTGCGGGCGCGGGCCACAACCAGCTTGTCGTCTTCCGACAGTTCGTCCATGCCCAGGATGGCGATGATGTCCTTCAGCGCCTTGTACTGTTGCAGGGTTTCCTGAACGCGACGGGCCACGGTGTAGTGTTCTTCACCGATGACCAGCGGGTCCATGATACGCGAGGTCGAGTCCAGCGGATCCACGGCCGGGAAGATGGCCTGGGCCGCGATGTCGCGGTTCAGAACGGTCGTGGCGTCCAGGTGGGCGAAGGTACCAGCCGGAGCCGGGTCGGTCAGGTCGTCGGCCGGAACATAGATGGCCTGGACCGAGGTGATCGAGCCCTTCTTGGTCGAGGTAATGCGCTCTTGCAGGTTACCCATTTCGGTCGCCAGCGTCGGCTGATAGCCCACGGCCGACGGGATACGGCCCAGCAGAGCCGACACTTCCGAACCGGCCTGGGTGAAGCGGAAGATGTTGTCGACGAACAGCAGCACGTCCTTGCCTTCTTCGTCGCGGAAGTATTCGGCGATCGACAGGCCGGTCAGGGGGACGCGGGCGCGGGCACCCGGCGGTTCGTTCATCTGGCCGTAGACCAGGGCGCACTTGGAGCCGGCGGTCGAGCCGTTGTTTTCCTTCGGGTCGACGTTCACGTTCGACTCGATCATCTCGTGGTACAGGTCGTTGCCTTCGCGGGTACGTTCACCCACGCCGGCCAGAACCGAATAACCGCCGTAAGCCTTGGCGATGTTGTTGATCAGTTCCTGCATGGTCACGGTCTTGCCCACGCCGGCACCGCCGAACAGGCCGATCTTGCCGCCCTTGGTGTAGGGGCAGATCAGGTCGATGACCTTGATGCCGGTGACCAGGATTTCAGCCGAGGTCGACTGCTGATCGAAGGTCGGAGCATCCTTGTGGATCGGACGGTATTCGGTGGTCTGGATCGGACCGGCTTCGTCGATCGGCTGGCCGACGACGTTCATGATGCGGCCGAGGGTGCCCGGGCCGACCGGAGCCATGATCGACTTGCCGGTGTCCACGACCGGCTGACCACGGGTCAGGCCTTCGGTGGTGTCCATGGCGATGGCGCGGACCCTGTTCTCGCCCAGGTGCTGGGCAACCTCGAGGACCAGGGTGAAGGGCTCACCGGTCTTCTGGTCGACGTTCTGGGTTTCCAGGGCGTTCAGGATGGCCGGCAGTTGGCCGTCGAACTGCACGTCAACGACGGCGCCGATGACCTGGGCGATCTTGCCCTGGCCAGCAACGGCAGCGGTGGCGGCGACAGCAGCGGTCTTCTTGGCAGCCGGCTTCTTGGCGGCGGGTTTCTTCGGGGCGGTGGCGTCGGTCATGGGTGTGTCCGGTTCGGAAAGGTGTCGTTCGGGATCAGATGGCTTCGGCGCCAGCGATGATCTCGATCAGCTCGGTGGTGATCTGGGCCTGACGTTTACGGTTGTACTGCAGGGTCAGGGCATTGATGAGTTCGCCCGCGTTGCGCGTGGCGTTGTCCATCGCAGCCATCTGCGAACCGAAGAAGCCCGCCTGGTTTTCCAGCAGGGCCGCCAGGATCTGGGTCGTCAGGTTGCGCGGCAGCAGGGTCTCGAGGATTTCCTCTTCCGAGGGCTCATACTCGTACAGGGCCGTCGAGGCGTCGGCCGAGGCGGCCTCGACCTGGGCCGGGACCAGCTGGGCACCGGTCGGAACCTGTTGGATCACCGACTTGAACTGGCTGTAGAACAGCTGGACCACATCGGCCTGGCCCTGCTCGAACTTCTCGGCGATCAGCTCGGCGATCGGCTGGGCCGAGTGCAGGCCAACCGTCTTGTGTTCGGACAGTTCAAAGGTGCGGACCAGCTTGTCGCCATAGAGGCGGGCCAGCTGGTCGCGCGACTTGCGGCCAACCGCGATGATCTCGACGGTCTTGCCCTGGGCGATCAGGCTGTTGATGCGCTCGCGCGCGGCCTTGATCACGTTCGACGAGAAACCGCCGGCCAGGCCCTTGTCGGCCGTGGCCACCACGATCAGGTAGCGTTGGTCCTCGCCCGTCCCGGCGAGCAGGCGCGGAGCATCCGCGCCCACGCCGGCGGCCAGGTTGGCGATCACCGAAGCCATACGCTGGGCGTAGGGGCGGGCATTCTCAGCCTGCTCCTGGGCACGCTTCAGCTTGGCCGCGGCGACCATGTTCAGGGCTTTCGTGATCTTCTGCGTCGACTTAACGCTTCCGATCCGATCGCGCATTTCCTTGAGGCTGGCCATCCGGCGTTACTCTCGCTTCGGTTGGGGGCTCAGATCAGGCGAAGGTCTTGACGAAGGATTCCAGAACGCCCTTCAGCTCGGCTTCGAGCTCGGAGGTCAGGTCCTTCTTGGTGCGGATGCCGTCCAGCAGCGACGCGTTGTTGGCGGGCACGCGGGCCAGCTGTTCCTTCTCGAAGCGGCCGACGTCAGCCACGGCGATGCCGTCCAGGTAGCCGCGGGTACCGGCGTAAACCGACACGACCTGCTCTTCCATGGTCAGCGGGGCGTACTGCGGCTGCTTCAGCAGCTCGGTCAGGCGGGCACCGCGGGCCAGCAGCTTCTGGGTCGAGACGTCGAGGTCCGAACCGAACTTGGCGAAGGCGGCCATCTCACGATACTGGGCCAGCTCGCCCTTGATCGGGCCGGCGACCTTTTTCATCGCCTTGGTCTGGGCCGACGAGCCGACGCGCGACACCGAGATGCCGACGTTCACGGCCGGACGGATGCCCTGGTAGAACAGGTCCGATTCCAGGAAGATCTGGCCGTCGGTGATCGAGATCACGTTGGTCGGGATGTAGGCCGACACGTCGTTGGCCTGGGTCTCGATGATCGGCAGGGCGGTCAGCGAGCCCGAGCCGTAGTCGCCGTTCAGCTTGGCCGAACGCTCCAGCAGGCGGCTGTGCAGGTAGAAGACGTCGCCCGGGTAGGCTTCACGGCCCGGCGGACGGCGCAGCAGCAGCGACATCTGGCGATAGGCCACGGCCTGCTTCGACAGGTCGTCATAGACGATCAGGCCGTGCATGCCGTTGTCGCGGAAGAACTCGCCCATGGCGGTGCCAGCGAACGGAGCCAGGAACTGCAGCGGGGCCGGTTCCGAAGCCGTGGCGGCGACGACGATGGTGTATTCCAGGGCGCCGGTCTCTTCCAGGGTCTTCACGATCTGGGCGACGGTCGAGCGCTTCTGGCCCACGGCGACGTAGATGCAGTACAGCTTCTGCGACTCGTCGTCCGACTTGTTCAGCGGCTTCTGGTTCAGGATGGTGTCGATGGCGACGGCGGTCTTGCCGACCTGACGGTCACCGATGATCAGCTCGCGCTGGCCACGGCCGATGGGGATCAGGGTGTCGATCGACTTCAGGCCGGTCTGCATCGGCTCGTGAACCGACTTGCGCGGGATGATGCCCGGAGCCTTGACGTCCACGCGGCGGCGCTCGGTGAACTGGATCGGGCCCTTGCCGTCGATCGGCTCGCCCAGCGGGTTCACGACGCGGCCAAGCAGGCCCTTGCCGACCGGCACGTCCACGATCTCGCCCAGGCGGCGGACTTCGTCGCCCTCAGCGATCTCGGCGTCAGCGCCGAAGATCACGGCACCGACGTTGTCGCGTTCCAGGTTCAGGGCCATGCCCTTCACGCCGGCCTTGGTGAACTCGACCATTTCACCAGCCTGGACATTGTCCAGACCGTGGATGCGGGCGATGCCGTCGCCGACGGACAGCACTTGGCCGATGTCCGAGACATCGGCTTCCACGCCGAAGGAGGCGATCTGCGACTTGAGGATGGCCGAAATTTCGGCGGCGCGGATATCCATGTGTGGCTCTCTGGCTTTCGTCTTCGGTGCGGACCCGCTGGCCCGGCTTAAACTTGATATCGAATGGGTTAGGCGCGCTTCAGCGCATAGGTCATCTGGTCGAGCTTGGTCTTCAGCGAGGCATCGAACAGTTTCGAGCCCACCTTGACCTTCAGACCGCCGAGGATCGACGGATCAACGCGCGTGGTCAGTTCCGGGTCGCGGCCCAGCGCCGTGCGCAGGGCTGCCTGAACATTCTTCGACTGGGCTGCCGTCAGCGGCAGGGCCGAGACCACCTCGGCCGTCACCAGGTTGGCCATGCGGACATACAGGGCCTCGAAGGCCGCAATCACGCCCGGCAGGTCGCGGGCACGGCCATTCTGGGCCAGCAGGCCCAGGAAGCGCTTGGTCGTGGCGTTGAACTGCGCCTTGTCGGCAATGGCCGCCAGGCCCTTGCCTTGATCCTCGGCCGAGATGACCGGCGACAGGGCGAGACGGCGCAGGTCCGCGCTCTCCAGCCAGGCCGCCTTCAGCGAGGCGAGATCGCCACGCACGGCGTCCAGCGCCCCCGTCTCTTGCGAGAGGTCGAACAGCGCCTGAGCATACCGTTCACCGACTTCCGTCGTTCTGAAATCGTCCGCCACGTATAAAAGGTCCGCGATTTGAAGCGTTTGGGCCAAAGCCGGCCGCGAAAACAACGCGCCAGCCAAGGGCTTGAAATGCTTAGAGAAAGCACGCTTGGGACACATCTTTCGATGCATCCTTCGCTAAAGCCGCGGGGCTGATACCACGCAAGCCCCCCTGTCGCAACTCACGGAGGGGCTACGATAAGGTCGCACCCGGCCTATTTTTGGTGATTTGTTGCGACTTCGGGACCGGGCCGGTATCCGGGGTGCGACTATAACGCCCCTGCAGACGTGCTTGATGCAACTTCACGGGGCCGTTACCGCTTATTGTTCTCATCATCCTGCGGAACCCTCATGCTCGAAAGCATTCTCCCCCTGCTAACGGACCCGGCCGCCTGGGCGGCCCTCGTGACCCTGGTGGTCATGGAAGTCGTCCTGGGTATCGACAACCTGATCTTCATCTCGATCCTGTCGAACAAGCTGCCGGAGGAACATCGCCAGCGGACCCGCCGGATCGGCATCGGCCTGGCCCTGATCATGCGCCTGGGCCTGCTGGCCACCATCGGCTGGATCGTCGGCCTGACCCAGCCGGTCTTCGACCTGGGCATCCAGGGCGAGTCCTTCGACACCGCCTTCAGCTGGCGCGACCTGATCCTGATCGCCGGCGGCCTGTTCCTGGTCTGGAAGGCGACGAAGGAAATCCACCACGCCGTCGACACCACCCCGGCTGACGACAGCCTGCTGGAGAAGGACAAGAAGGACGTTGTCATCAACAACGTCGGCTCGGCCATCGTCCAGATCATCATGCTGGACCTGGTCTTCTCGATCGACTCGATCCTGACGGCCGTGGGCATGACCGAGCACGTGCCGATCATGATGATCGCCGTCGTCATCGCCGTGCTATGCATGCTGCTGGCCGCCGACCCGCTGGCCAACTTCATCGACAAGAACCCGACCGTGGTCATGCTGGCCCTGGGCTTCCTGCTGATGATCGGTGCCGTCCTGATCGCCGACGGCTTCGGCGTCCATGTGCCCAAGGGCTATATCTATGCCGCCATGGCCTTCTCGGCCCTGGTCGAGGGCCTGAACATGTGGTCGCGCAATGCCAAGCTCAAAAAGGAGGCGGCCGAGGCCGCTGCCAAGGCCGAGCTGAACCGCTCCCAGACCGCCGAGCCCGGCGTCTGAGCCGGCGGGCCATCCCGATGAAAAGCGCCGTGGTTCGCCACGGCGCTTTTTTCTTGCCCGGTCCCTCTCAGAGGAAGTTGTAGGGATCGACGTCGATCGTCAGCCGCACAGAGGCGGGCACCTTGACCCGGGCCAGCCAGGCCCGAAGGAAGGCCTGCAGGTTCACGTCCCGGTCAGCCCGGACCAGCAGCCGCTTGCGCTTGCGCCCGCGCACCAAGGCCAGGGGCGCATCGGCGGGGCCATAGACCTCCAGCCGCTCGGCATTGGGAATGGCCTCGGCCAGGTCCCGCGCGGTCTTTTCCACGGCCATGGCGTTCTCGCTGGACAGGATCAGCGCCGCCAGCCGCCCGTGCGGCGGCAGGGAGCCGGCTTCGCGCTCGGCCATCTCCGCCTCGACAAAGGCATCGCGATCCCCGGCCGCCAGGGCCATCAGGACCGGATGGTCAGGGGTCCAGGTCTGCAGCAGGGCCTTGCCCGGCTTGTCGGCGCGCCCCGCCCGGCCGGTCGCCTGGGCCAGAAGCTGATAGGTGCGCTCGGCCGCCCTCAGGTCACCGCCGCGCAGGCCCAGGTCGGCATCGACCACCCCCACCAGGGTCAGGCGCGGGAAGTTGTGGCCCTTGGCCGCCGCCTGGGTCGCGACCAGGATGTCGATCTCGCCATCGGCCATGGTCTGGATCAGGGCCCGGGCCGACTTGCCATCGGGCACGGTGTCCGAGCTGAAGATGGCGGTCCGCGCCTCGGGGAAGAGCTGCTTCACCTCTTCTTCCACCCGCTCGACGCCCGGTCCGACCGGGACCAGGCTGTCCTCGGCCCCGCAGGACGGGCACTGCCTGGGCTTGGGCATGGAAAAGCCGGTCAGGTGGCAGACCAGGCGGCCGGTATAGCGATGCTCGACCAGCCAGGAATCCGTATCCGGGGCCGTCAGGCGATGCCCGCAGGCACGGCACAGGACCACGGGCGCATAGCCACGCCGGTTCAGGAACAGAAGCGTCTGCTCGCCCTTGGCAAAGGTATCGCCGATAGCGGCGCGCAGGGGCGCGGACAGCCAGGTCTGGGGATCAGGCGGACAGGTCCGCAGGTCCACCAGATCAATGTCGGGTAGCACCGCCGCCCCGTGTCGCGCGGCGAGCTTCAGCCAGGCATAGCGCCCCTGCCGGGCGTTCCACAGGGTCTCCAGCGACGGGGTGGCCGAGGCCAGGACCACAGCGGCCTTCTCGATCCGCGCCCGCGCCACGGCCAGGTCCCGGCCATGATAGACCAGCCCCTCCTCCTGCTTGAACGAGCCGTCGTGTTCCTCATCGACGATGATCAGGCGCAGGTTGGCATAGGGCAGGAACAGGGCCGAACGAGCTCCCACCACGATGTTGCAGCGCCCGGCGATCACCGCCTCCCAGACCTGGCGGCGGCGCGGCGGGGCGACGCCCGAATGCCATTCGGCCGGGGCCGTGCCGAACCGGTCGCTGATCCGCTCGATCAGGGCCTGGGTCAGGGCGATCTCGGGCAGGAGGATCAGCACCTGGGCGGTGGGGTCGGCGCGCAGGACCTGGGCCGCTGCCTCCAGATAGGCCTCGGTCTTGCCCGAGCCGGTGACCCCGTCCAGCAGGAAGGGGGCAAAGTCGGCGCGGGTCACGCCCTGGGCAATGGCGCTGGCCGAAGCCGCCTGATCCGGGTTCAATGTCGCCGGGGCATGGTCGGGATCAGGCGGATCGAAGGCGGCCACGGCCTCGATCTCGATGACCTCCAGCACCCCCTCGTCGACCAGGCCCTTGACCACGCCGGCCGAGACCCCGGCCGCGCGGGCCAGGTCGGCAGCCGGCAGGCTGCGGCTGCCCAGGGCGTCCAGCAAGGCGGTGCGGGCCGGGGTGGACCGGGCCGGCAGGCGCTCGCCCGCCCGCCTTACCCGGCGCTCGGGACGCGGACGCGGGGCCCGCAGGCCCTTCAGGGCCGTCGCTGCCATCTCGCCCGGCGGGCTCAGGGTCCAGCGGGCCACCCACTCGACAAAGCTCAGGGTGTTTTCGGGCAGGCGCGGATCGGTGTCGACATGGTCGATCGCCTTCAGCCGGCGGTTCGAGCCCGTGGTGTCAAAGACCTCGGCAACGATGCCCTTGATCAGGCGCGGCCCCAGGGGCGCCGCCACCTGGTCGCCGCGCGCCACAGTCATGCCGTCAGGCACCTGGTAGTCAAAGGCTTCCGGCACCGGCAGGGGGATCAGGACAGAGGCGACCTTCACGTGACCGCTCCTGCCCCATGGCGCGGGGAGGAAATGGCTCGCCCTTTGCGGCGTTCGGGGGTAAATCTTGTCGCCATGAAACTCTTTCTCGACACCGCCGAAGTCGCCGTCATCAAGGACCTTGTGCCCACGGGCCTGGTCGATGGGGTTACCACCAATCCGTCGCTGATTGCCAAGTCGGGTCGGAACATCGCTGAGGTCATCGCCGAGATTTGCGCCCTCGTCGAGGGGCCGATTTCGGCCGAGGCCGTCGCCACCGACTTTGAAACCATGGTCAAGGAAGGCGAGAAGCTGGCCTCGATCGCCCCGAACGTGGTGGTCAAGCTGCCCCTGACCTGGGACGGGCTGCGCGCCACGCGCCACTTCTCCGACAAGGGCATCAAGACCAACGTCACCCTGTGCTTCTCGTCCAACCAGGCCATGATGGCCGCCAAGGCCGGGGCCACCTTCATTTCGCCCTTCGTCGGGCGCCTGGAAGATGTCGGGGCCGATGGCATCGGCCTGCTGGAAGACATCCGCCAGCTGTATGACATCCACGATTTCAGCACCGAGATCCTGGCCGCCTCGCTGCGCAACCCGGACCACGTCAGCCAGGCAGCCCTGGCCGGTGCCGACGCGGCGACCCTGCCGGCGGACACTTTCAAGGCCCTGGTCAAGCACCCGTTAACCGACAAGGGGCTTGATGCCTTCCTGGCAGACTGGGGCAAGACCGGTCAGTCGATTCTGTAACCCACGACCTGAAAGAGGTCCTGCTTGACGACTTCCCTGGACCTCCTTCCGTCCGACGCCGAGGGCCTTCACTGGCCCGAGGTGCGGGCGTGGCTCAATGCCCACCCCGAGCGCCTGCTCGAGGACCGCACCCTGCTGGAAGAGCTGGGCCTGAGCGCCAACGGGCGCAATGTGATCGACTTTGGCCGCGCGGCCCTGACCCGGCTGGAGGCCGTGGTCCAGCGCGAGGCAGGGGCCCGCAAGCAGATCGAGGAGATCGCGCGGGCCAACTTCGCCGCCCAGACCCAGACCCACGTGTCCGCCCTGGACCTGATGGAAGCCAGCAGCCACGCCGAGCTGGCGCGGCACCTGGATGCCACCTGTCAGGGCCGCTTTGGCCTGGCCGGCGGCGTCCTGGCCATCGAGAAGCCAGGGGCCGTGCCCTTTGGCTGGAAGTCGATGGAGCCGGGCCGCGTCAACGCCCTGCTGGGCGATGATGGCCTGGAATGGCTGGGCCCCAACTTTACCGGGCTGAACCTGTTTGGCCCCACCGACGGGGACGTGAAGTCGGTCGCCCTGGTCCGCATGAAGCTGGCCCTGCCCGGCTGCGACGAGCCCCGCGCCGCCCTGTGCGGTTTCGGCTCGGCCGAGGAGGATGGCTTCACGCCCGCCATGGGCTGCGAGCTGATCGCCTTCATCACCCGCGTCGTCGAGCGCATGGCCGTGAGATGGCCCGCCCAGACCTGAGCGCCGACGATGCCCAGAGGGCCTGGCTGGATCACCTGGCCCACGAGCGCCGGCTGTCGCCCCGGACCCTGGAAGCCTATGGCCACGTGGGGCGGCATTACCTGGCCTTCCTGGCCCGCCATCGCGGGGGGCCGCAGGACCTGGCGGACCTGGGGACCGTCACGGCGGCCGAGGTCCGCGCCCACCTGGCCGAGCGGCGCAGCGGCGCGCATCCACTGAACGCCCGCTCGCTCAGCCAGACCCTGGCGGCAATCCGCAGCTTTCACGGCTTTCTTGACCGGCGGCTGGACACGCCTACGCCGCAACTGGCCCTGGTGCGCGGCCCCAAGGTCAAGGCCAGCCTGCCCCGCCCCGTCAGCGAGGACCAGGCGCGCGGCCTGCTGGCCGAGCCCGACGCCGATCCTGACATGGAGCCGTGGGAGGCCGCGCGCGACCGCGCCGTCCTGTGCCTGCTCTACGGCTGCGGCCTGCGGATTTCCGAAGCCCTGTCGCTGCGCCGCTCGGATGCGCCCCTGGCGGACAGCCTGCGCATCACCGGCAAGGGCCAGAAGACCCGGCTGGTCCCCGTCCTGCCCCAGGTCCGCGAGGCGACCGAGGCCTATCTCAGGCTCCTGCCCCATGTGGTCGACCCCGACCAGGCCCTGTTCCGGGCCCGGCGCGGCGGCCCGCTGAGTCCCCGCCACGTCCAGGCGACGGTCCAGCGCCTGCGGGGGCGGCTGGGCCTGCCCGAAACCGCCACGCCCCATGCCCTGAGGCACAGCTTTGCCACCCACCTGCTGGGCGCGGGCGCGGACCTGCGCTCGATCCAGGAACTGCTGGGCCACGCCAGCCTGTCCACGACCCAGAAATACACCCAGGTCGACGCCGAGCGCCTGCTCAGCGCCTATGCAGCGGCCCATCCGCGCGGCTGACGGGGCTATCACAACTTGGGGATCGCCTGTTCGGCGGGGTAGCGCGGGTTTATGATCCGTGCGGGGATGATGTGCCGGGAGATATCCATGGCCATGCTGGACGTGCCGGTTGCCTTGCCCACGCGCCGCCGGGCCCTGGGCCTGGGGGCAGGGACCGCCCTGGCCCTTGGCGCGGCCTCGCCCCTGCTGGCCCAGGCCCCGGGGCCGCCCCGCCAGGACGAGGAGCCGGTCGAGGGTTTCCGGCTGTTCGAGAACCTGCTGACCCGCATGGCGGTCGAGGTGGGCGTGGGCGGCGGGCGCAAGGCCCTGTTTGTCATTGATACCGGGGCGGAGCGCACGGCCCTGTCGGCCCGGCTGACGCAGCGGATCGGCCTGGCCCCCGGCCCGCCCGTCCTGATCCACGGGATCACCGCCTCCGAGCTTGCCGCCACCGCCATCCTGCCCCGGCTGGAGGTGGAGGATCGCAGCTTCAGCCAGCTGGTCCTGCCCGTCTTTGCCGATGACCTGATCGGTGCCGACGGGCTGCTGGGGCTGGATATCCTGTCGCAATACCGGCTGACGCTGGACCTGAGGGGGCGCAGGGTGATGATCGCGCCGTCGGGGCCCGATGTGATCGAGCGCGGCATAGCCTTCGGGCGGGCCAGCCGAATCCGCAATGACGTGTCGCGCATCCACCGGGGCCGGTTCGGCCAGCTGTTCATGACCCAGCTGGAGGTGGGCGGGGTGCCGGCCGTGGGCTTCGTCGACAGCGGGGCCCAGTATTCCATCGCCAACCTGGCCCTGATGCGGGCGATGGACCGGCAGGTGCCGGCGGCCAGCCACGGCCAGGTGCGCGTCTATGGCGTGACGGGCCAGTCGCTGGTCGCCCGCACCGGCTCCGCCCCCAGCCTGAGGGTGGCGCGGTGGAACCTGGGCCCCACCCCCCTGCTGTTTGCCGACCTTCACGCCTTCAGCGTGCTGAACCTGAACCACCGCCCGGCCCTGCTGCTGGGCGCCGATATCATCGGCCGGTTCAGCCGCATCACCCTCGACTATGGCCGCTCCGAGCTGCGCTTTGGCACCCTGATGCACAGCTCCTGAGCCGGAGGGGGTCAGATCGCCCTGACCGCCCCGCCGTCGAGGCGGATCAGGGAGCCGGTGACATAGCCGGCCTGCTCGCTGGCCAGGAAGGCGGCGACGGCCCCGAACTCGTCAGGCGTGCCGATTCGACCGGCGGGGATCGACTTGACCGAGTCGGCGCGGGCCTCCTGGGGCGAGGTGCCGGTGGCGGCGGCGCGGGCGGCATCCAGCCGCTCGATGCGCGGGGTGTCGATCCGGCCCGGCAGCAGGGTGTTGACGGTCACCCCGTTCATCGCGACCTCGCCCGCCAGGGTCTTGGCCCAGGCGGCGATGGAGGCACGCAGGGTGTTCGACACCCCCAGGATGCCGCTGGGCTCGATCACCGTGACCGAGGCCACGTTCAGCACCCGACCCCAGCCCATGGCGCGCATCCCCGGCATGACCCGGTCGGTCAGGCGAAAGACGGACAGGACCATGGATTCGAAATGGTCGCGCCACAGCTTGGGATCGAGACCCTGCACGCCCGACGGGGGCGGGCCACCCGTATTGTTCAGCAGGATCTGGATCGGGCCGCCCAGTTTCGCCTCGGCCACGTCGACGGCGGCCAGCAGGGCGTCGTGGTCAGCCAGGTCCGCGGGGGCGATGACGGCCCGGCCCGGTCCCATGGCGTTGAACTCGTCGGCCACGGCCTGGAGCCTGGCGGCATCGCGCGACAGGAGGGCGACGTGGGCCCCTTCGGCCACGAGCGCCCTGGCCACCGCCTTGCCCAGGCCGCTGGAGCCGCCGCAGACAAGGGCGCGCTTTCCGGTCAGTTGCAGGTCCATCGAAACTCTCCACGCTTGTCCAGCCTATCTCGCCAGCATGGGCCACAAATCCAGCCAAGACGAGTGGCGCAGCGCGCGCGGGGGCCGGGGCGAATAAAAAAACAGGGTCTTGAGAGTCTCATCTGTCTCATCTGGCCCAGGGGAGACGAAAGCGGGGACGACGGGGGGCCGAATGGCCGTGGGGGCGATTATGGGGCCAGCCGGGAGGGAGCCGGGCCAAAAGG
>JAEYQX010000241.1 GCA_023409795.1 Pseudomonadota bacterium
GCGCGGGAAAATCGGTGAAGACGGCATCGACGCCCAGGCTGCGGAACCGCGCCAGATAGCCTGCCATGTCGCCATGCTCGGCGGGGTTCGGGCCTGAGCGATGCTCGACGGGCAGGAAGGCGTTTTCGGCGCGCAGGGTCCAGACCACCACCTTCAGCCCTGCCTCATGGGCCTCGGGCACCAGGCGGGTCGGGACGGTGCTGCGTCCCTCGGCGTCGCGCGGCAGGACCAGGCCGGTCTCGACCCCCACATGGCCGGCATAGGCGGCGATGGCCTTCAGCCCCTCTGGCGTGGCCATTTGGGCATAGGTCATGTCCGGGCGGTCAAAGGGGCCACCCTTGCCCGTCATCAGCTGCAGCAGGGGCGTGTCGATCCGCTGCGACAGGCGCTCCAGCGGCCCGACCTCGAAGCATTGCAGGATGACCGGGGCATCGGATCCGGCCAGGCCGTGGGCTTCCAGCACGCGGACCACGGCCGTTTCCATGTCGAGGCCCAGGGCGGCAAAATGGCCGGGATGCTTCAGCTCGGGCGCAAGGCCGATGAGACGGCCGGTGCGTTCGCTGGCCTCGCGGGCGATCTGGATGGCCTCCTCGAACGTCAGGATGGCTTCCTGGCCATCGAAACGGGCCGAGGCCGGTCGCAGCTCGGGCAGGCGCTCACGCGCTTTCAGGCGCTTCAGTTCGTCGAGGGTAAAGTCTTCGGTAAACCAGCCGCTGACCTCGATCCCGTCGACCAGGCGGGTGGTGCGGCGGGCGGCGAACTCGGGGCGGGAGGCCACGTCGGTGGTGCCGCCGATCTCGTTCTCGTGGCGCACGACCAGGTGCCCGTCGCGGGTCATGATCAGGTCAGGCTCGATGATGTCCGCGCCCTGCTCGATGGCCCGTTCATAGGCTGCGCGAGTGTGCTCGGGCCGCTCGCCCGAGGCCCCGCGGTGGGCGATGACGACGGGCGCGGGATGGTCGGGCGTCATGGGAGGCTGGACCGGGCTGAGGATCAGGGCGGAGGACAGGATGGCAATGATCATCCGGCCTGCATAGGGGGCCTGGACGACGGACCTGTGATGGTTTGGTCAAAGAAAAAGGGCCAGACCCTGGGGGCCTGACCCTTTGTGATCTCGGCTGATCCGGGGATCAGGCGCCTTGCAGGATCTTGCGCAGCTGCGGCTGCAGTTCCGGGTTGGCGGCCACGATCTGCTTGCCGTTCTTGGGATCGCCGTCCACGTCGATGGTGGTGACGACGCCACCGGCCTCGGTGACGAACAGCAGGCCAGCGGCCACGTCCCACGGCTGCAGGTTACGCTCGAAGAAGGCGTCGTAGCGGCCGGCGGCCACCCAGGCGAAGTCCAGCGAGGCTGCGCCCAGGCGACGGATGCCGGCAACGCGCTGGCCCACGGCGTGGATGTCCTTGATCGCCTGGCCGTGGCCGGTCTTGCCAATGAAGGGCAGGCCGGTGGCCACCAGGGCCTCGGACAGGTCGCGACGGCCCGAGACGCGGATGCGCTGGTCGTTCAGATAGCAGCCCTTGCCCTTTTCGGCCCAGAACAGCTCGTTCATCACCGGGTTGTAGGTGACGCCGGCGACGATCTCGGACGAGCCATCGGGATGGGTACGCTGCAGGCCCACCGTGATCGCGAAATGCGGCATGGCGTGCATGAAGTTGGTGGTGCCGTCGATCGGGTCGACGATCCACATGTGCGACTTGTCGGTGCCTTCGACCAGGCCGCGTTCCTCACCGAGGAAGCTGTAGCCGGGGCGGGCCTTCATCAGCAGTTCGTAGAGGGTGTCTTCCGCCCGGGTGTCGGCGGCGGTGACGAAATCGCCCGGCCCCTTGCGCGATACCTGCAGCTGGGACACTTCGCCAAAGTCCCGAAGAAGGGGACGAGCGGTCTTGCGGACGGCGCCGATCATGACCTGGACGAGCGAGGAGGCGAGAGCCATGGGAGTCTCCTGGTCCGGCTGTCCTTGAAGGCATCGGGCCCGGACAGACGGAGAAGCTGAAAATAAGAAACAAGAAGGGCGCGGACTGGCCGCGCCCCGGTACGCTTGTTTACTGGTCCCGATACTGACCGGGAAAGACGGCAGTTTTTAGTCCGCGCGGCGGACGTATTCGCCGGTGGCCGTGTCGACGACGATTCGCTCGCCAGCCGACATGAAGGGCGGGATCATGATGCGAACGCCGTTGTCGGCCTTGGCCGGCTTGTAAGACGACGACGCCGTCTGGCCCTTAACGGTCGGCTCGGTCTCGGCGACGGTCAGGACGACCTGGTCCGGCAGTTCCAGGCCGATCGGGCGGCCTTCGTGCATTTCGATGACGACCTTCATGCCCTCTTGCAGGTAGGGGATGCGGTCTTCGCCGACCCAGTCCTTCTGCAGTTCGATCTGCTCGTAGGATTCGTCGTCCATGAAGACCAGGCTTTCGCCATTGTCGAACAGGTAGGAGAAATCCTTTTGCTCGAGGGTGACGCGCTCGACGCGGTCTTCCGAACGGAAGCGTTCGGCCAGCTTGTTGCCGGTTTCGAGGTTCTTGGCTTCCACGTTGGCGAAGGCACCGCCCTTGCCGGGCTTGACGTGGTTGACCTTGGTGACGACCCACAGACCGTTGTTGTGCTGCAGGACCATACCCGGCTTGATGGTATTGGCGTTGATCTTCATGAGAACCGCTGGATCAAAGGGCTAAGGGCGGCCCGGCCACTGGATAGAGACACGGCGGGCGCGCGAAATCGCCGCGAGCCGTAGAGGAACAGTGATAAAAGGGCAATGGGGCGCGTCAGTTTCCGCGCCCGGCCCGGTGGCAGCCATCAGGTCTGGCGGCCCCAGACCCGGTATTTTCCTGGCTTTAGCTGCGTCCAGCCATCCCTGTGCGCGCCCGGGGTGGCCGCGATGGCATGATCAGCGCGCCGACCATCCCTCCATCCGGCGCAGGCCCGCCCGTCAACAATGAAGCAGAATAGACTCTTGAGACTCTCTAGACCCTGTTTTTTTCTAAGGCTGTATTCGGACAGAGGTGAGCATAGGCCATGCAAAAAGGCCTGACCAACCGCCCGGGGTCGATCAGGCCTTTCCGTATCAGGCACCAAGCCGTGCCAGGTCAGTGCGCCTCGGGCACGATTTCCTTCATGGCCGACTGCAGATAGTTCTGCGGGCCCATCAGCTCGATCAGCTTCTGCTGGTTTTCCAGGAAGTCGATGTGGTTTTCGGTGTCGGACAGGATCTTGAGCAGCAGGTCGCGGCTGACATAGTCGCGCGCTTCCTCGCACAGGGTCAGGGCGTCGCGGGTGGCGGCGCGGCTGTCCAGTTCCAGCTGCAGGTCAGCGCCCAGGCACTCGATCGGGTCCTCGCCGACCTTGAGCTTGTGCAGGTCCTGCAGGTTGGGCAGGCCATCCAGGAACAGGATCCGCTTGATCAGCATGTCGGCGTGCTTCATCTCGCCGATGGATTCCTGGTAGATGATGTCGCCCAGGTGGGCCAGGCCCCAGCTTTCGAACATCCGGGCGTGCAGGAAGTACTGGTTCACCTCCGTCAGTTCATTCGTCAGCACCGCATTGAGGGTGCGAATGATATTGGGATCGCCCTTCATGATCTTCGCCTTTCGTCAAAGGCTGCGGAGCGGGTGTCCGGTCGACCGACCCTGTAGTTCCGTAACCTGTCACGCGTGTTCTAACACGTTCGAAGGGCAAATGATTATTTGCGAGTTCTTATCACTACATTGATAGTGCGAGTGAATTTCGCCCGCAGGCCGATCGGCGTGACCTATTCGGCCGCCATGGCATAGGCGGTCTGGGTCTCCTGGATCATCTGGCGCATCTCGCAGACGCATTTGGCGCACTGGGGCGCGCACTGGTGCGAGGCGAAAATCTCTTTGGGACGGGTCGCGCCAGCCTCGATGGCCTGGGCGACATCACGCTGACGAAGACCGTTACAGTTGCAGACGTACAAGGCGTTTTGCCCCGGAAGCAGTGACTGAGAATGACTCGCTATAACAGGTTCGGCGGCGATTGCAACTCGTTCGCACCTGCCTGCGACATTGACGTCTGCAGCGCGGAAGGGCAGGGCAGGATGCATGGCTCGTCAACCTTCTGTCCCGCCCCGTCCGTCCTGTCAGCTCTACCTGATCACGCCCCCGGCCATCCCTGACCTGGAGGCCTTTGCCAGCCTGCTGGAAGAGACCCTGGCGGCCGGTGAGGTGGCGGCCCTGCAGATCCGGCTGAAGGATGTGTCCGACGACGTCATTCGCGCGGCCGTCCAGCGCCTGGCCCCGATTGCCCAGGACCGTGGCGTGGCGGTGATCCTGAACGACCGGCCCGACCTGGCCAGGGCCACCGGCTGCGATGGCGTCCATGTCGGCCTGGAAGACACGCCGGTGGCCGAGGCCCGGCGGATCATGGGGCACGACGCCATGATCGGGGCGACCTGCCATGACAGCCGCCACCTGGCCATGGAGGCAGCCGAGGCGGGGGCGGATTACGTCGCCTTCGGAGCATTTTTTGCCACCGACACCAAGGTCACCACCCATCGACCCGACCCGATCGAGCTGACCATCTGGCAGGAGACCATGGAGACGCCCTGCGTCGCCATCGGCGGCATCACCGTTGAAAACGCAGCCGAACTGGCTCGTGCCGGGGCCGATTTCGTCGCGGTCAGCGGCGGCGTCTGGAACCATCCCGACGGGCCTGCGGCCGCAGTTCGGGCCTTCAACCGGCTGTTTAATGAGAGCTGATCTCATCTGCTTGCAGGGGAATGTTTAGAAAGTCGGGTTATCCGTGTGGGGGCTGCAGCGAGGGTCTGTAGTTTCGACGGGTCATCAAATGACGCAGGGGCGCACCTTCAGGACGTCGGATCGGGTCCTCCTGGCTGAAGGCCACGGAGGCGGCGAAGCCTCGCCCCTGCCGCCCGCAAACTTCTTCCGCCAGCCGCTGGCACCCATCCTGACGGCCGTGGGGGTCACGATCCTGGTGGTCCTGGCGGTGACCTTTGCCCGGGCGACGGGCCAGATCGCGGTGCTTTGGGGTGCCAATGGCCTTGCTGCCTGTGTCTGGCTGCGGGCCGGACGCGGCACGGCCTTTGACCTGGGTTTCGGGGCCCTGGTGCTGGTGGGCATCCTGGCCGGCGAGCTGATGGTGGGGCATGGCCCCCTGACGGCCCTGGCCTACAGTTTCTGCAACCTGGTCGAGATTGTCGCGGCGGTGTTGCTGGCCCGCAAGTTCCTGCCGGGCCTGAATGTCCGCAGCGTCCAGGGGGCCGTCCGCTTCATGGGCATCAGCATCCTGGCTTCCCTGGCGGGAGCGGTGATCGCGGCGCTGGGGTCCGGCAACCTGCTGCCCCAGTCGGCTACCCAGGTCATGACCCACTGGTGGAGCGGCCACGCCCTGGGACTGGCGCTGATCGGCATTTTCGGCCTGGCGCTGGAGCGGCGGCACATCGCCAATCTGCTGAAGCCGGTTCGCCTGGCCGAGGCCCTGGCCCTGCTGGCGCTGATCGGAGGGGCCGGCCTGGTCATCTTCGGAAAACTGAGCCCGCCCTACAGCTTCCTGCTCATGCCGCCGCTGGTGGTGATGGCGGTGCGCTTCCGCGTCGTGGGATCGGCAGCGGCCCTGATCATCATCACGGTCGTGGCCATGATGGGGACCATGGCAGGCAGCGGCCCCTATCAGAGCCTGAGCGCCGATCTGCGGCCGATGATGGTCCACCTGCTGGTCCTGTTCGGCTATATGCCCATCCTGCTGGTCGCGGCCCTGCTGGAAGAGCGCGATCGCCTGCACGCCCATGCCCGCCAGGACCGGGACCGGGCCGAAATGGCCTCGGCGGCCAAGTCGCGGCTGCTGGCCAATGTGGCTCATGAGATCAAGAGCCCGGTCAGCGGCATCATCGGCATCGGCGAACTGTGGGCCACGGGCCAGCTGGGCACGGTGACGCCCAGCCAGATCGAAATGGCCGAGATGCTGGTAAAGACCGCCCGGCAGACCGAGGCCCTGGCCCATGACCTGCTGGACGTGGCCCGCGCCGAGTCCGGGGCCATCAAGGTCGACATGAGGCCCACTGACGTCACCGGGGTCATGGACGACGTGCGCCGCACCATGCAACTGCGCGCCGAGACGGCCCGGGTCCCGGTCGAGATCGTCCTTGAGGGGGATTCCTTCATTGCCCAGGCCGATTCCCACCGCCTGTCCCAGGTGATCGGCAACCTGGTCAATAATGCCATCAAGTATGGCGGCGAGGGCGGGCCGGTGAAGCTGTGCGCCCTGTGGAACAACGGCTGTGTCCGCATCGAGGTGCGCGACCGCGGGCCGGGCCTGTCGCCCGAGAAGCAGGCCCAGCTGTTCGAACCCTTCAACCGCCTGGGCCTGGAGCGCTCGTCCATCGAGGGGCACGGCATTGGCCTGGCCCTCGCCAAGCGGCTGACCGAGCTGCAGGGCGGCGAGATCGGCGTCATCTCCCGGCTGGGCCACGGCACCACCTTCTGGATCGAGCTGCGCGCCGCCTGAGATCTGCTTGACCCGGCCTCGCAGGGCCTACAGAGTCGCGCCATGAACCGTCGTGACCTCGCATTCCTGGTGGCTCCTCTGGCTGTGCTGGCAACGCCGGGATGGTCGCAGACTGCGCCGGGGGCCGCGCCTGCCCAGGCCGAGCCGACGGCTGAGG
>JAEYQX010000015.1 GCA_023409795.1 Pseudomonadota bacterium
ACCGAGCACATCCTGCTGGCCGGCGGGGCGATCCGCGCCGCCGGGGCCGTGCGCGCGCGGGGCGAGAACCGCCGCACCCGCTCGGACTGGATGAAGATCGAGAAGGAACGGGGCATCTCGGTCACCGCGTCGGTCATGACGTTCGAGCATGAAGGCATCATGTTCAACCTGCTCGACACCCCGGGCCACGAGGACTTCTCGGAAGACACCTATCGCACCCTGACCGCCGCCGACTGCGCCATCATGGTGCTGGACGCCGCCAAGGGTATCGAGCCGCAGACCCTGAAGCTGTTCGAGGTCTGCCGCCTGCGCGACATCCCGATCATCACCTTCATCAACAAGCTGGACCGCGAAGCCCAGGACCCGATGGCCCTGCTGGACGAGATTGCCTCGCGGCTGCAGCTTGACCCGGCCCCGATCTGGTGGCCGGCGGGCAGCGGTGGCCGCCTGCGCCGCCTGGTCGAGGTCGGCACCGGCCGCTTCCAGCCCTATGCCAAGAAGGCGGCGGGTTCGGACGAAGACCCCGACCATCCCGACGCCCTGCCCCTGACCGACGCCGCCCGGTACTTCGAGGCGGGCGAGCAGGAAGAAACGGCCGAGGCCCTGGAACTGGTCGAGGCGGGCTATCCGACCTTTGACCACCAGTCCTTCCTGGAAGGCCACATGACGCCGGTCCTGTGGGGCTCGGCGCTGCGCCACTTCGGCATCGAGGACCTGCTGCGCGCCATTGGCGAATGGGCCCCCGCGCCCAAGGTCATGCAGGCCCGCAAGGAGGCCCCGCCCGAGACCCGCAACGCCCCCGAGCCCCAGGCCATCGAGGTCGATCCGGGCCAGGCCGAGGTCACCGGCTTCGTCTTCAAGGTCCAGGCCAACATGGACCCCAACCACCGCGACCGCATCGCCATGTTCCGCATGGCCTCGGGCACCTTCAAGCGCGGCATGAAGCTGAAGGTCCAGAACACCGGCAAGCAGCTCAGCGTCAACGCGCCGATGATGTTCTTTGCCTCGGACCGTGAGCTGGCCGAGGAAGCCTATGCGGGCGATGTCATCGGCATTCCCAACCACGGCGTCCTGCGTGTCGGCGACAGCCTGTCCGAAAGCGGCCTGGTGCGCTTCGCCGGCCTGCCCAACTTTGCGCCGGAAATCCTGCAGCGCGTCCGCGTCAAGGACCCGCTCAAGGCCAAGCACCTGAAGAAGGCGCTGGAAGGTCTGGCCGAGGAAGGCGTGACCCAGCTGTTCCGTCCCGAGCTGGGGGCCGACTTCATCGTCGGGGCCGTGGGCCAGCTGCAGTTCGAGGTCATGGCCGACCGCCTGAGCGAGGAATACAACCTCGACGTCATGTTCGAGCCCAGCCCCTATGCCGAGGCCCGCTGGGTCGCCGGCGAAAAGGCCGACCTGGACGACTTTGCCGGCAAGTACCGCCCGCAGATGGCCGTCGACATCGACCAGGCCCCGGTCTTCCTGGCCAAGTCCAGCTGGGAAACCGGCTATGTCTCGGAACGCTTCCCCAAGATCACCTTCACCAAGACGAAGGAGCGGGGCTAGGAGTTGCAAGGGGGAGGCTGCTGCCTCCCCCTTTTTTATGGCGGCATAATAGACGCCCGAAAATCGGCGGCATTGAGCGGCGACCGGGAGTAGAACGGTCCCATGCTGTTTGACCTGCCCAGTGATGATGTCCTGTATGACGCGCTTGTGGCGCGCGATGACCGCTATGATGGCCAGGCCTTTGTCTGCGTGGCCTCGACCGGCATTTTCTGTCGCCTGACCTGTCCGGCGCGAAAGCCGCTGCGCCAGAACTGCCGCTTCTTTGGCACGGTGGGCGAGTGCATGGAGGCGGGCTTTCGGCCCTGCAAGCGCTGCCATCCGGTCGAGGCAGCCGCGGGGTCCGACCCCACGGTAGCGGCCCTGCTCAGGGCGCTGGACGCCGAGCCGCATCGCCGCTGGTCAGAGCCGGACCTGGTGCGGATGGGCCATGACCTGTCCACCGTGCGCCGGGCGTTCAAGCGGCATTTCGGCATGACCTTCCTGGAAATGGCCCGCCAGCGCCGCATCCGCGAAGGCTTTGAAACCCTGCAGGTCGGAGGCTCGGTCATGAGCGCCCAGCTGGATGCCAGTTTTGAATCCCCCAGCGCCTTTCGCACCGCCTTTGCCCGGCTGGTGGGCTGTGCCCCCGGCGAGCTGAAGACGGATGCCCTGATGCGGGCCACCTGGATCCCCACGCCCCTGGGCGACATGATCGCAGTGTCCAGCGCCACCCGCCTGCACCTGCTGGAGTTCGTGGACCGCAAGGGCCTGCCGGCCGAGTTGAAGAAGCTGCTGGCGGCCACGCCGGGGGGCCTGGGCATCGGTCGCTTTGGCCCGGCTGAACAGGCGGCGGCCGAGCTGGACGACTATTTCGCCGCCCGCTCGGCCCGGTTCGAGACGCCCCTCGCCTTCCACGGCAGCGATTTCTACCAAAGGGTCTGGCGGGCCCTGCAGACCATCCCGCCGGGCGAGACCCGCTCCTATGGCGAGATTGCGCGCCAGATCGGCCAGCCGACCGCCGTGCGCGCCGTGGCCCGGGCCAATGGCTGCAACCAGATCGCCCTGATGATCCCCTGCCACCGGGTGATCGGGGCCGATGGCTCCCTTACCGGCTATGCGGGCGGGCTGTGGCGCAAGCAGAGGCTGATTGAGATCGAGCGCGCGCTGAAGGCCAGGGCCGCCTAGGGCCGGGGCCGGCTCCACCACCCCTGGAAGCCCGGCAGGAAGAACTGGACCAGAGGCCCGATCAGCAGGGCAAAGGCCACCGTGCCCACCCCGACCACGCCGCCCAGCAGCCAGCCGGACGCCAGCACCAGCACCTCGACCAGCATCCGCGACACCCGGATCGACCAGCCGAACCTCTGGTTCAGGCCGATCATCAGCCCGTCGCGCGGCCCGGTGCCCATGCCTGCGCCAATATAGGCCGCCGTCCCCAGGCCACAGAGCACCAGTCCGACCGACAGGGCCCCGACGCGCACCGCCAGGTCCTCAAGCCCGGGCAACAGCCAAAGGAACAGGTCCATCGACAGGCCGATCACCAGGATGTTGCAGATCGTGCCGATGCCCGGCCTTTGCCGCAGCGGGATCCACAACAGCATGACCACGACGCCCGACAGGATGCTGATGACACCCAGGCTCAGCCCCGTGCGCTGCGACAGGCCCTGGTGAAACACATTCCACGGGTCCAGCCCCAGATGAGCATGAACCATCAGCGCCGCCCCCAGGCCAAAGGTGCACAGGCCGCCAATCAGCTGCAGAAATCTGAAACCCCACATCTGCCTGTCATGCCCCATCCGGCTCGCGGCTGACAGGGCCATTTTCAGTCCCGCCCCACCCCGCGTCGATGCCGCGCCAAAAAGGCTGGAACCGATGCCGTCAAACGCCCCGGATGCCCACCTGCGGGCTATCTGAGGCATTAAATGCCCTTTTCAGTTGCACTCTGGCGTGGTTCTGTGGAGCTCGCTTGTTCCGAGACGTCGGGAGCCTATGGATGGTCTTAGCTGCGATTGCCGCTGCCCTGGCAGTCTGGGCCATGCCCCAGACCCAGACGGCGCTCGCCTATGACGAAGCCTTGCGGTGCGCCGGCCTGACCCAGGCGGCGTCCGAGCTTGAAGGCGGAGAAACCCGCTATGGCCGCAGCCTGGCGGATGCGGCGCTCTACTGGACCCTGTTTGCCATGCAGAGCGCCCAGGCCGATGGGCGCTCGCCGACCCAGGCCGAGGCCGACCAGGTGCGCGCCCGCCTGGCCTCTGTCCGACGCCTGACACGGGGCGACAGCAACGCCCGCAAACAGCTGCAGCAGTGCCGCCAGAAAACCCCGCAGATGGGCTGAAGCCGGCCCTTCGGGGCGGCCAATCAAAAATCTTCGATATGGTTAAGTTGAACCGCGAAGTCGGCTCCGAGTTTGCTTAGGCAAGATCGGGATGCCGCTGGCGATCCCGAACCGGGACGGCAAGGACGCGGTATGTTCGAATTTGGACGAGATCTTCGTCGCCTTTTTGAAAAGGCTAGGGACAGCGAGGATCTGGGCTGGCTGGAGCTGATCGGCGTCAGCCTGCTGGAAACCGAGGCCCGGCAACAGTCGGTCGAGGCGGGCCGCGTATCCTGCGCCCACCCCTTCGAGATGAGCATTCGCGCCAGCCTGCTGTGGCGCGAGCACGCCCGCCGCAGTGGCTCGGCCAGCAGCCTGGCCAAGGCCGAGGCCGAGGCCCGCGCCGCAACCCGCCATGCCCACAATGACGAGCAGTCCCAGCGTGCCGTTATCGAATTGGCACAGGCGGGCCTCCTGGCCTTTGACCTGAGCGGCGGTCCCGAGCGACTGGCCGCAGCCCAGGCCCTGGTAGCCGCCCTGCCGACGCCGCGACGCCAGGCCTCCATCCTGGCCCGCGAGGCCTTCCGCGGCCGCCTGGAGGCCCGCCAGGCGATCCTGGACGGGACGCCCCAGGCCCTGGTCGAGGCCTGTGACGGGCTGGAACGCATCGTCCAGTCGCTACGGGGCCAGCAAGGCCTGGCCGAGACGGAACTGCGGCTGGAACAGGCCAGCCTCAGCCTGGAGACCGGGCTGAGCACGCGAGACCTGGCCCGGCTTGACCAGGCGGGCCGCAATCTGCGCAGCCTGGTCGAGGACTCGCCCGCTGACCAGCGCCCGGTGACCCGCGCCCGCGCCCTGGCCCTGTGCGGCCTGGGCATGATCGCCCTGTCCAGCATTGCCCATGACGACGCCGCCCGCCACCAGGGCCAGACCCTGTTCGATGCGGCGGCGGACCAGTTCACCCTCGACCACAGCCCCCTCGACTGGGCCGCGATCCAGCTGATGCGTGCCGACGGCGAGAGCCTGCCCCTGGTCACCCTGGTCCAGGTCGAGGCCCTGACCGAGGACGGCGGGCTGATCCTGGGGGCCGAAGCCCACGAACGCCGCCTGGCTCATGAAATCCACCAGGCCGACGTGGCCGGCGACCTGTCGACCCTCAGCGCCATCGAAAGCCGCGTCAAACGGCGCCTGCGTCATCCGCCGGTGACGGCCACGCCGCTGGACTGGGTGGCTGACCAGATCGGCCTGGCCTCCATCGCCCTGGCCCGCGCCCGCTGGACGGGCGAGGCGGTCAAGGATATTGGCCTGATGCTGATCGAGGCGGCGGCGACGGCGCGCGAGCTGGGTGCCACCAGCCTGGCCGAGCGCGCACGGGGCCTGATGCCCCATCCCCAGCCCGTCTAGAACCCGCTCGCAGGGCGCAATCGGGCGAGGTGGCCTTGACCCCGCCCCATTGGGTGCCTAGCTGACGGGCTTCTCGGAAAGGCTTTATTGTGACCGATCAAACGACTGCTGACCCCGTCCACGCCTTTATCGCCCAGGCTGTCCAGGACCATGATGTGGTGCTGTTCATGAAGGGCACGCCGGATTCTCCGCGCTGCGGCTTCTCGTCCCTGGCGGTCCAGATCCTGGACCACGTGGGCGCGGCCTTCGTCGGCGTTGATGTCCTGCAGGACGAAGCCCTGCGCGAAGGCATCAAGAGCTTCACCGACTGGCCGACCATTCCCCAGCTCTATGTGAAGGGTGAGTTCGTCGGCGGCTCGGACATCGTGCGCGAAATGTTCCAGTCGGGCGAGCTCCAGGCCCTGATGGCCGAAAAGGGCATCGCCCTGGGCGAGGCTTGATCCGTGGCTCGGGCCCAGCTTCAGCCGCGCGCCGATCGCGAGGTCTTTGTCGTGCCCCTGGAGGTGCGGCCCGAACACATTGACGAGAACAACCACGTCAACAACGTCGTCTATGTGGGCTGGCTGCAGGATGTCGGCACGGCCCACTGGAATGCCCGCTTTGACGAGGCGACCCGCGCCAGGTGGTCCTGGGTCGCCCTGCGTCACGAGATCGACTACCTGCGCGGCATCACCCCCGGGGCGACCGGCATCATCGCCCGCACCTGGGTCGGCGATCCGCAGGGCCCGCGCTTCAACCGCTATGTGCGAATCGAGGACGCCGAGGGCCGCCTGTGCGCCCAGGGCGTCTCCGAGTGGTGCCTGGTCGAGACGGGATCACTCAGGCCCAGCCGTATCCCGGCGGACATGCTGATCCCCTTCTCGGCCTGACCGATCCCTAGAGCGTCAGCGGGTTGAGGACCTGCGCGACCTGGCCCGGCTTCAGGCCCAGTTCCTCATAGGTCCAGCTCAGGCTCACGCCCTCGGCCACGATGGCGCGGCACAGGTCCGGTTCGCGCCGAACCAGGCTGATCTGCGCCGGATCGCCGTCGACGATCTGGACCTCGAAGCTCGACACCTGGGTGCAGCCGTTGGAGCCGACGCGCACGGTCAGCTGCCGGCCGTCCATCGCGACCTGGCTCAGGGGCTCAAGCTTGGTCGAGGCTGCCGACAGGCTCTCGCCCCCGGTCACCGTGATCCGCTCGCCGCCCTCGTTCGAATAGATGACACAGCCGCCCAGCAGGGGCAGCAGCACCAGGCTCGCCAGAGCCGCCATCGGGCGCATCAGTTGGCCTCGGCCGGGGTCGTGTGGACCACGCGCGTCGTCGGGCGGTCGGTCGAGATGATGATGCAGCCGGCCAGCAGCGGCGCAGCAACGGCAGTAATGGCAAGGGCGGTCAGAAGGCGACGCATGGCAGGGGACCTTTCGGGCTGTTTGATGCCCGTCTGATGCCAGCCCCGCTGGCGGCAATCACGTTAATAAACGGAAAGCCTTGCCGGGCGGCGCCTCAGCTGGCCGCCTGCGGCAGGATGTAGGGGTTGTTGACCTCGACCTCGGCCCCCGGCTCCAGGCCCAGCTCGTCAAAACTCCACTTCAGCAGCACGCCGTCGGCGCGGGTGTTGTGGCAGGAATCCTCTTCCAGCCGCCGCAGGGTGATGACCGCCCGGCTGCGCAGCTTGGTGATGAAGGGCTTTACATCGTCCTTGTCGGTGCAGCCGTTCGAGCTGACACGAAAGACGGCGGTGTCGCGGGTAAAGGCGGCCGCGTGGATGGCTTCCAGCTGGCCGGGCATATGGGCCGTGGCCACCGGCTCGGGCCCCGTCGCACAGGCCCCCAGCACCAGGGTTGCCCCAACCGTCCCTGATAGGACCAAGTGCTTCAACATCTTAGCCTCCCTCGACGCCCCGACGGCACACCCGTCCCAAGCGAGTGTGACGTGGTTCGCCAAAACGTCAAATGACGTAAGCTTAAGAAAAAAGCCCCGGTATGAACCGGGGCTCTTCCTTGGGTCGAAAACGACTGCCCTGAGATTAGGACGAGTAGTATTCGACGACCAGGTTCGGTTCCATCTTGACCGGGAACGGCACGTCCGACAGTTCCGGAACGCGCACATAGCGAACCGAGAAGCCGCGGTCGCCCAGTTCTAGGTAGTCCGGAACGTCACGCTCTGCCGACTGTTGAGCTTCCAGGACCAGGGCCATGTTGCGGCTCTTTTCCTTGACCTCGATGACCTGGCCCGGCTTCACGCGGTACGAACCGATGTCGACCTTCTTGCCGTCGACGGTCACGTGGCCGTGGCTGACGAACTGGCGAGCGGCCCAGACGGTGGGGACGAACTTGGCGCGGTAGACGATGGCGTCCAGGCGCGATTCCAGCAGGCCGATCAGGTTTTCCGAGCTGTTGCCCTTGCGACGGGTCGCTTCGGCATAGATCGCTGCGAATTGCTTCTCGGTGATGTTGCCGTAGTAGCCCTTCAGCTTCTGCTTGGCCTTCAGTTGCAGACCGAAGTCCGAAACCTTGGACTTACGACGCTGGCCGTGTTGGCCCGGGCCGTACGAACGCTTGTTGACCGGCGACTTGGCGCGGCCCCACAGGTTTTCACCCATGGCGCGGTCGATTTTGTACTTGGCGCTGTGGCGCTTCGACATATCAGTCTCTTTTTACATGATGCGGCCCGGCCCCTCCCCGATTGGAGCGGCTGTTGCAACGGCGGTCCACGCATCGTCCGTCATTAAACCCACCTCAGGCGCGAACCCTCAGTGTGAAGGGGCGGCTTATGGCGGCGATACCCGTCAGAGTCAATCTTTTGGCATATCTCAGGCCCTTTGACCGAGCGGTCCCTTGCGTCGCCATGCATGACAACGCCCGCCGGATCACTCCAGCGGGCGCTTCGTTTTCAGCCAGATCCGACCGGGGGCCGGTGCCCGCTTACTTGGTCGCGGCGGCGTAGAGCTCGTTGACCGTGTTCCAGTTGACGATGGTCCAGAAGGCCTTGAGGAACTCGGCGCGGCGGTTCTGGTATTGCAGGTAGTAGGCGTGTTCCCAGACGTCGGCGACGAGAAGCGGCGCGCCCTTCTCCTCGGCGATGTCCATCAGCGGGTTGTCCTGGTTCGGCGTCGAGATGATCTTCAGCTTGCCGTCCTGGACGATCAGCCAGGCCCAGCCGGAGCCGAAACGGCCAAGGCCGGCGTTGTTGAAGGCTTCCTTGAAGGCGTCCATGCCGCCCAGGTCAGCGTCGATGGCCGCGGCCAGCTCAGCCGAGGGCGTACCGCCCTGGTCGACCGGAGCCAGGCCGTTCCAGAAGAAGGTGTGGTTCCACACGCCACCGGCATTGTTGCGCACGGCGGTCGGCAGGGTCGACATCTTGGCGAACAGCTCGGGATAGTCCTGGCCCTCGACGCCCGCCGCCGCGACCGCCTTGTTCAGGTTGTCGACATAGGTCTGGTGGTGCTTGTCGTAGTGGTACGACATGGTGTTGGCGTCGATCACCGGCTCCAGGGCGTCGTGGGCATAGGGCAGGGGCGGCAGGGTGAAGGCCATAGGAAGGCTCCTTGGTTGGCGGGTTCTGATTCCTGAACCCTTATCTAGGGTGATGGGCCACGAACCCAAGCCGCAAACTGCCAAATCGCGTCATTTTTCGCCTTAAACCGGTCCGGGAACGCCTTGGCCGGGCAGCACGTTGATCAGCGGTCGTCTTCGTGATGCTTCCGAGTAGTAAGTCCCATGACTCTTCCCGCGGCTGATGGAGCCCTGAGCAAGACCCAGATCGAGCTGGTAAAGCGCCAGCTGGTGCCCGTGCTTGAACGCATGAGCCGCGACCAGCTGCTGGACCTGGGCGATTTTATCTATGACGAGTCGCGCCGCCGCGCCTCGGGGCCGCTGAGGCACTGGTGCTACGAGATCCGCGTCTGATGGCTCAGGAGGCGTGCAGCTCCTGCTTGACCCGCTCGGCCAGGGTCTTGATGTCCAGCGGCTTGGGCAGGAAGGAGACATTGGCCTCATCCTGCAGCAGGTCCGAGAAGTCGCTTTCCGCATAGCCTGAGATGAACATGACCGGCGCATCGCCCAGGTAGGGCCGGGCCTTGCGCAGCAGGGAGGGCCCGTCCAGCCCCGGCATGATGACGTCCGAGATCAGCATGTCGATCTGACCGGCCCATTCCTCGGCCAGGACCAGGGCCTCCTCGCCATCCGCCGCCTCGATCACCTCATAGCCGCGCTGGCGCAGCAGGCGGGCCGCGATGCCGCGCACCGCCGCCTCGTCCTCGACGAACAGGATGCGGCCGGCCCCCGACAGGTCGCGCGGGGCCGACTTGGCCGGCTTCTCGATGGCGGGCGTGGCCACCAGCTCGGCTTCGGAGGCGGCCGGCAGGAAGATGCGGAAGGCGGCCCCTGCCCCGTCCAGGTTGGTCACGGTGATATGGCCGCCCGCCTGCTGGACGATGCCATAGACGGTGGCCAGACCCATGCCCGTGCCCTCGTTGACGGCCTTGGTCGTGAAGAAGGGCTCGAAGATCTTGTCCAGCAGCTCGGGCGGCACGCCGGGACCGGTGTCGGAGACCTCGATCAGGGCAGCCTCGCCCGGGGCCTCGACCCAGCCCAGGGCGCGCGCCTGCTGCATCTCCAGGCGGCGGGTGCGGATGGTCACCACCCCGGCCCCCGGCTCGACCACGCCGCGCATGGCGTCGCGGGCATTGACGGCCAGGTTCATGACCGCGGTTTCCAGCTGGCTCTTGTCCGCCAGGACCAGGGGCAGGTCGCGGCCATAGTCGGTTTCCAGCCGCACGTCCTCGCGCAGCAGACGGCGCAGCAGGACGGCGAACTCGCCCACCAGCTCGCCCAGATCGAGGCGCTCGCGCCGCACCGTCGACTTGCGCGAGAAGGCCAGCAGCTTGCGCACCAGGTCGGCGGCACGGATGGCCGTCTGGCGGATCTCGTTCAGGCCCTCATAGGAGGGATCGCCCACCGGATGGCGCTCCAGCAGGCCGGACAGCTGCAGCTGGATCGCGGTCAGCAGGTTGTTGAAGTCGTGGGCCACCCCGCCCGCCAGTTGCCCCACGGCCTGCATCTTCTGGGCCTGGGACAGCTGCAGCTCCATCGACTTCTGGCCGGTGACGTCAAACAGCCAGATGCGGCGCCTGTCGCCTTCGGGGGCGACATAGAGGTGCAGGCTGCGGTCCGGGAAGGCGCGGGCAACCAGCTCGACCGGGCCCGAGGATCCGGCGGCCAGCTTGGCCCGGGCCTCGGCCACGCCAGCCGGGTCGAACAGGTGGCCAAAGGCGGCATCCCCCGACGCCGCCGGGCCGGTCAGGAGCGCAAGCGCCGCATTGGCCTGTTCTGCACGTCCGACGAACAGGTCTTCGCTGTCGATCACCGCCGAGCCGAAGGGGGCGCCGGCCGCCATGGCCCGCCCTTCGCCCTGCCGCGCGACCGGCAGGGCCTGGCTGACCTGGGGCACGGGCAGGACCGCCTCAGGTGCCGCGCGGACCAGGAAGCGCCCCTGCCCGGCCTGGCCGATCAGGACCTCGATCTCACGCGCCCCGATCTGGACGATGGCCCGGCCCTGGTGGCCCCCGCGCGCCTGGGCAAAGGCCATGTAGAGCGCCTGGCCCGAACGCCCGCCCTTGCCCTGCGGCAAGGCGGTGACAGCGCCGTTTTCCTCGGCCCAGGCCGCGTTGTAGGCCAGTATCTGGCCGGACGGCCAGACCAGGGCGGCGGGCTCGGCCATGGCATCCAGCATGTCGACGGCCGTGTCGCCATGGGCGCGGCGCGCCTCGGTCCGGGCAAAGGCGAACAGCCAGATCAGCGCTGTCGCCCCCGCCGCCACGATCAGCAGCAGGCCCGGTGCCGACAGGGCATTGGTGCGGAACACCGGATAGATCATCCCGGCCATGGCCAGGGAAAAGCCCGCCGCCATGACCACCAGGAGCGGGTCAAGGGTCAGGCGACGGATCAAACCTGATCGTGGCTGCGTCATCCGGTTCCCCCTTCTGCCCCATTGTCTCGCGGGCGAATCAGTCTGGCACAGTCTAGTGCCGTTTGCCGTCACAACCCATGCCTGGCGCCGGTTCCGTCGATCGGGCAGCGCCTGGCCTAACGCCGGTTTCGTTTCTGCATCACAAAGCCGATCACCCGGGCAGCGGCCTCGAAATGCTCACGCGGGATGACCTCGTCCACCTCGACCGCGGCATAGAGGGCGCGGGCCAGAGGCACATTCTCGACGATCGGCACGTCATGTTCGCGGGCGACCTCGCGGATACGCAGGGCCAGGGCGTCCACACCCTTGGCGACGCAGACCGGGGCCCCGTCACCCTGGTCCGGCTCATACCTGAGCGCCACCGAATAGTGGGTCGGGTTGGTGATGATCACGGTGGCGTCCGGCACGGCCTGCATCATCCGCTGGCGACCACGCTGCATACGGATCTGGCGCAGCTTGGCCTTGACGTGAGGATCGCCCTCCGACTGCTTGAAGTCGTCCTTCATCTCTTCCTTGGTCATCCGCATCCGGCGCGCAAACCGGACCCGCTGCCACAGGAAGTCGGCCCCGGCGGTCAGGGCCAGGAAGACAAGGGCCGAGATCAGCAGGGCCACCGCCAGCTTGTGCGCGAAGGGCAGGATCATGGCCGGGCTCATCGCCGCCAGGTTCTCCAGCTCGCGCGCATGGGGCTTCAGCACCCACCAGCAGACGACGACAATGACGATCAGCTTGGTCAGGGTCTTCAGGAACTGGACCAGGCCATCGGGGCCAAAAATCCGCTTGAACCCGGACAGGGGGCTGAGATGCGACAGCTTGGGCTTGAGCTTTTCGGTGGTGAAGATCAGGCCGGACTGCATCAGGTTGCCCCCCACCCCGCCCAGGATGACCGCCAGCATCAGCGAGGCCAGGAAGGGGGTCACGGCCCAGACCGCCCTCATGCCGATCTCGACACCGCCCCCGGCCGCCAGGCCTCCCATCATCGCATGGGGCTCGGCCAGGAAGGGCACCAGGTGCTCGGCGATCTCGGTCGAGAAATAGCCGCCGCCCGCCAGCAGCACCAGGGCCGCTCCCGCCAGCGACAGGGCCGCCGCGACGTCCGGCGACTTGGCGACATCACCCTTCTTGCGCGCTTCCTCAAGCTTCCGCGGGGTGGCCTCTTCTGTCTTCGACTCCTGCTCGGGCGCGTCAGCCAAGGCTGCCTCCCGCCAGTGCGCGCGCCACGGTGGCGATGCGGTCGATGAAGATATTGCCGATGACGCCCAGGCTCAGGGCAAAGACGGACAGGCCCAGCAGCACGTTCAGCGGTGCGGCGGCGAAATAGACCTGGAAGCTGGGCATCACCCGCGCGACGAGCCCGGACGCCAGGTTGAAGATCAGGGCAAAGACCATGACCGGGGCCGCCAGCTGGATGCCCAGCAGGAAGCTCTGCCCCAGGGTCCGCACCGCCACGGTGGCGAAATCGCCCGGGATCATGGGCCCAAGCGGGGCAATGGCCTGATAGGTCCCCAGTATGCCCGCCACGAACAGGTGGTGGGTGTTGGTGGCAAAGATCAGGGTCACGGCCAGAAGACTCAGGAAGCTGGCCAGGGTTGAGGACGGAACCGTTTGCAGCGGGTTGGTCGACTGGGCAAAGCCCAGGGTGGTCTGCAGCGAGATCACCTCGCCCGCCGTCGCCACCGCCGTCATGAACATCCGCAGGATCATGCCGATGGCCAGGCCGGTCAGCACCTCGCGGATGATCCAGCCGACCATGCTGCCCAGGCTCTCGGGCAGGGCCGGCAGGCCGGGTGCCACCAGCGGCCACATGACCAGGGTCAGCATCAGGGCCAGGGTCAGGCGGATGCGCGCGGGCACATAGGCCTCGCCCAGGCCGGGCAGGACCATGACCATGGCCCCGACACGGGCAAAGATCAGTCCGCCCGTCCAGATCTGCGCCACCGTGGCATAGGGCTCCATGGCGAAGCCTAGATCCCGGCGATGCGCGCGGCGATCTCTCGCATGAAGCCGCCCAGCAGGGCCCCCATCAGCGGCAGGAACAGCAGCAGGGCCACGAAGATGGCAATGATCTTGGGCGCATAGATCAGGGTCTGTTCCTGGATCTGGGTCAGGGCCTGGAACAGGCCGATGCTGACACCCACCACCAGGCCGACGATCAGCACCGGCGCGCACAGCTGGATCGTCAGCCAGATGGCATCACGGCCAATATCCAGAACTTCTGCGCCGTTCATCGACAACCCCCGGGGACTGGGCAGAAAGTGCCTATGGGATGGTTAACAGGGCGTTTAGACCTGAAGCAAAGCGCCCCCTTGCGGTTCATGAGGCTGGCAAGTTTGGCCCGCGCGGCTATATGGAACCACATGACCGATAAAGCTTCCGATACCCCCGTCAGTCAGGCTGAGGCAGAGGCCGCCGTCCGCACCCTGATCAAGTGGGCGGGCGATGATCCCACGCGTGAGGGCCTGCTGGACACGCCCAAGCGGGTGGCCAAGTCCTATCGGGAGCTGTTCCAGGGCTACGACGTCGATCCGCGCGAATATCTGGAGCGCACCTTTGAGGAGGTCGGCGGCTATGACGAACTGGTCGTGCTGAAGGACATCCGCTTCGTCTCGCACTGTGAGCACCACATGCTGCCGGTCACCGGCGTGGCCCATGTCGCCTATCTGCCGACCGACCGCGTGGTGGGAATCTCCAAGCTGGCACGCGTGGTCCAGGGCTTTGCCCGCCGCCTGCAGATCCAGGAAAAGATGACCTCGGAAATCGCCCACGCCATCATGGATGTGCTGAAGCCGCACGGCGTCGGCGTGGTGATCGAGGCCGAACACTCCTGCATGACCATGCGCGGCGTGAACCTGCCCCACTCAAGCCTGACCACCTCCTGCCTGCTGGGCACGGTGCGTGAAGACCACCGCAC
>JAEYQX010000017.1 GCA_023409795.1 Pseudomonadota bacterium
CCTCAGCACCCACAGCACCCCGTTCACGAACAGCCGGTTGTCCGACCCTGTCCGGCCAGGATCGGTTGCCTTGCCAAGCAACAGCGGCGCGATCCGCTCCCACTGGCCATCCGTCAGTTCGTACCGACTCGCTCTCATCACAAACCTCCGCCAAGCGGAGACCTATGAATCACGCATTCCTGGCCGTGTGAATCCCTGAATGTCGATTGCCCCTAGCGCCTCCGGACAGGTAAGTCAGATATTGTTAGATTTCCTAAATCCTGCATAAAAAAGCCAATCTCCTCCCTGCAGTGCGGAATCTGCCATGCGTGTCGCGTCTGATGTCCTGGGCCTGATTGGCAATACCCCCTTGGTGCGGCTTAAGGCTGCGTCGGAGGCGACGGGGTGTGACATCTATGGCAAGGCCGAGTTTCTGAATGCGGGGCAGTCCATTAAGGATCGGGCTGCTCTCAGCATCATCCTGAAAGCGCGGGCCAGCGGGGCGTTGAAGCCCGGTGGGACGATCGTTGAAGGCACGGCAGGCAATACCGGCATTGGCCTGGCCATGGTCGGAGCGGCGCTGGGCCATCCGGTGGTGATCGTGATGCCGCGCACCCAGACCGAGGAAAAGAAGCGGGCGGTGCGTCTGCACGGCGCCAAGCTGATCGAGGTCGATCCGGCCCCGTTCAGCAGCCCGAACCACTTTGTCCATTTCTCGCGCCAACTGGCAGAAGAACTGAACGAAACCGAACCCCACGGCGCATTCTATGCGGACCAGTTCGACAACCTGTCGAACCGTCTGGCGCACTATGAAGGCACCGGCCCCGAAATCTGGGAACAGACGGGCGGCAAGGTGGACGGCTTCATCTGCGCGGTCGGATCAGGCGGCACGCTGGTCGGCACGACCCTGTATCTGAAAGAGAAGAACCCGAACCTGAAAGTCGGCCTGTCGGACGTGCCGGGCGCGGCGCTGTATTCCTATTTCAAGGAAGGCGTGCTGAAGGGCGAGGGCAGCTCGATCACCGAGGGTATCGGCGTGAACCGCATTACCGGCAACCTGACGGGGCTGGATGCGGTGGACTATGCCTATCGCATCGAGGACGCCGAGTTCCTGCCCATCCTGTTCGGTCTGGTGCGGGACGAGGGCATGTGCCTTGGCGCGTCCAGCGGCGTGAACATCGCCGGTGCCATCCGCATGGCCAGGGAAATGGGCCCCGGCCACACCATCGTGACCGTGCTGTGCGACCCCGGCCAACGCTATGCCAGCAAGCTTTACGACCCGGCCTTCCTGCGTTCGCGCGGGCTGCCGACCGCGGATTGGATGAACTGAGATGGCCAAGGACAGCCCGCTGGACAGCCGTATTCCGCCGCTGAACTCGCTCAAGGCGTTCGAGGCCGCCGCGCGTCGCCTGAACATCACCCGCGCCGCCGAGGAACTGTCGGTCACGCCCGGTGCCATCAGCCAGCAGATCCGCATTCTGGAACAGCACGCGGGCGCGCCCCTGTTTCACCGCGAAGGCCGCCAGATTGCCCTGACCGAGCTTGGGGCCGAGCTTTACCCGCTGCTGCACGACGGTTTTGACTATCTGAAGCGGGCAGGGGACCTGATCTATCGCCCCAACCGCCGCCACGCCCTGGCGATCAGCGTGCCGCCGTCCTTTGCCTCCAAATGGCTGGCTCCCCGCATCGCCAGGTTTTCTGCGGCCCATCCCGATATCGAGGTGTGGATGTCGGCGGACATGCGGCTGGCCGATGTGGGCGGCGGGCGTGTCGACGTGGCGATCCGCTATGGCCGGGGCGATTACTCGGGCGTGCGCTCCGAGCGGCTGCTGTCGGCCGACGTCATTCCGGTGTGCAGCCCGACGCTGCTGTCCCGGCTGAAGAAGCCCGCTGACCTGGCCCACGAAGTCCTGATCCACCTGCGTCCCAGTGAGCTGGAGGAACCGCGACCCGACTGGCCCACCTGGCTGGCCGCCCGCAAGCTGACCGAGATCGACGCCGGGTCCGGCCCCCGCTTTGACCAGACCGCCCTGGCCATCGAGGCCGCCGCCCACGGCCAGGGCGTGGCGCTGGCCCCCTATGCCTTTGTCGCCGAGGACCTGGCCTCAGGCCGCCTGGCCGCGCCCTTCGCCGACGGGGCCCTGACCACGCCCCTGGCCTACCACGTCCTGACCCGCCGCAGCGGCGTCTCCGAACCCGCCCGCGCCTTCGTCAAATGGATCAAGGAAGAAACCCGCGCCGCCGAACAGCTGGTGGATGATCTCTAGGGGTCATCGCCAGCCGAGCGACTTCCTTACCCTCGGCATCGCGGGTGAAGCTGATCTGGGCATCACGCAATGGCTGCGATCCATAAACGTGTTCAGCCATTCTCGGCTTTAGGAGATGGCGGAAGCGGTGTCCCTAGCACCGTCCCGGCACAGCAGGGATTTGAGCGGCCTTTGAGCCGCTCTCCCACCTTTTCTCCCACCCCGCTTTAAGCCGCCACGGCTGGCGCATTATTTATCAGATCGACCAGCGAGCTGCGCAGGATCACGGTCCGGGAGCCGATCTTGCGGGCCTCGAGACGGCCTTCCTTGATTAGCTTGTAGAGGGTCGTGCGCCCCAGTCC
>JAEYQX010000087.1 GCA_023409795.1 Pseudomonadota bacterium
GCATGCGCAGGCCGCGCAGGGTGCGACCGCGCTGGCTCTCGTCCTTGTTCTTGACGTCCTTCTGGTCCGGGTTGGCGCGGATGGCGGCCGAGGTGACCAGGGTGCCGCACAGGGCATTGCCGCAGCGCTCGATGCGGACCTGGCCATTATTGGTCTGGGTCTGCCACAGGCCGGTGGGATCAGCCGCCAGGGCCGGGGCGGCGAGGGCCGAAATGGCCAGGGCGGTGGCGGCGAACAGCGTGGTCTTCATGGTGCGGACTTCCCTTTGGCAGGACCTGAACTGACGCGGTCTCTTACTCACAAGGGTGATACCGGAATGAGGCTGAAACAAGACCTGAATTTCGCTGATCACCCAGGTTTTATGGCCTAAAAACCGGACCTTAGGTCAAGTTTTGGCGGTAATCAGGTCGATGAAGTCGGCCTCGGACATCAGGCGGGTGCCCAGGTGGCGCGCGCGATCCAGCTTGGAGCCGGCCCCACGGCCCACCACGACCCAGTCGGTCTTTGAGGTGACCGTGCCGGTGACGCGGGCGCCGAAACGGACGGCGATGTCCTGGGCCTGGTCGCGGGTGAAGCGGGCCAGCTGGCCGGTGAAGACCACCCTCATGCCCGACATCGAGGGCCGCTCGCCAGGCAGGGGCTGGTAGCGGTCGGCATAGCTGCGGATCGTGCTGCGGGCCACGCGCGGGGCCGAGCAGGCGGAATAGCCGTCCGGGCTCATCCGGCCGATGCCGACCTGGGTCAGGCGGGCCAGGTCGTGCAGGCTGGACGCCTGGCGAAGGCGCATGGCCTCAAGCGCCACCTCGGCGCAGACCAGGGCGTCCTCGCCCGCGTCATGGTGGCGGAAGCTGATGCCCAGGTGATCGCCCAGGGCATTGAGCCGCGCCGTGCCCAGGTCTGCCCAGACCCTTTGCGCCACCTTGACCGTGCACAGGTAGTCGAACTCGGGATAGGCCAGCTGGTAGGTGTCGCAGCTGGTGCGCATCACGCTCATGTCGAAGCCCGCATTGTGGGCCAGGACCATGTCGCAGCCGCTGATCCGCTGGCGCAGGCCGGCCAGGACGTCGGGAAACTCGGGCGCGTCCTGGACCATGCCGGGGCTGATGCCATGGATGCGGACATTGACCGGGGCAAAGCGCATTTCCGGCGGGCGGATCAGGTGGCTTTCGACCCCGGTGACGCGGCCGTCCTCGATCCAGGCCAGGCCGATCGAACAGGCGCTGGCCCGCTGCTCGTTGGCGGTTTCGAAATCAATGGCGACGGCGCGCATCTGGTCTTCCCGACTGGTCTGTCCTCAGCCGATCAGGGCCAGCCACTCGTCCTCGGTCAGGACGGTGACGCCGTGCTTTTCGGCATCCTTGAGCTTTGACCCGGCACCGGGACCGGCGACCAGGTAGTCGGTCTTTCTTGACACGGAACCGGAGACCTTGGCCCCCAGACTTTCGGCGCGGGCCTTGGCCTCGTCACGGGTGAAGCGTTCCAGCGAGCCGGTGAAGACGACGGTCTTGCCCGCGACGGCGGTGTCGCTGCGGGCCTGTTCCATGTCGGTGATGGCGGTCAGCTGGCCTTCCAGGGCGGCGACCACCTCAAGGTTGTGCGGCTCGCGGAAGAAGTGGGCCAGGGCGGCGGCGGCGACGGGGCCAACGCCCGAGATGCCGCCGATGCGGTTCATGATCTCGCTGGGGCCTTCCTCGCGGGCGATGCGGGCCAGGTTGACGATGCCGGCCCAGTCCCCGCCCTTTTCCGACAGACCGCGACGGGCAGGGGCGGCCAGGCCGACGAAGACCTGCTTCAGGTTCAGGTCCAGGGCACCGTCGGGCCAGGGCGGGGTCACCGGCACCGCCGTCGTGGCCAGCTGGTCCAGCACGCGCGCGGAGATGGCGTGGGTGGCGGCCAGGTCGTGCCAGTCCTCGGAGGCGATCCCGTGGGAGGCCTGGATGGCGGCGTCCTTGAGCGCTGTCCACGAACCGAAATGACGGGCCAGGACCACCGAGGTCTGCTCGCCGATCTCGGGGATGCCCAGGACGAACAGGAAGCGGTCCAGGCTGATGGTGCGGCGCGCCTCGATCCCGGCGATCAAGTTGCTGACGCTGGTGTCGCCATAGCCGTCCTCGCGGCGCAGGGCGGCCAGCTTGTCCTCGTCGCGGGCCAGGCGGAAGATGTCGGCGGGCTCGCGGATCCAGCCGCGCTCGTGGAAGGCCACCAGCTGCTTCTCGCCCAGGCCCTCGATGTCGAAGGCGCGGCGGCCGACGAAGTGCTTGAGCCGCTCGACGATCTGGGCGTTGCAGATCAGGCCGCCGGTGCAGCGGCGCTTGACCTCGCTGCCCTCGCGCACGGCCTCTGAGCCGCAGACGGGACATTCGGTGGGGAAGATGTAGGGGACGGTGCCCTCGGGCCGGCGGTCCAGCACCACGCCGAGAATCTGGGGGATCACGTCGCCGGCGCGTTGCAGGGTGACGGTGTCGCCGATGCGCACGCCCAGGCGCTCGATCTCGTCCTCGTTGTGCAAGGTGGCGTTGCGGACCACGACGCCGCCGACGGTGACCGGATGCAGGCGGGCGACGGGGGTCAGGCTGCCGGTGCGGCCCACCTGGATGTCGATGCCTTCCAGGATGGTGGTCGCCTGCTGGGCGGGGAATTTGTGGGCGATGGCCCAGCGCGGGCTGCGGGCGATGAAGCCCAGGCGCTGTTGCAGGTCCAGGCGGTCCACCTTGTAGACGATGCCGTCGATGTCATAGCCTAGGGTGGCGCGGTCGGTGCCCAGCTGGGTGTAGAGGTCGATCAGGCTCTGCGCGCCCTCGACCCGGGCGGAGCGGGCGTTGACCTTGAAGCCCCACTCACGGAACTTTTCCAGCGCGCCATGTTGGGTGTCGGTGAAGGGCTCGGACACCTCGCCCCAGGCATAGGCGAAGAAGTTGAGCGGGCGCTGGGCGGTGATCTTCGGGTTCTTCTGGCGCAGCGATCCGGCGGCGAAGTTGCGCGGGTTGGCATAGGTGCGACCGCCCAGCTGGGCCGCATTGGCGTTGAAGGCGTTGAAGGCCTCGGTCGGGGAATAGACCTCGCCGCGGATCTCGATGACGGCGGGCCAGCCGCTGCCCGACAGCTGGTGCGGGATGTCGGCGATGGTCCTGAGGTTGGCGGTCACGTCCTCGCCGGTCTTGCCGTCGCCGCGCGTTGCCCCGCGCACCAGGACGCCGTTTTCATAGCGCAGCGAGGCGGAAAGGCCGTCGATCTTGGGCTCGGCGACAAAGGCGACGGGCTCGCTGTGCGGCAGGTTCAGGAACTTGTAGATGCGGTTGACGAAGTCGCGCACGTCGCCGTCGGCAAAGGCATTGTCCAGCGACAGCATGGGCACGCCGTGGCGCACCTCGGCGAACTGTTCCGAGACGGGGGCTCCGACCTTTTGCGACGGGGTCTCGGCGCTGGTCAGCTGGGGAAAGCGCTGCTCGATCCCCAGGGCGCGGGCCTTCATCGCGTCATAGTCGGCGTCGGAAATCTGGGGCGCGTCGTCCGAATAATAGAGGGCATCATGCCGGGCCAGCTCGGCCGCCAGCCGGGCCAGTTCCTCACGGGCCTGGTCAAGGGTCAGGGTGTCGAGCGGGATATCGGACATGGGGGAATCTTACGGTCAGTCGCTTTGGTGTGCCTGCTTTAGCACCAGAAGCGGCGCATCGCAGGCCCGATGACAGATTAGTAAACTGACGTGGCTATTATTCGGCTCTAGCGTCGCGCCGATTCTTCGTGGAGCCCCTCATGCGTCCTGTCCTGACCAGCCTGGTTGCCCTGTCTGCCGCCTTGATGATGGCCTCGTGCCAGACGCCCGCTGCGCCCGAGGTGGCCGCGACGCCGGTGGCCGAGGCGGGGGCCGACTACAGCCAGCTGATGGCGGACCTGCAGATTCTGTCGGCCGATGACATGCAGGGGCGCGACACCGGCTCCGAAGGCGGGGCCAAGGCCCGCGAATACATCATCAGCCGCCTGGAAGCCCTGGGCGTGGCCCCGACGCCGATGGGCCGCCTGCAGCCGTGGGAAATGCAGGGCCGCAGCCCTGACGGGCCCAGGACCTGGAGCGGCACCAACATCCTGGGCTTGATCCCCGGCACCAAGGTGACGGACCGCTATATCGTCGTCACGGCCCACTATGACCACGTCGGCGTGCGCGACGGCCACATCTACAACGGGGCCGATGACAATGCCTCGGGCGTGGCGACCATGCTGGAGCTGGCGCGTCGCCTGAAGGAAAAGCCGCCGCACATGAGCGTGCTGATCGTCGCCCTGGACGGCGAGGAGCGGGGGCTGCTGGGAGCGCGGCACTTTGTCGAGGCCCCGCCCGTGCCGCTGTCGCGCATGGCGATGAACCTGAACCTCGACATGACCGGCCGCGCCGACGTCGATGACCGCCTGTGGGTCACCGGCACCCACCAGCACCCCTATTTCCGCCCGGTCCTGGACCAGGTGGCAGCGCGGGCCAATGTCTCACTGTCCTTTGGCAAGGACCGGCCCGAGGATGAGGGAGCCGACAACTGGGTCAATGCCTCCGACCACGCCGCCTTCCACCGCGCGGGCGTGCCCTTCCTCTATCTGGGGGTGAACTTCCACGAGGACTATCACCGTCCCAGCGATGACTTCGAGCGCATCCAGCCGGCCTATTTCCAGCAGGCGACCGAGCTGGCGATCGACAGCTTCTATTACCTGGACCGCTGGTTCGCCCAGTAGGCCGCCGGGGAGGGTGTCACAAAATCGTTGCCGTTACGGGCTTGTAGAGCGCGAGTTCTGAGTCCGGGGGGAAGCGATGTCAGTGGCACAGGGTATGGATCTGCAGGTCTTCCAGCGGGTCCGGAAGGTGATGATCGGGGTCGGGCTGGCCGTCGTGGTGGCGCTGGCCCTGGTCACCCGGGCGCGGATGCCGCAGACGCTGAACGAGGCGGTCGAGGCCCTGGGCCTGGGCCTGATCCTGGTCTGCATCGTCGGCCGCGCCTGGTGCTCGCTCTATATCGGCGGGCGCAAGAAGATCGAGATCGTCGATCGCGGGCCCTATTCGATCAGCCGCAACCCGCTCTATGTCTTCAGCTTCATGGGGGCCTTTGGCGTCGGCACCCAGACCGGCAGCCTGGTCATGGCGGGCCTGTTCCTGGCGGTCACCATGGCGGTCTTCTATGTCACGGTGCGGCGCGAGGAGGCCTGGCTGGGCCAGACCTTTGGCGAGACCTATCGCGCCTATTGCGCCCGCACGCCGCGCTTTGGCCCGCGCTTTTCGCGGTGGCGCGATGCCGAGATCCTGGACGTGCAGCCGCGGTTCTTCCTGCTGACGCTGAGGGACGGGCTGATCTTCCTGCTGGCCATCCCGGTCTTCAAGACGGTGGAGGTGCTGCAGGAGGCGGGCTGGCTGCACACCCTGCTGCATCTGCCCTGAGGGGCCGGACCAGGCGGCATCAAAAAAAGGGCGGGAGGTGGTGCCTCCCGCCCTTTGGCGTTTTCAGTGTCAGGCGACGGTGGCCTTGACGATCTTGCCCGGGTTGCGCGGCGGCTCACCCTTGGGCAGGGCGTCGACGTGTTCCATGCCCTCGATCACATTGCCCCAGACCGTATACTGGCGGTCCAGGAAGCGGGCGTCGTCGAAGCAGATGAAGAACTGCGAGTTGGCGCTGTCCGGGTTGGCGGTGCGGGCCATCGAGCAGGTGCCGCGCACGTGCGGCTCTGCGTTGAACTCCTGCTTCAGGTTCGGCTTCTTGGAGCCCGAGGTGCCGGTGCCCGTCGGGTCGCCGCCCTGGGCCATGAAGCCGGCGATCACGCGGTGGAAGACGACGCCGTCGTAGAAGCCTTCCGAGGCCAGGTCGGTGATCTGCTTGACGTGGTTGGGGGCCAAGTCCGGACGCAGCTTGATGACGACGTTGCGTTCCTCACCGTCGCCGGTGTCCAGGGTGAAGGTCAGGGTTTCGGCCATTTGGCCCTCCTTTGGGGTCTTGCGAACCAGAATTGCGTGCGGGTCATAGCGGCAGAACGCCCGGACGGCTATGAGGGACGCATGAGTGAAGACGAAAAGCCTCAGGAAAAAGCTCCCGAGCGCCGCCGGATGGTGCGCCCGCCCTCGGGTGGCACCGCGGCCGGCCGCGGCATGGGCCAGAAAATCAGGACGGCGGACAAGAAGACCCTGTCCAGCCAGTCGTGGATCAAGCGCCAGCTGTCGGACAAGTGGTCCGAGCGCGCCCGGGCCGAGGGCTGGCGCAGCCGCGCGGCCTTCAAGCTGATGGAAATCGACGACCGCTTCCGGCTGATCAAGAAGGGCTCGCGGGTCATCGACCTGGGGGCGGCACCCGGCGGCTGGATCCAGGTGGCGCTGGACCGGGGGGCAGGGGCCGTGGCGGGCGTGGACCTGCTGATGATCGAGCCGATCCCCGGCGCAACCCTGATCCAGGCCGACTTTACCCAGCCTGGCGTGGACCAGCAGCTGATCGAGGCGATCGGCGGGCGGCCCGATCTGGTGCTGTCGGACATGGCGCACAACACCGTCGGGCACCGCAAGACGGACCACCTGAAGATCATCGCCCTGATCGAGATTGCGGCCGATTTCGCCATCCGCACGCTGAAGCCGGGCGGGGCCTTTGTCTCGAAGAACTTCCAGGGCGGGGACGCCGGCGGGGTGCTGGCGCGGCTGCGCGAGGAGTTCGAGACGGTCAAGTATGTGAAGCCCGAATCAAGCCGCAAGGGCAGCGCCGAGGTCTTCCTGGTCGCGCTCAACAAGAAGTAGGCGAACCGGCTCAGGCTGTGACGGGGCGGGCGTCCCGGTCCGCCTGGCGCCGGGCCTTGCGGGCCTCGATCCGCGCCCAGATGCGGTCGTGCAGGGTGAAGAAGACCGTCTGCACCAGGGGCTCGACCGTGCCGATGGCCAGGGCAATGCGCCAGTCGCCGGTCAGGGCAAGGGCCACCGCGACCGCGACGGCAAAGTGCATGACACCATAGGTCACCGTCTTCAGCGCGATCTGCTTCAGGTTGCGGGGCAGGGCGTGGCTGTGGCCGTGGTGGTGGCAGGCCGCGGGGCGGGCAGGGCCGTGGACGCGGTCCTGCTCTGCGGCATCCATCATGGCCAGGCGGGCGCTGAGTGCCTCGGCCGTTTCCTCGAAGCGGGACAGCCGCTTGCGCTGCTCGATGCGGTGCCAGACACGGTCGTGCACCGAATAGGCCAGGGTCTGGAAGACCGGCTCGACCACCCCTACCGCCAGGGCTACGCGCCAGTCGCGGGTCAGGGCAAAGGCCACCAGGATCGCAACGACCAGGTGCATGATCCCATAGCTTGCGACCTTGAGCGCAAGTTGCCGGGCTGTACTGATCAAGATGCGAACCATTATCGGAAAATGTGGCTTGGGGTGCTCAGCTGCAAGGCAATTTCTTTTATCGCTGTTATAGTTCCGGCTTGGGGTTGCGGTTCCATGGTGCAGGGCGTTATACGCGGCCCGCAAAACGGAGACTCCCCCATGGAGATACGCGAAGGCCTTACCTTCGACGATGTTTTGCTGGAACCCGGCGCATCCGAGATCATGCCTGCGATGGCAGACGTCTCGACGCAGCTGACCCAAGGCATCAGACTGAACATTCCCCTGCTGTCGTCCGCCATGGACACGGTGACCGAAAGCCGGCTGGCCATCGCCATGGCCCAGGCAGGCGGCATGGGCATTCTTCACCGCAACATGACCATCGAGGAGCAGGCCGAGCAGGTCCGCACCGTCAAGCGTTATGAAAGCGGCATGGTGATCAACCCGGTCACCGTCAGCCCCGACACGAGCCTGGGCGAGGTCCGCGAGATCGTCGCCCGCAAGAAGATCACCGGCTTCCCGGTGGTGGACCCGGCCACGGGCCGCCTGGTCGGTATGCTGACCAACCGCGACATGCGCTTTGAGAGCGATCCCTCGATCAAGGCCTCCAGCCTGATGACGACCGGTGACCTGATCACCGTGCGCGAGGGCACCTGCCGCGATGAGGCGCGCGAGCTGCTGCGCACCCGCAAGATCGAGCGCGTCATCGTGGTCGATGAGGACAACCGTGCGGTTGGCCTGATCACCATGAAGGACATCGAAAAGGCCCAGGCCTTCCCCAACGCCGCCAAGGACGAGCAGGGCCGCCTGCTGGTCGGTGCCGCCTCGACCGTCGGCGATGCCGGCTATGAGCGCGCCATGGCCCTGGCTGAGGCCGGTGCCGATGTCGTGGTGATCGACATCGCCCACGGCCACTCGGCCTCGGTGGCCCAGGTGGTCGAGCGCATCAAGCGCGAGAACAACCGCCTGCAGATCATCGCCGGCAACGTCGCCACCTATGACGCGACCCGCGCCCTGATCGACGCCGGTGCCGATGCGGTCAAGGTCGGGATCGGGCCGGGCTCGATTTGCACCACCCGTATCGTGGCCGGCGTGGGCGTGCCCCAGTTGACCGCCATCATGGACTCGGCCCGCGCGGCCAAGGGCACCAATGCCACCGTCATCGCCGATGGCGGCATCAAGTATTCGGGCGACATGGCCAAGGCCATCGCCGCCGGGGCCAACGTCGCCATGATGGGCTCGATGTTTGCAGGCACCGACGAGAGCCCGGGCGAGGTCTTCCTGTATCAGGGCCGCAGCTACAAGTCCTATCGTGGCATGGGCTCGGTCGGGGCCATGGGTGCCGGCTCGGCAGACCGCTACTTCCAGAAGGAAGTCTCGACCGAGAAGCTGGTGCCGGAAGGCATCGAGGGCCAGACGGCCTACAAGGGCCCGATCGCCCCGGTCATCCACCAGATGGTCGGCGGCCTGCGCGCCTCGATGGGCTATGTCGGCGGGGCCACCATCCCGGACTTCCAGGAACGGGCCCGCTTTGTCCGCATCACCGGCGCTGGCCTGCGTGAAAGCCACGTCCACGACGTGATGATCACGCGCGAAGCCCCGAACTATCGCCAGGGGTAGGGTCTGACCCTCCTCGCGTCATCCCCGGCCCCCGTGCCGGGGATTCAGGGACTCTCGGGTGGCCTGGTTTGGCGTTAGTTTGGAACAGGGTCTGGCGAAGCGGTTCTGGATCCTCGGCACAGGGCCGAGGATGACGCGGTTCAGGTGGCCATAACAGACGAGGGAGCGTGCCGGTGACGACTGAATTGACCTATCTGTTGGCCACGCTTGTCCTGGCCCTGGTGCAGATCCTTCTGCCGGCTGCGGCCCGGACAGCCGAGTTTGGCCTGAGCTGGAACGCCGGGCCGCGCGACCGGACGCCCGTCTCGACGCGGCCCCTGACCGGGCGGCTGGAGCGGGCCCAGGCCAATCTGTTCGAGACCCTGCCGCTGTTCATCGGGGCCGTGCTGCTGACCCATTTCGCGGGTATGGCTGGCCCCCTGACCCTGTGGGGGACGGCCCTCTATTTCTGGGCGCGCGTCGCCTATGTTCCTCTTTACGCCCTGGGCGTGCCCTATATCCGGTCGCTGGTCTGGCTGGTCTCGCTTGCGGGACTGGCCATGATCCTGATGGCCCCCTTCGTTTGAGACTGATTTGACCCCAGCCGCCCGTCTTGCTGCCGCCGCGTCCGTTCTGGACAGCATCCACCACAGCCGCCAGCCCGCCGAGGTGGTGCTGAAGGCCTGGGGCGCGGCCAACCGCTATGCCGGGTCCAAGGACCGCCGCGCCATCGCCGACCGCGTCTTCAAGGTGCTGCGCGCCAAGGGACGCCTGGTCTGGGCCATGGGCAACCGCGAGGATGGCCGGGCCCTGGTCATCGGTTCGCTGTCGCTGATCGCCGGCCTGCCGCTGGAAGAGATCGAGGCCCTGCATTCGGGCGAGGGCTATGGCCCGCGTCCGCTGTCGAAACAGGAGCGCGCCCGCATCACCGCGCCCGAGGGCGAGCTGCCCGGCTGGGTCGCGGCGGGTATTCCCGAGTTCGTGCTGGAGGACTTCAAGGCCACCTACGGCGACGACTACCGGCAGCAGGCGCACGAGCTGATGACGCCGCGCGCGCCCATCGACCTGCGCGTCAACCTGGCCCGGACCACGCTTGAGGCGGTCGAGGCCGAGCTGGTCGAGGCGGGCCTGTCGCCCCAGCGCACGCCGTGGTCGGCGGCGGGCCTGCGCCTGTCGGCCGAGCCCCCGCCCAATGTCCAGGCCCTGGATGCCTTCAAGCAGGGCCATATCGAGATCCAGGACGAGGGCAGCCAGCTGGCCTGCTGGCTGAGCGGCGTCGAGCCGGGCATGACCGTGGTCGACTATTGCGCCGGTGGTGGCGGCAAGACCCTGGGCCTGGCCATGCTGGGCCAGGCGCGGGCGACCGAGGCCGAAGCCACGGCCGAGCCTGTGACCACCTGGTCGCCAATGGGCGGGGAGGGGGCCACCCCTGCCGCCCGCAAGCCTGCCCGACCCGACATGGGCATTCGCCTGTTCGCCTTTGACGTGGTGCAAAAGCGCCTCGATAACATCCGCCCGCGCCTGGCCCGCGCCGGGGTCGAGGCTGACCTGCGCCTGCTGGGCCAGAACGGCGGCGGCACCCAGGACCTGGTGGACCAGGCCGACGTGGTCCTGGTCGATGCCCCGTGCAGCGGCACCGGCACCTGGCGCCGCCGTCCCGAGGACGCCTGGCGCCTGAAGCCCGAGGAGGTCGAGCGCCTGCATGGCCTGCAGGTGCAGATTCTGGATCGCGCTGCCCAGCTGGTGAAGCCGGGCGGGCGGCTGGTCTTCGTGACCTGCTCGATGCTGCGCGCCGAGAACGAGGCCTCTGCCGAGGCCTTTGAGGCCGCTCACCCCGACTTTAGGCCGGTGCCGGTGGCCCGGATGCTGGACACCGACCTGCTGACCCACGAGGGCAAGGCCCGGCTGGGCAAGCTGGCCGAGGGGCACCGCCTGCGCCTGTCGCCGGCCTCCAGCGGCACGGATGGCTTCTTTGCCGCCGTCTATGAGCGCGCCGAATGATCGAGGCGCAGTTCGAGACCATCTATGGCCTGTCGGTCCTGCCGGTCATGGCGGCTCCGGCAGAATATGGAGCCGGGCTGCAGGCCCGGATCACGCCGCTGATCACCGGCATTGGCCCGGTCGAGGCGGCGATCAGCCTGACCGCTGCCCTGTCGCGGCTGGAGGCCATGGACAGCCTGCCGGACCTGATCGTCTCGCTGGGCTCCTGCGGCTCGCGCGAGCTGGACCACGCCCGGGTCTATCAGGCGTCGTCGGTCAGCTATCGTGACATGGACGCCAGCCCCCTGGGGTTCGAGAAGGGCCAGACGCCGCTTCTGGACCTGCCGCCCGTCCTGCCGCTGCCGTGCCCGATCCCGGGCGTGCCGACCGCCAGCCTGTCGACCGGTGCCAATGTGGTGTCCGGCACCGCCTATGATGCCATCGACGCCCAGATGGTGGACATGGAGACCTGGGCCCTGAAGCGCGTGGCCCAGACCTTTGGCATTCCCCTGATTGCCCTGCGTGGCGTCAGCGATGGCAAGACCGAACTGTCCCGGCTGGAAGACTGGACCGGCACCCTGGACCAGGTGGACGCCAATCTGGCCCGGGCCTGGGACCTGCTGTCCGAGGTTCTGACCAGCCAGGGGCTTCATGCCCTGACCCAGGACGACACATCACGGGTTGATCCCGACGGCTCTAGCCGTCATGAAGCCGCCCAAACCCCGCCCCCTACGGATTCCTAAGGCCATGACCGCGCCCACTACGCACGAAGCCGTTCTGATTGTCGATTTCGGCAGTCAGGTCACCCAACTGATCGCGCGGCGCCTGCGTGAATTGAACATCTATTGCGAGATCCATCCCTATACCAAGGCGATGACCGCGCTGGAGGCCATGCAGCCCAGGGCGATCATCCTGTCGGGTGGCCCGTCTTCGACGACCGAGGCGGACAGCCCGCGCGTTGACCACGCCCTGTTCGACTATGGCGCGCCCATCTTTGGCATCTGCTATGGCGAGCAGCTGATCTGCGCCGAGCTGGGCGGCAAGGTCGAGAGCGGCCACCACCGCGAGTTTGGCCGCGCCGAGATCAATATCGTCAAGGACAGCCCCCTGTTCGACGGCATCGGCGGGGCCGGTGAGCGCGAGCCGGTCTGGATGAGCCACGGCGACCGCGTCACCGCCATCCCCGAGGGCTTCGAGGTCATCGCCACCTCCGAAGGCGCGCCCTATGCGGCCATCGCCAATGCCGAGAAGAAGATCTATGCGGTCCAGTTCCACCCCGAGGTGATGCACACCCCGCGCGGTGCCCAGATCCTGAAAAACTTTACCCATGGCATCGCCGGCCTGACCGGTGACTGGACCATGGCCGCCTATCGCGACGAGCAGATCGCCAAGATCCGCGAGCAGGTCGGCGACGCCAAGGTCATCTGCGGCCTGTCGGGCGGCGTGGACTCCTCGGTGGCGGCGGTCCTGATCCACGAGGCGATCGGCGACCAGCTGACCTGCGTCTTCGTGGACACCGGCCTGCTGCGCAAGGACGAGGCCAAGCAGGTCACGACCCTGTTCCGTGAGCATTACAACATCCCGCTGGTCCACGTGGACGCCTCGGACAAGTTCCTTGGCGCGCTGGCGGGCATCTCGGACCCGGAAACCAAGCGCAAGACCATCGGCCGCCTGTTCATCGAGGTGTTCGACGAGGAGTCGGCCAAGATCAAGGGTGCGGAATTCCTTGCCCAGGGCACGCTCTATCCGGACGTGATCGAGAGCCTGTCGGCGTCCGGCGGTCCGTCGCAGGTCATCAAGTCGCACCACAATGTGGGCGGCCTGCCGGACTATATGAAGCTGAAGCTGGTCGAGCCCCTGCGCGAACTGTTCAAGGACGAAGTGCGCGCCCTTGGCCGCGAACTGGGCCTGACCGAAGCCTTTGTGGGCCGTCACCCCTTCCCGGGACCGGGTCTGGCCATCCGCATTCCGGGCGAGATCACGCCCGACGCCGTGGCAACCCTGCAGGACGCCGACGCCATCTATCTGGACGAAATCCGCAAGGCGGGCCTGTACGACGACATCTGGCAGGCCTTCGCCGTCCTGCTGCCGGTCAAGACCGTGGGCGTGATGGGCGATGCCCGCACCTATGAAAAGGTCCTGGCCCTGCGCGCCGTCACCTCGACCGACGGCATGACCGCCGACTTCTACCAGTTCCCCTGGGACGTCCTGGCCAAGACCGCCACGCGCATTATCAACGAAGTCCCCGGCGTCAACCGCGTCGTCTACGACGTAACCTCCAAGCCCCCCGGCACCATCGAGTGGGAGTGACCGAGGCCTTTCGGGATCTTTCGAGATCACTTGAGAAGCCAGCCGTAAGTGGTTGATATAAAATTTGATTTATGTAGGACCCTTCGATTCTTTTCGGAGGGTCTCTCGTTTGTGATAACGGCTTGCCGGACGATCTTGCGGCCGTTGACTCGGCTGCATCGCCGCAGGTGGTCGAGGTCGTAGTGAACTGGGCCCTGGCGCGCTACCGGAAGGGCTGATCAGGCCGCGGATGTGACGGCTGCATCCTTGATCGGGCAGGATGGATCCGCCAGTCGGCCTGCGTCGATCGGCAGGTCCCTGGCGATGGCCTGCTTTGCGAACATGAAGGCCTGGCCTGCATTGACCGCTTCGACACAGGCAATTTTGTTGCCGTTGAGGTGGAAGACGGCAAAGCTGCCGGTGTCGGGATCACCGCGGATGACCTGGGCGTCGGCACCAAAGGGCAGGCCGGCAATCTGGAGCTTGGCGTCGTACTGCTCTGACCAGAACCACGGAACCTCCGGCGCAGGGTTGGGGCGGCCCGTGATGGCGGCGGCAGCCTGTTTGGCCTGTTCCAGGGCGTTGGGGACGCTCTCGAGACGGTGCAACTGGCCGCTGTAGTAGGGCAGAGGGCGTCGGGTCACGTCGCCGATGGCAAGGATGCTGGCATCGCTGGTGCGCGCCTCCAGGTCCACCAGGATCCCGTCCTGGCAGTCGAGTCCGGCGCGGCGGGCAAGCTCATCATTGGCGATGGCTCCGATGCCGACCAGGATGGCATCGGCTTCCAGCACGGAGCCGTCGTCCAGGGTCACGCTTTGGGCGGTCACCGACGTGATCTCTACCCCGGTGCGGATATCGACCTCTTCTTGTCTGTGACGACGGGTATAAAAGGCCGAGAGCGTGGATGAGGCGACGCGCTGCAGCACCCGGTCCATCCGTTCCAGTACGGTGGCCTCGCTGCCTAGGGCCCGTGCCGAGGCTGCCGCCTCAAGTCCCACGTAGCCGCCTCCGACCACGACCAGGCGACGACCTGCCCCCAGGGCAGATTTCAGGCGCTCGGCATCCGCCGTGGTACGAAGCTCCAGCAGGCCGGGATCGTCGCCGCCGGGGACCGGCAGCTTGCGCGCGCGCGACCCCGTGGCGATGACCAGATGATCAAAGGTCTCGACCGTGCCGTCATCGAAGGTGACGGTCCGATGGTCCCGGTCGATGGCGAGAGCAGTCACGTTCAGGCGCAGGTCGATCCTGTTTTCGGCGTAGAAGTCGCCCGCGCGCAGCTGCAGGCTGCTTTCGTCGGCCTCGCCTTTCAGCCAGGCCTTGGACAGGGGAGGGCGCTGGTAGGGGGCCAGGCTTTCAGTTCCGGCCAGGATGATCTGGCCATCGAAACCATACTGTCGCAGGAAGCCGGCGACCGAGCCGCCGGCATGACCTGCCCCGATGATGACAACCTTGGACATGGGTGTTCTCGGCAGATGAAGAAATCAGGCCGTCTCGCCGCGCGTCAGGGCATCAAGCCAGACCGGCGTCAGCTGGGAAATCAGCTCGCCCTTTGAATAGGGCCATTCACCGCTGACGGTATCCAGCATGGCCCGTTCCAGTTGGACGATGAGCAGGCGGGCCCGTAGGAGGGCCGTACGCCGCTCGCAGGCAAATCGTTCGCCATCGCCGACCAGCACTTCTGCAAACCGCTCAAGCTGGGTGAACTGCGGACCACGGAAGAAGTTGGCGAAGTCGCGTACCAGACTGCTGACTTCGGACTGGTAGGCGCGCCACTGCTCGTAAGCCTCGCCCAGCCAATTGGAGATATCAGCCGCCGAGACGGACGGCACTTCATGGAAGGACGCGTACAGCTTCTCTGCGCGCAGGAACATTTGCTCGATGACCGCGGCGGTGACGTCGTTCTTGTCGGTGAAGTGGGAATAGAAGGTGGCGCGGGCGACGCCGGCTTCCTGAAGAATGTCCTCGACCGTCATCAGGTTGAGGCCCTTTTCTGAAAGCACCTTGCTGGTGGCGGCCAAGATCGTCTGGCGTGACCGATTACGGCGGGTGTCGGTCGCGGAGCGTTTGGTGATGGCCATCAGGAATCCGTCAATCAGAGGTCCACGGATTATAGCCTGCCAGGACTCATCTGCACAATTGAATGGACAATAATACGCAAATATATATCCAAAACTACGATCGTGTTGCAAATTGCGTAGTGATGGAGGGTGCGGTGTCTCTTAATGCCTTGGTGACCGGTGGCACAAAGGGCCTGGGCCTGGTGACGGCCCGTCGACTGTCGGCTGAAGGATACCGCGTTTTCGTCTGTGGCCGCACGGATCCTGAGGATCTGGAAGGCCTGGAATTCCTGCGCTGTGACGTGCGCGACCCTCAGGATGTAGCGGCCATGATCGACGGGATCCGGCAACGCGCCGGCCCACTCCATGTCCTCGTCAATAATGCCGGCGGCTCGCCTCCCAGTGATGCGGCCACGGCTTCGCCGCGCTTTGCCGAGAAGATCGTGGGGCTTAACCTGATGGCCCCGCTGTGGCTGTCCCAGGCCGTCCATGCCGACATGGCCCAAAACGGTGGCAGCATCATCAATATCTCGAGTGTATCGGCGCTGCGGCCCTCGCCGGGAACCTCGGTCTATGCGGCTGCCAAGGGCGGGCTGGTGGCCCTGACCCGGAGCCTGGCCAATGAATGGGGGCCCAATATCCGGGTCAATGCCGTCGTCGTGGGCTATATCGAAACCGAGCAGACTTCGGCCACCTATGGCACCGATGGCACCCAGGCGGCCATCAGCCGCAACATTGGCCTGAAACGCCTGGGGCGTAGCCAGGAGATTGCCGAGGCGGTGGCCTGGCTGGCGTCAGAGGCTTCGTCCTATGTGTCAGGAGCCGTGCTGGAGGTCCACGGCGGCGGCGAGCGCCCCGCCTTCCTCGATATCCTGGAGCGGAGCCAGACAGCATGACGGCGCACCTGGCAGCCCGTCCGGTCCAGATAGGGCCGATCACCCTGCGCAACCGCTATATCCGCGCCGGGGCCAATGAGATGATGACCGTGGGGCACGCGCCCTCGGCCTCCCTGCTGAAGTTCCACGAGCGGCTGGCCGCAGGTCAGGTGGGCATGACGACCCTGGCCTATATTGCCGTATCGGATGACGGCCGCACCTTTGAGGAACAGGGGGTTATCTCGCCCCGCACCGTGGCTGACTATCGGGCCATTACCTCGGCGGTGCACGCCCAGGGGGCCAGGGCGTCGGCCCAGATCACCCACGCGGGCAGTTTCGTCCAGCACAGGACGCTTTCGACCCCCCGTGCAGGTTCGGCGGATGGCGGCCTTGACAAGGTGGGGATTTCGGTAGGGCGCTGGCTGCAGCGGCGGATGGACCGCAAGGACATGGATGCGGTCATCGCCGAGTTCGTGACCGCGGCAGAGCTGTGCCGGGATGCCGGGTTTGACGCGGTCGAGATCCATATGGGCCACGGCTATCTGCTCAACCAGTTCATTTCCCGGCTGTCCAACCATAGGCGCGATGCCTATGGCGGCAGTGCCGAAAACCGCGTCCGCTTCCCCGCAGAGGTGGCCGCTGCGGTCAAGGCCGCCGTGGGCCAGGATCTGGCCGTCCTGGCCAAGATCAACCTGCATGACGGGGTCAAGGGCGGTGGCACCGTCGATGACGCCATCGTAACGGCACAGGCGCTGGAAGCTGCCGGCGTGGACATGCTGGTCCTGTCGGGCGGACGCAATATCGAGTCCTCCTGGGCCCTGTTCAACGCGCCTCTGCCCTATGACGACCTGCGCAAGGTGAACCCCGGCTTCGGCTCCTGGCTGCAGTTTGCCCTGCTGGAGGCAGCGACACCCAAGGACGTGAAGTTCCGCGAGCTCTACTTCCTGGAGGCGGCCCGCAGGGTTCGCCAGGCCGTCGAATGCCAGCTGGGCTATATCGGTGGGGTGCTGGGCGCGGAGGCGGCAGAAGCTGTGCTGGCCGAAGGGTTCGATGCCATTGTCATGGCGCGGGCCCTGGTCCATGAGCCGGCCCTGGTGGCGCGCTTCCTTCAGGACCCGACCGCGCGATCGGCCTGTATCAGCTGCAACCGCTGCGTTGCCACCATGTACACGCCAGCCGGGTTGAAGTGCCCGATCACGGATAATGGTTTTCCTGAGGACCTGAACAGAATTCCAGCCGGTGAGCTGGGGGAGGGTGGACTATGAGTTTTGCCGGAAAAGTCGTCATCATTACGGGAGCAGGCTCGGGCATAGGCCAAGCCACCGCTCTGCGTTTCGCGTCTTCGGGGGCCATTGTGGCCCTTGTCGACATCAATGCCGAGGGGCTGGACGCCACCATCGGCCAGTTGCCTAAGGATGCGGCCGTTTCCCGCCACGTCGTGGACCTGGCCGTGCCCGCCAACTGTGATGCCCTCGTGGCAGAGGTGGTCGAAGCCCACGGCAAGCTGGATGTTCTGGCCAACGTGGCCGGTATCCTGGATTGGTCGCCACTGGGCCAGTTCACGGCAGAGCGTTGGGAGCGGCTGGTGAGCGTGAACATGGCCAGCGTCTTCTTCCTTAGCCAGGCGGCTGTACCGCATCTGAAGGCAAGCCAGGGCAATATCGTCAATGTGGCCTCAGCTGCGGCCCTGGCCGGGATCGCCTATAACTCAGCCTACTGTGCCACCAAGGCTGGCGTGGTCGGCATGACCAAGGCCATGGCCGTGGAACTGGCGGCAGAGCAGGTGCGGGTCAACGCTGTATGCCCGTCGGGGGTCTCGACGCCGATGATCATGTCGGCTGGCCTGCCAGAGGGCGCGGACATGGCCCTGATTGCCCGCTCGGCCCCGAAGATGGGCCGCTTCATCGAGGCGGATGAGGTGGCAGCTTCCATCCTCTACCTGGCATCACAGGATGCGCGTTCGATCTCGGGATCGATCCTGGCCGTGGATAGTGCGCAGACGGCGGGCTGAGGGGGTTTCGGTCTGTGACACTGTGGGGCCCGAAGCGACTTCGGGCCCCTTTCCTTTGTCGTAATGGCTACCGGATCAGGTGGAAGGCTTCTGGAGCAGGCTCGCGGGAAACGTTCCAGTAGTCGACCAGGCGATAGGGCCAGGACATGAAGTTCCGTCCCTTGGAGTTGTTGTAGTAGCTGTTCGCCTTGGGGTGGGACCAGATCATGTCCTGCATCCGCTCCTCGATCTGGCGGTTCCAGGCCTCAAAGGCTTCCACGGTCGGTTCAATGGCCTTGGCATCTGCGGCCACCACCCGGTCCAGGCACTCAATGATGTAGTGGATCTGGGCCTCGGACAGCAGGTTCTGGCCTGCGGCGTGGTTGGGGGCGCTATTGGGGCCAACGGTCAGGAAGAAGTTCGGGAACCCGGGGGCAGTCACGCCCAGATAGGACCTGGGATCCTCGTCGCCCCAGATTTCGCCCAGGTTGGCTCCCTCGCGTCCCGTGACAACCAGCGGCCCCAGCGCCTTGGCGGTAATGAAGCCTGTCGCGAAGATGATGATATCCGCTTCGATCTCCTGGCCATCGCGCGTGACCACGCCGGTTTCGGTGATGCGGGTGACTTCCGTATTTTCCAGGCGGGCATTGGGGTGCCGCAAGGCCTGGAACCAGCCGGCATCCAGAAGCAGGCGCTTGGAGAAGATGGGGAAGTCCGGCAGCAGCTTCTCGAAGAGATCCGGTCGGCCGGCGTCGATCGTGTTGGCCTTCAGATAGTTGACGGCGATGTTGTACATCATGTCGTTGACGGCCGAGACCGAGGTCGGGTGATCTTTCCACTCGGGGTCCTTCAGGACGTTGATGAACAGGCCATCGCCTGCGAACCAGAAGACGCGGAAGCGGAACCACTCCCGGTATTTGGGAATGTGGCGCATGGCGAACAGGACGCCATCATTGACCTCGTCCTTGATCTCCGGGTTCAGGAGCAGCCAGTGCTTGTCGCGCTGCAGGACCGTCAGGGATTCTACCTTGTCCACGATGGCGGGAGCGATCTGGACGGCACTGGCCCCGGCGCCGATCAGGATCACCTTCTTGTCGGTGACGTCGATCGAGGGATTCCAGCCTGCCGTGTGAACCGCGATGCCCTTGAACTGGTCGAGCCCGGGAATGGGGGGCATACGCCAGCGATTGAGCGGCCCATGGGCGTTGATCACTGCCTTGGCCGTGACCTTTTCCTCGGACCCGTCAGCCTTTTGCAGGATGACATCCCAATGCTTCGCGACGTCGTCCCAGTGACAGGCCAGGACACGGGTATTGAAGCGGGTCTTGGAACGGATTTCATACTTGTCGGCCACGCGCAGCAGGTAGTCCTGCATCTCGCGAGCCTTGGGGTAATAGGTGCGCCACTCGGGATTGATCTCGAACGAGTAGGAATAGAAGTGGCTGGGCGTGTCGACGCCGCAACCGGGGTAGACGTTCTCGTACCAGGTGCCGCCGACTTCCGGGTTCTTCTCGATCAGGACGTGATCATAGCCTGCTTCGGTCAGTTTGATGGAGGCGGCGATGCCCGTGAGCCCCGCGCCGATGATCAGGACCTTGAAGTCCGGAGGTGGCGCGGCGCGGTCCGGCCGCGCGGAACGGGCGACAGGCTGCTCAAAGCCCATCTGCTCCAGGATCATCGGCACGCTTTCGGTATCCACGGCCTCACCGACGGCCACGGACATCATCTTCTGCATGGTCGGGGCGTCAAAGGCCAGCGGTGCCTTGCCTGAGGGATCGGTCAGGACATCGAACAGGCGCTGGCGCAGATCCGCTGCCATCTCGGCCGGGATCGGCTTCTGTTCCGGTGCGTAGGGGGTGGTGATGTAGGGCGAGAACTGGTCCAGCAAGGCGAGTTCGCCAGTGAGGTGGACATAGACCATCAGGAGGGTCGGCAAGTGGGCCTGGTCGAGGCTGTTGCGCAGTTCAGGGGTCGGTTTCAGGGGCAGCTGTGGTTCACTTGAGTGGGGCATTGGATGTCTTCCTGCTCATAACTGAACATTTGTATGATTTTATGTGAAGGCGCAAGAAGGCCGTCGCCAGGAGCGTCTTGCGAAAAGAGGAGCGGGACGGCGGAGGCTAGAGAGCGTCCGGTCGCATCAGGGCGTCTGTGCCGCCGTCGTTGTAGATGATCTGCCCCACCATGTAGTGACCCTGAAGGGTGGCCAGGTGCAGCAGGGTCTCGGCGATTTCCTCAGGCTCGGCATAGCCGGTGACCGCCATCGGATTGGACTGCGCCACCACGGCGGCCATGTTCTCATCAGCCAGCAGTGGCTCGGTCATGGCCGTCCTGACCACGCCAGGCGCGACCGCGTTCAGCAGTATGCCGGACCCCGCCCATTCTGGCTTGACGGCTGTCCGTCTCAGCCATCGTGCGAGAGCCAGCTTCGACGTGAGATAGACGGTCCAGGGATTGTCTGCGAGCGCGGCCTTGGCTCCTGCTTCGTCGCCGGCGAGGCAGGCGGCCACGACGGTTTCGTCGCCCCCCAAGAGGGCTGATGTCGAGCAGAGGGCAACGGCTCGACCCTTGTCGGCTTTCGCCAGCAAGGGACGAAGCCCGTCCAGGGTAGCCACGGCACCAAAATAGTTTACCGCCAACGTGGTTTCGGCCAGGTCTGGCCGTGACAGGCCCGCGGCCGCGATGACGCCATCCAGGATACCACCTGACAGGCGTTCGGCCTCGCTGACCAGATGAAGCCTGCCTTCAGGGGTGGCCAGGTCGGCCAGGATATCGGCGTCCTTCAGGTCGGCCGTGATGACCCTGTGCCCCTGGGCGGCCAGGGCCTGGGCGGCGGCGCGGCCGATGCCTGAAGCGGCACCGGTGACAAGATGGGTGCCCATCAGCTCAGCTCCACCACGGACAGGATGTGATTCTTGCTGCCCGGCCAGATGAAATCGAGCTCCAGCACCAGGCCGTCGCCTGTGGGACCATTGATCAGGAGGTCGGTGGCAATGAAGGCCTGCACCCCTTTGCGCCCGTAGGCGTGGCGATCCACCCCGCCGAAAATGGCCGAGGTATCCAGCCGGGCATCAATGGCCTCGTCTCCGGGCAGGGGACGATTGTAGGAAATCTCGACCCTGCCTTGCAGCAGGGGGTCATTCTGGGCGGCCTCGGTGATCCGGGTCATGGTGGCCTCGATATCCTCGAGGCTGTCTGACAGCAGGCCAAGGTGAAAGGCATATTCGGGATCGACCACCTGTGCGGCGCGCAGTTCAGCCACAGAGGGATGCTCGTTCGGTTGCCCAAAGCCCAGGGCTTCATGAACGGCATCAAAGAAGGCCCGTTGGGCGGGCGGGCAGCAGGAAACATAGACGATCCCATCGCCCCGGTCGAAATGCTCGGCGCTAATGACATAGCGGTAGAAGGGCCCCGTCGGCAGCGGCAACTCCTGCGTGCGGACAAAGCCCAGGAGTTCCAAAAGGCGAGCAGCCCCCGCCGCGTCGGCGGGACGCGGATAATGAAGGGCCAAATGGCCGATGCTTCGTCTCGCCTCTATGTGTTCTGACACGTCAGACCCTCCCGCTTTATCTGAACATTTGTTCGATATTGCGTGGAACCTGTCGATCCAGCAAGGAGAAACATGGCGGGCCGGCGATGAAAATATGCGCCGACCGATCCTGTCACCTCCCGCGCGGCTCGCGGGGCAGGCCAAGGCCGCGTTCAGAGATGATGTTCTTCTGGATCTCGCTGGCACCGGCATAGATGGTGTCGGCGCGCGAGAAGAGGAACATGTTGGGCAGCTTCTCGAAACGGCCTTCCTCGTCCAGAAGCTCGCCATCCTGTCCCAGCACGTCCATGGCCAGCTCACCCAGATCACGACGCCACGACGACCAGTAGAGCTTGTAGGTATAGGCCGCGCCCGAAAGCTTGGCGTTGTCCGTCCCTTCCAGCATTCGCAGGGCGTTGTAGCGCATGATCTTCAGGCCGATATGGGCCTGGGCGATCTTCTGGCGGATGACGGGATCGCTTGCCTTGCCGTTGGCCTTGGCTGCGGCGATGACTTCATCCAGCTCGATCTGGAAATGCATCTGCTGGGCGAGGGTGGAGACGCCACGCTCATATCCCAGCAGCGCCATGGCAACGGCCCAGCCTTCGCCTTCGGCACCGATACGATCCGTTTCCAGAGCCACGGCATCGTCGAAGAAGACTTCGGCGAACTCGGCCTCGCCGGTGATCTGGGTGATCGGACGGGCCGTCACACCGGGCTGGTCCATAGGCACCAGGAGGAAGGACAGGCCCTTGGGGCCTAGGCTGCCTTCTTCGGTACGGGCCACGACGAAGCACCAGTCGGCAAAGGCCCCCATCGAAGTCCAGATCTTCTGGCCGTTGATGATGTATCTGCCGTTTTCCAGACGGGCGCGGGTCGAGACGGCGGCAAGGTCCGAACCGGCCCCCGGTTCGGAATAGCCCTGACACCAGATGACCTTGCCCTGATTGATGTCGGGCAGGAAGCGGGCCTTCTGGTCCTCATTGCCCATGGCGATCAGGGTCGGGGCCAGCAGTTCGACACCGAGGTGACCGACGCGGGGCGGCCCCTTGGCGCGGGCATACTCCTCGGCAAACACCACCTGTTCGGAGATGGAAGCGCTGCGGCCGCCGTATTCTTTCGGCCAGCCGATGGTGCTCCACCCGGCCGCACCAAGGGCGGCTTCCCACTCGCGGCGGCGCTCGACATTGTCGACCTGGTTGGACTGGCCGCGAATGTCGGCGAAGGGGCCGTCCAACTGCTCGCGCAGCCAGCCGGCCACCCCGGCGCGGAAGTCGGAAAGCTCGGGAGCGAACTCGCTCATCAGGCGACCTCGAACAGTCCGGCTGCTCCCATGCCGCCCGCGACGCACATCGACACGACGACATATTTCACGCCGCGACGCTTGCCTTCGATCAGGGCGTGACCGACGAGGCGCGAGCCCGTCATGCCGAACGGGTGGCCGATGGCGATGCCGCCGCCGTTGACGTTCAGGATAGCCGGATCGATGTCGAGGTGGCGCTGGCAATAAACCGCCTGCGAGGCGAAGGCTTCGTTGATCTCGAACAGGCCGATGTCGCTCATCTTCAGGCCCGCTCGCTTCAGCAGCTTGGGAATGGCGAACACCGGACCGATGCCCATTTCCTCGGCCTTGCAGGCCGCCACCTGGAAGCCGCGATAGATGCCCAGCACCGGCAGGTTCTCGGCCTGGGCCGTTTTCAGGTCCATCACGACCTGCGCCGATGCGCCGTCCGACAGCTGGCTGGCGTTGCCTGCGGTGATGTGGCGGCCTTCCTTGATGATCTGGCCGTCCTTGAAGACAGGTTTCAGGCCCGAAAGGGCTTCATAGGTCGTGCCCGGGCGGATGCCTTCATCGCTGGCAAGGGTGACGCCTTCCTCGCCGATCTCTTCGCCGGTCTTGGCGAACAGGGTCTTGGTGGTGGTGAAGGGGACGATCTCGTCATCGAACAGGCCGGCGGCCTGGGCCGCGGCGGCGCGCTGCTGGCTCCGGGCGGCGAAATGGTCCTGATCTTCGCGCGAGACATTATAGTGGTCGGCGACCAGTTCGGCGGTCTCGATCATCGCCATATAGGCGTGCGGATCGTGCTGTTTCACCAGTTCCGAACGGTTGCGATAGGTCGGGGCGTGCTTGTTGATGGTCAGCGAGATGCTTTCCATGCCACCCGCCACGGCTGCATCCAGTTCGTCGGCAATGATGCCGCGCGCGGCCAGAGCAATGGCATTCAGGCCCGACGAGCATTTGCGGTCCAGGGTGAAGCCCGCGACCGTTTCGTCCGGCAGGCGCGAGGCATGCACGCTGAGGCGGCCAAGGTTGTAGCTCTGAGTGCCCCAGTGGTTGCCGACGCCAAGGTAGACGTCGTCGATGCGGGCCGGATCAATGCCGGCGCGATCAAGGGCGGCGTCGATGACGTGGGCCGAAAGGGCAGGGGCTTCGGTGTTGTTCAGGGCTCCGCGATAGGCCTTGCCGACGCCGGTGCGGGCAGTGGAGATAATGGCAGCTTCGCGCATCAGGCTTGCTCCTTGAAACCGTGCATGTTGTTGGGGCCCCAATAGGCGGTCATCTGCTTGATCAGGCCGTCGGGGTTGAATTCGAAAGTGTCGATGACATCGATCCGCCCTTCGCCGTGCGGCAGGGTCAGGTGGACGCTGAAGGCAAAGGCCGCGACATTGGCTGCCGTGCGGACAGGCCCGGACAATGACAGTGTCGCGCCGGTGGCCATCGAGGTCTGATAAAAGGCGAGGATGGCGTCTTTCCCCTGGATCGGCGTGGCATCCACAGGGTCCCGCACAATGGCATCGAGGGCATAAAGCTGCGCGACCGCCTCGGCGTCACCGCGCTCGAAAGCCGCGACATAGGCGCTGACCGTCTCGGTCATCATCTGTGGCGACAAGGCCATGATCTTGCCTCTCAGGGTAGATAGCGGCTGATGGTCGAGGCGATGCAGGCGGGCTTGTCGTGCCCTTCGATCTCGACGGTGACGTCGACCGTGACCTGTACGCCGGTGCCTTTTTGCTCGACCTTGCTGATCACGCCCCGGCCGCGAATGCGCGAGCCGACCTTGACCGGTGCGAGAAAACGGACCTTGTCGAGGCCGATATTGAGGCCAGATGACACGCCGTTGACCGTGATAAGGTCAGGCATGAAGGCATTGACCAGGGCCAGGGTGAGATAGCCGTGGGCGATCGTGCCTCCGAAGGGACCGTCCCTGGCCCCATCCGGGTCGACGTGAATCCACTGCAGGTCGCCGGTAAGCATGCCAAAGCGGGTGACGCGGTCCTGTTCGATGGTGAGCCAGTCGGTGTGACCCAGGTCGTGGCCTTCAGCCGATAGCAGGGCCTGGGGCGTATCGAAGACGGCACCCATGATCAGGCCCTCTGGCTGGAAGCCGAGATGACTTCGCCGGTCATGTAGGACGACAGGTCGCTGGCCAGGAACATCATGACGTTGGCGATTTCCCAGACTTCTGCGGGGCGGCCAAAGGCTTCGCGCCGGGTCAGTTCGGCCAGGGCTTCCTCGGTCGTGACCTTGGCGAGGAAGGGGTGCATGGCCAGTGACGGCGAGACGGCATTGATGCGCACCCCATGCTCGGCGGCCTCGATGGCGGAACAGCGGGTGAAGGCCATGACGCCGGCCTTGGCGGCGGCATAGTGGGCCTGGCCCTTCTGGGCGCGCCAGCCCAGCACCGAGGCGTTGTTGACGATCACGCCCGACCTGGCGGCATACAGGGTCGGCAGGAAGGCGCGGCTCATGCGGAAGACCGACGTCAGGGTGACATCCAGCACCCGCGACCACTGGTCATCGGTCATGTCCACGACATCGACCTCGCCACCCAGACCGGCATTGTTGATCAGCACGTCGATGCGACCCAGGGCCTTGAGCGATTCATCGTGCAGGCGATCTACATCCGCCTGGCTGGTCACATCGCAGACGACAGTGTGCGGGCGTGTGCCGACCGCTTCGGCGATGGCATCGGCGGCTTCGCCCAGACGGCGCTCGTGGAAGTCGCTGATGACCAGGGTCGCGCCTTCCTCAGCCGCCCGCCTGGCCGCCGAAAAGCCAATGCCGGTTCCGGCAGCAGCCGTGATGACGGCGGTTTTGCCCTTCAGCAGACCACGGGCTTCTGGATAGGCGGGGGCGGTGTTCTTGTAGGTCATGCGGCATCATCCAGAAGGCGGGCGGCGATCCGTTCGCGGTGCTGGGAGGCGGTGCGCAGCCAGCTGGCGCTCGAACGGGCGCGTTTGAAATAGAGGTGGGCGTGGTGTTCCCAGGTGAAGCCGACCCCGCCGTGAAGCTGGATCTGCTCGGCGGCGCATTTCTGCAGGGTCTCGGTGGCCCATGAGGCAGCGGCGGCGCAGGCATCCTCGACGTCGCCACCGGCATCGATGGCATTGGCGGCATAGAGCACTGCAGAACGCGAGGCCTCGATGCGCAGCATCATGTCGGCAAGGATGTGTTTCACCGCCTGGAACGAGGCGATCTGGCGGCCGAACTGTTTGCGTTCGAGCCCATAGGCCACGGTGGCTTCCAGACAAAAGGCGGCGGCCCCGGTCTGTTCCGCTGCCTGATAGCCGCTGGCCAGTGTGCGGATGCGCCCCTGCACGGCCTTGCCGCCGTGGGTCAGGACGGTGACGTCCGAGACGGCGATGTTGAAATGGACGTGGGACAGCGGGCGCGTCAGGTCCATGTTCGGGGTGCGGGTGATGGTCACGCCATTTGCATCGGCGGGTACCACAAGAACTGAGCCGTCGGCCGCGAATACGACCAACCGGTCGGCGACATGGCCGAATGGCACATGGGTCGCTTCGCCCTTCAGCCTTCCGTCCTCGAAAGCCGGGCGGCGCGAAAGGCCGGCGATCGTCGCTTTGACCTGTCCGGCGGCGATGTGCGGAAGCAGGGCGGCTTGCTGTGCTTCATCGCCAGCCGCCAGGATGGACTGCACCGCCAGCACGGCTGTCTCGAAATAGGGAACGACAGCCAGACGGCGGCCCGTCTCGTTCAGGACCAGCATCATGGCCTGCGCGTCCATGCCTGAACCGCCATGGGCTTCGGGCACCATCAGGCCCACCAGACCCATTTCGCCGGCCATCGCCTGCCACAGGTCGGCGTCGAAGCTGGTGTCTGCCTCGACGATTGCGCGAAGCTGTTCGATACCGGCAGCTTCGGAGAGCAGGGCTTCGACCGCATCCCCGATCAGGCGATGTTCTTCGCTGAGGCCCATCAGGCGGCCCCGTAAACCGGCTTGGCCGGGGCGCGTTCGGCCAACAGCTTGTCGACCACCGGACCCAGTTCGCCCGCCAGCCAGCGCGCGCCCTTGTCTTGCGACGGGCTGTCGGACCAGCCTTCCGACAGGAAGATATGGCCGCCGATCAGTTCGAAAACCTGACCCGAAACGTGTGACGATTGGTTGCTGCACAGCCAGGCTACCAGCGGGGCCATGTTGGCGGGAGCATAGACGTCGAACTCGCCGTCCCTGGGGTTCATGTCGAAGCCGCCGGTCGCCGTCATGCGGGTACGGGCATTGGGGGCCAGGGCGTTGGCGGTAATGCCGTAGCGCGCCAGTTCGGCGGCCTGGACCAGCGTCAGGCTGGCAATGCCGCCCTTGGCCGCCGAATAGGCGGACTGGCCGACCGAGCCTTGCAGCCCGGCACCCGAGGTCGTGTTGATGATGCGGGCATCGACCGGGTTGCCGGCCTTTTGCTGGGCACGCCAGTAATCCACAGCATGGCGGCTGGTGCAGAAGTGGCCGCGCAGGTGCACGCGCAGGACAGCGTCCCATTCTTCCGGCGTGCAGGACACGAACATGCGGTCGCGCACGAAACCGGCGTTGTTCACCACGGCGTCCAGACGGCCAAAGGTTTCGATGGCGGTCTGGACCATGCCGCGACCGGCTTCCCAGTCTGCCACGTCGCCGGTGTTGGCGACGGCCTGACCGCCCAGCGCACGGATTTCCTCGACAACCATTTCGGCGGCCCCTTTGGAGGCACCGTCCTCGCCATGGGTGCCGACACCCAGATCGTTGACGACGACACTGGCCCCCTGCGCCGCCAGTTCAAGCGCATAGGCCTTGCCCAGCCCATTGCCCGCGCCCGTAACGATGACGACGCGACCTTCACAGATGCCCGACATGGTCATGACTCCTTACAGACGCTCGACAATGGTGACGTTGGCCTGACCGCCGCCTTCGCACATGGTCTGCAGGCCATAGCGGCCACCCGTGCGTTCAAGCGCATTCAGCAGGTTGGTCATCAGGCGCGCGCCGGTGGCTCCGATCGGGTGACCCAGGGCGATCGCGCCGCCCATCACGTTCACCTTTTCATGCGGGATGCCCAGTTCCTGCATCCAGGCCATAGGCACCGAGGCGAAGGCTTCGTTGCACTCGAACAGGTCGATGTCTCGGACCTTCATGCCAGCCTTCTCCAGGGCGTAGCGTGTGGCAGGGATCGGACCGGTCAGCATCCAGACCGGGTTGTCGGCCCGCACGGAGAGATGGTGGATGCGGGCGCGTGGTGTCAGGCCGTGTTCTCGCACCGCCCGTTCCGAGGCGACGAGTAGCGCTGCGGCGGCATCGCAGTTCTGGCTGGCGACGCCGGCGGTGATGACCCCGTCTTCATTTACCGGCTTCAGTGCAGCCAAGCCCTCCAGCGAGGTGGTTGGGCGGATGGTTTCGTCATGGGACAGGCCTTCCAGTTCGGCGATGTCGCGTTTGAACCAGCCCTGCTCTGTCGCCGCCTGGGCGCGCTGATGCGACACCAGGGCGAAGCGCTCCATCGCCTCGCGGCTGATCTGCCACTTGTTGGCGATCATCTCGGCCGAGCGGATCTGGTTGACCTCTTCGCCACCGTAACGGGCGTCCCAGCCCTTGGAGCCGCTAAAGGGATCCTCAAAGCCGAACTGCGGGCCCACCATCATGGCTGCCGAGATCGGAATGCGGTTCATGGCCTGACTGCCGCCAGCGACCACCAGATCCTGGGTGCCGCTCATCACGCCCTGGGCAGCAAAATGGATGGCCTGCTGCGAGGAGCCGCACTGACGGTCAATGGTCACGCCTGGCACATGTTCCGGCAGGCCCGCACAGAGCCAGGCGGTGCGCCCGATATCACCCGCCTGACCGCCGAGTGTCTCGGTGCAACCCCAAACCACATCCTCGACCAGACCGGCATCGATGCCGGTGCGCTCCATCAGCGCCTTGATCGGATGGGCGGCCAGATCGGCCGGATGCAGTTCGGCAAGAGCGCCCTTCTTGCGACCGGTGGGCGTGCGAACGGCGTCGATAATATAGGCTTCGGCCATCAGGCGACCTCGTATGCGAAGGTTTGGTCCGGCCCCACGGGGCGGGTGAAAATGCGTTCCGCGACACGGGCGCGGTGCAGGGACGGCTCGCCCCAGCTGTAGGTCAGGCCGAGGGCGCGTTTCAGCACCAGGTGCACGTCGACTTCGTAGCTGTAGCCCATGGCCCCGTGGACCTGCAGGCTGGCACGGCTGGCGTAGTCGGCGGCTTCCAGACAGGCCAGCTTGGCCTGGCTGATGCGCGCGCGGCTGTAGATGTCGTTGTGGGCGAGGCCGGCAGCGGCGGCGTGCAGGACGGGGCGGGCGAACTCGATCTTTGTCTGGGCGGAGGCGAGATGGTGCTTGACCGCCTGATAGCTGCCGATCGGCTTGCCGAACTGCTGGCGTTCCCTGGCATAGTCCACGGCCAGATCGACGGCGCGCTGGGCCAGGCCGAGGCCCTGGGCGGCGGCAAACAGGGCACCGCGGTCGAACGCCTGATCCCACAGGTCGGCGCGGTCTGAAACCTGGCTGCTGCGGTCCCTGGCCCATTCCACCGTGAAGAGGCGGCGGAACGGATCGATGCTCTCGACCCGCGTCAGCTGGACCTGCGAGGGTTTCAACAGATGGATGGTACCTTCGTGGTGCAGCAGGATGGCATCGGCGATATCGGCGTCGGCGACGACGGGATTAATGGGGTGGGCGATGCCGATGCGGGCCGCTGGATCAGCCACAAGGTCTGATCCCGGGCAGATGGGGGCAAGCATGGGGGATGCGATGCCCGCACTCTCCACCAGAGGCTCGGGCAGAAGGTAGTATCCCGCCGCTTCAGCGATCAGGGCAAAGTCGAGTGCGCCCAGCCCTAGGCCGCCGGTGGTCTCGGGGAGCAAGGCGACGGTCAGGCCGGTTTCCACGAGGGCGTTCCAGCGGTCACCGTCGAAAGCCTCCTTGCGCTCCAGCATCTTGCGCAGGCGCAGGGTGTCACAGGTGTCGGCCAGCACGGTTCGGGTGGCGTCCACGAACATCAGCTGGTCTTCGGAAAGGGTAAAGTCCATCGCGCCTTACCTCGGCAGGCCGAGCATCCGCTCGGCGATGATGTTGCGCTGGATCTCGTTGGAACCGGCGTAGATGGGCCCGGCCAGGGCGAAGATGTAATCGTCGATCCACAAGGGCTGGCCCTCGATATCGGGCGGGGTCATCATCTCGGCCTCGGCACCGAGGATGCGCAGGGCCGTGTCCTGAAGGTGGATGTCCAGTTCCGACCAGAAGATCTTGTTGGTGCTTGTTTCCGGCCCGATCTTGCCGCCGCCCATCAGACGGCTGGCGGTCGAATAGATGTTGAGGGCATAGGCTTCGGCATTCATCCATGCCTTGACCACATCGGCCTCGATGGACGGGTCGCACCGGTCCTTGCGGGCCTGATAGAGGGCGGCGAGGTTGGCGGCGGCGACCTGATAGCGGGCAGGGGAGCGCAGCATCAGACCGCGCTCGAAACCGGCGGTGGCCATGCAGATGTGCCAGCCCTGGCCCTCCTCACCCAGACGGTTGAAGGCCGGAACGCGGACGTTCTCGAGGAAGATTTCGGCGAAACCGACGTGGCCGTTCATCTTGGGAATGGCATTGACGGTGACGCCCTCGGCGTTCAGCGGGAAGAAGATCAGGCTCAGGCCCTTGTGGCGCTCGGTGCCCGGTGTGCGGAACAGGCCGAAGGCCCAGTCGGCAAACACGGCCCGCGAGGACCAGATCTTGTGGCCGTTCAGGATATAGTCGTCGCCGTCCTGCACACAGGTGGCGCGAACGCCGGCAAGGTCCGATCCGGCCTGCGGTTCCGACCAGGCCTGCGCCCAGATTTCGTCGCCCGATGCGATCGGCGGCAGAAAGCGCGACTTCTGCTCGTGGGTGCCGAACTCGATCAGGGTCGGGCCAAGCAGGAAGATGCCATTCTGGTTCACGCGGCCGGGGGCACCGGCGCGATAATATTCTTCCTCGAAGATCAGCCAGCTGATCAGGTCGAGGCCGCGACCGCCGTATTCCTTGGGCCATGTCACCATGCCCCAGTCGCCGGATTTCAGCGTGCGTTCCCACTCGCGGTGGGCCTCAAAGCCTTCGCGGCTGGCGTCGAAATGCTCGAGCGGCTGTGACGGCACATGGTCGGCCAGCCACTGGCGGACCTCGGCGCGGAAAGCGTCGTGTTCGGGGGTGTAGGACAGTTCCATTAGAATCTGGCCTGCTTGCCGCCATCCACGAAGGCGTCGCGCGCCTTCTGGCTGTCTTCGTGGGCGTACATCTCGAGGGTGAAGCCCTGTTCGATGCGGTAGTGGTCGCTGGGGTTGAACGGTTCGATCAGGTTCAGCGCCTGTTTGGCGATGACCAGGGCGGTGCGGCTCTTGGCGGCGATGATCTCGCAGAAGGCGCGGGCCTCGCGTTCCAGATCGGCCAGCGGCACGACCTTCTCGATCGAGCCCATGCGATGCAGGTCTTCGACCGGAATCTTGCCACCGGTAAAGAAGGCCGCACGGACCTTTTGCACAGGAGCCATGCGCGACAGGAAGGCCGCGCCGCCCATGGCACCGCGATCGATTTCGGGCAGGGACAGATAGGCACCTTCGGCAGCGATCAGGGCATCGCAGGCACCGGCGATGTTCACGCCGCCGCCGATGACGAAGCCGTGCAGGGCACCCACGACCGGAATTTCGGCATCGCGGATGGCCTTGAAGGTCAGGAAGTTGTCGCGGTTCAGCTTGGCGATGCGTTCCGGATGGGCCTGCATCTCCTTAATGTCGACGCCGCCGCAGAAGCCACGGCCCTCGGCACGGATCAGGATGCAGCGCACCTCAGGATCGCTGGCAGCCTGTTGGATCAGCGCCGGGATGGATTCCCATCCCTTAGTGTCAAACGCGTTGACGGGCGGATGATCGAACAGGATTTCGGCGATCCGGTCTTTGACGCTTAAGGTAATCGGCATCGGAACACACCTTTGGGAGGTTTAATCAGGGGCGCAGGGCGGCGACGGCATCCATGCGGGCGAGGGCCTCGGCGATGATGCGGTCGACCAGTTCTGCGCAGGTCGGGATTTCGTTGATGCGGCCGCCGACGACGCCGGTGGCCATGACGCCCTCGACGACATCGCCATGGACGACGGCCTTCTGGATCAGGGTCGGCATGGTGGCGGCCATCAGGGCCTGTTTCAGCGGCTGGTCGCCGTGGGCGGTCATGCCTCTGGCGCTCTTGATCAGGTCGCCGAGGCTGGCCCCGGTCTGGCGCTTCATGATCAGGGCTGCCTCAAGCGCGCGCAGCCACATGGCTAGGGGACCGGACTTTTCGATACGGTCCATCAACGGCGTGCGGATCATGCGCTGGGGAATGCCGTCCAGCTTGGTCGTGACGACAATCTGGTCGGTGCCGGCCTTGAGATAGGCGGCCTTGGTCGTGTCCGGCACGGGGCTTTCTGCGGTCAGTAGGAAGCGGGTCCCCATGGCGATGCCCACGGCACCGTAAGACAGGGCGGCGGCCAGTCCGCGACCGTCAGAGAAGCCGCCCGAAGCGATGACGGGGATCTTGACGGTATCGAGGACTTGCGGAAGCAGGACAGTCGTCGGCACCGATCCCGTGTGGCCACCGCCTTCGCCCCCCTGGACATTGACCATGTCGACGCCCAGCTGCTCCATTTTCTGGGCGTGCTTCAGTGCGCCAACAGTCGGGATGCACAGAATACCCGCATCCTTGAAACGCCCGATCATCTTGGCGTCGGGTCCACGACCGAAGGAGACGGCGCGGATCTGTTCCTTGTTGGCGAGGATCAGATCGACGATCTGTTCCGCACCGGGTTGGAACATGTGGAAATTCACGCCGAACGCCTTGTCGGTGCCCTGACGCACCTGAAGGATTTTTTCGCGCGCTTCGTCCGGTGTCATCACGGCGGCACCAAGGAAGCCAAAGGCACCCGCCTCGACGCTACCAATGACCAGCGACGGTTCGGCCACCCAGCCCATGGCGGTCTGGATGATCGGCGCGCGGCAGCCGAGACGCTCGGTCAGTACTGTAGAAATCTCCCCCGAGGACACGCTTTACTCTCCGGACTTGGCGGCCTGCGCCTTGTTGGCGGCGGCCATCGACTTGGCATCCATGCCGCCAAGGTTGTTGCCCATCACCAGATCGGACTGGGCGTGAGCAAAGTGGTGCATGTGGAAGTGGGCGTCGGTGGCGGTTCGCTTACCGCGCAGGTCCTCGACGTGGTTAAGCGCCTGTTTGGTCAGCCAGTTACCGAGACGCGGACGGCTGGCGATCTCGTTCGCCATGGCCATCACGTCGTCCATGAGTTTTTCGCGGCTGGACAGGCGGTTGACCATGCCGAAGTTCCACGCACGCTCGGCGCTCATGCGCTCGCCCAGCATGATGAATTCCTTGGCGATGCGCGGGGGCAGTTCGAAACCATGGGCGAAGTATTCGACCCCCGGAATGCCCATGCGGTTCACCGGATCCTGGAAGAAGGCGTCGTCGGTGGCGACAATGAAGTCGCACACCCACGCCAGCATCAGGCCACCCGCAACACAGGCCCCCTGGACGGCAGCGATGGTCGGCTTGGCAATGTCGCGCCAGCGGCGGCACATGCCGATATAGACCTCGTGCTCGCGGGTATAGAGGAACTCGGCAGCGGGCTTGTTGGCGTGGTCGGCCACCAGGAGCTGGCGGTCCCAACTCCTGGTGACGTCACGGCCCGGCGTACCGATATCGTGACCTGCAGAGAAATGCTTGCCCGCGCCGGCCAGAACGATGGCGCGCACATTGTCGTCGTCCACGGCCTGCCGGAAAGCGGCATCCAGCGCATAGGTCATCTGGCTGTTCTGGGCGTTGTTGAAGCCCGGACGGTTCATGGTGATGACCGCGACGTGGCCCTTGACCTCATAGAGGACGGGGGCGTCGGTCTCGTATGTGATGTCCGCCTGACGCGGCTCGGCAAGGCTGTGCAGGTCCATGATCTCAGGCCCTCACGCCCGGCGGGTTGTCCTTGAGGATCTTCGAGCGGGCGTTCTTCGGATCGACCCTGGCCATGGCTTCAAGCTCGGCTTCGGTCGGGGCGGGGGTGACCGGCAGATCGTCCAGACGGGCCAGCGGGAAGCCGGTGTTTTCCTGAACCTCCTCGAAGGTTACGCCCGGATGCAGCGAGATGACGCGGATGGAATTGTCCGGCCCGCCGAAATCCATCACGCACAGGTTGGTGACGATGCGCCCCAGGGCCAGCCAGTCCGGCACCTTTCCGCCGAAACGCCCGGGGTTGAAGCCCGGCGAGCAGACATAGTCCACTTCACCCGCCACGAAGCTGCGCGTCGAATGGTTGGTGAACATGAAGCTGTTCAGGTGGCAGGTGGTGTTGCCGGGAAAGCCGCGCGCGCCCAGCATGGCGGACTTGGGTTTTTTGTGGTCGCCGATGACGCTGATGTTCGTCTGGCCAAAGCGGTCCATCTGGACCGGAGCGACCATGGCGTGACGCTTGCCGCCCCACAGGGTCCAGAACACGCGCTCATAGGGAATCCAGCCTTCGATCTCGGCGTCGGCGCTGGACAGGCCCGGACCCAGCGGTTCGGATGTGTACCAGCACTCGCCATCGGTCGTGGCCAGATCGGGGTTGTACAGGGTCTTGCAGACGCCGACGGCGATGCGCGGCAGCGGCCCGATGCCGGTGCCCATGATTTCACCGTCTTCGCGCCATGACTGGGCGGCGGCAGCGATCATCAGTTCGGCCAGAGAATAGCTCATGATCCGGTCCCCCGATCAGTAAACAGGCTTGCGCTGGGCGCGGATGACGTCAGGGCCGCCCACGGCGGCGACATAGACCTCGTGAGGAACATCGACGAAGCGGTCGTGATATTCGCGGTAGGCCCCCGGTTGGGCCGCTTCGACGTAGGTTTTCAGGTGGCCCATATCGATGTGGTAATCGGGCTCTGCGCTGGTCGGGTGGGCACCGAATTCCACCTCGGCCACGCCGGCAATCAGGGCGCGTTCGATGATGTTGAAACGGCTGTTCGCACGCAGGTCGAGTTCGGCGGTCGAAACCAGCTTCTCGGTCGTGACGAAGGTCTTTTTCGCGGCACGGGCCAGCAGTTCGTCAAACAGGGGATCGGGCGACAGGGTCAGCACATTGCCGCGCTCGTCCGAACGGTGGACGTGCAACAGCGCGGCGTCCAGGTGGATGGCCGGCATGGCCAGCAGGGTCTCGCCGTCGCCGAACGGACTCTCAACGGTTTTCGACAGTTCCGGCTGTTTGACCAGATCGGTGCCCAGGCCGATGCGGCTGGGCAGGAAGGGCACGCGCATGGCTGCGGCACGCAGGCCAAGCTGGTACAGGCCCTCGTCCAGTTCCAGAATGTCGAACTGGCCCTTCTGGCGGGCGGCACGGAAGTGCGGCTCCAGCGGGATCTGGTCCATGCTGACGAAGGAGAAGATCAGCTTCCTGATCTTGTCATTGGCGGCCAGAACGCCAATGTCCGGCCCGCCATAGGCGACGACCGTCAGGTCTTTCACCTTGCTGCGGGCGATGGCGCGCACCAGCGCCATCGGCTTGCGGCGGGTGGCCCAGCCACCGATGCCGATCGTCATGCCGTCTTCGAGTTGGTCGACGATCTCGTCGAGGGTCATACGCTTGTCAGCCATAACTCAGTCCTCGGCCTCCCAGGCCCATTTGTGACCCCAGGCGCTGACAGCCATGCTGGTTGTCGGCACCCAGGTTTGCGGATCGATCACCAGACCGTTCCAGCCGTATTCGAGGTCGAAGCCGCCGGGCGTCTGCACATAGAAGGACACCATCTTGTCGTTCACATGCTGGCCCAGGGTTGCGGAAATCGGGATGGCTCCCTTGCTCTTCAGGGCGCGGTCATAGGCGCGGCCCACATCGGCCAGATTGGCCACTTCGAGCATGATGTGGACGGCACCGTTCGGGCTTTCCGGCATCTCGCCGATCGCCAGCGAATGGTGGCGCCCGTTGCGGGCATGCATGAAGGCAAAGCCCACGCCCGGATCGTCGCGCCCACCGCCTTGCAGATAGAATCGGCCCAGATCGGTGTCCCTGAAGCCCAGCACCTCCTTGTAGAAGGCGTGCACGGTTTCAAAGGTCGGGGCGGTCAGGACGAGGTGACCCATGCCCAGGTCACCGTTGTCACCGGTAACAAAGCCGCTGGTTCCGGCTTTCGAGCTGAACGGCACGTAGTCGTAGAAACGACCGTAGAAGAGTTCGAAGGCGTGGCCGTCCGGATCGCTTGAGCGCACGACCTCGTAGGCCATCCGGGCGCGGGCCTCCAGGACATCGACCTGTTCCACGGGACGGCCCGCTGCCTGCAGGGCGCTTACCGCCTGGTCGAAACTGGCCTTGTCAGCCAATTCCCATCCCGGTGCGATGAAGCGATCCTGCAGGCCCTTCTGGATCCAGAAGCGGAAAGGGCGGTCGTCGATGCGGAACAGCATGACGTCCGGGTTATCCGACGGCTGCTCCATCATGCCGAGGAAATCCACGGCGAAGGCCCGCCACCGATCCAGGTCGGTCGCCTCCACCACAATATACCCCAAAGAGCTAACGGCCATCTGTCGGAACCTCCCCTGTGGCGACGCCTGAAAATTTGTCGCCTGTGCTCGCTTGACGATTTGCGTATCAATTAATATCGCTTTTTACGCAATATGAAAGTTATATCCGCTTTCGAGCAAAAGGATGCAAGTCAGATGGTCGATATCTCTGCGCCTGTGGCGACCAAGGAATCTGGTGTGGGCGAGGCTGCGGCCCCGACGGCGGCAGAGCTGATCGCACGGGCCCGCGCTCTGATCCCGGCCATCCGGTCACGCGCGGCACAATGCACGGCCGAGCGCCGGGTCCCGTCCGAGACGATCCGGGAGCTTCAGGACGCTGGCCTCTTCAAGATTCTCCAGCCGAAGCGCTGGGGCGGTTATGAAATGGAGCCGAACGTCTTCTTCGAGGTGCAGAAGCTGCTGGCGCAGGGCTGCATGTCGACGGGCTGGGTTTATGGCGTGGTCGGTGGCCACCCTTATGAACTGGCCCTGTTCCCGCATCAGGCACAGGTGGATGTGTGGGGCGAGGACAACAGCGTCCTGATCTCCTCGTCCTATCAGCCGGTCGGCAAGATCGAGCGGGTCGAGGGCGGCTACAGGCTGTCAGGCCACTGGGGCTTTTCGTCGGGTTCGGAACACTGCAATTGGGTGCTGCTGGGGGCGATGATCCCGCCCGCCAATCCGGGCGATGCGCCGGACATGCGCACCTTCCTGGTGCCGCGCAGCGACTACCGTATCGAGGATGCCTGGTACACCTTCGGACTTCAGGGCACCGGCAGCCAGGACATTGTTGTCGAAGGTGCCTTCGTGCCTGAGCATCGCACGCACAAGTCGGTTGACGGCTTCCTGTGCAACAATCCGGGGCAGGTCGAGAACGACGGCCCGCTGTATCGCCTGCCGTGGGCGCAGGTGTTCCTGCGTCTGGTCTCGACCTCGTGCCTTGGCGCGACGACGGCGGCTCTGGATGCGGCGACCGCCATCATGGAAAACCGCGTCTCGACCAATACCGGCAAGGCCTCCAAGGCCGATCCCGTGCTGCAGGGCGCGATTGCCCGCGGCCGCGCCGAGGTGGACGAGATGGAAACCGTCCTGCGCCGCAACATGGACCTGCTCTACAGCCGCTCGGTCGCGGGCGAGGAAGCCACTATGGAAGAGCGCGCGCGCTTCCGTTATCAGTCGGCTTCGGTGGCCCGTCGCTGTGCCGATATTGTCGATACGCTGCTGCCGCTGCTGGGCGGTCGCGCCATCTATATGCACAGCCCGCTGATCCAGCCGTGGCTGGACCTGAACGCGGCCCGCGCCCATGTCGCCAATGATCCGGGCAATATGGCCGGCGATGTCATCGGCACCCGCGCCGGTCAGCCGCCCGCCTTCATGTTTATCTGAGGCCGGCCATGACCCGAGCAGCCAGTACCCGCGCCGTTCATCGCGTCAGCGGCGGCCATGATATCTGCATCCAGGAAGCCGGTTCGGGTCCTGCCGTGGTGTTCATCCACGGCAGTGGGCCGGGTGCATCGGGGCTGTCGAACTTCCGCCAGAACGTCGATGCCTTCGTTGAGGCCGGTTTCCGCGTCATCCTGCCGGACATGATCGGTTATGGCGCGTCGTCGAAGCCCGAGGGCATCGACTATACGCTGCACCTGTTTACCGACACGCTTTACGAAGCGCTGAAGGCCCACGGCATCGAAAAGGCCACGCTGGTCGGCAACTCGCTGGGTGGTGGCGTCGCGATACAGATCGCCTTGAATGATCCGGCCTTCGTCGATCGTCTGGTCCTGATGTCGCCGGGCTGTATCGAGGAACTGCCGGTCTATTTTGCCATGCCGGGCATTGCCAATATGCGCAGCGCTTTCGGCAGTCCCGAGTTCAGCATCGCGGACCAGCGCCGACTGGCCGAAAGCCTCGTTTTTGACCCGGTGCACGTCACCAATTCCCTGGTCGAGGAACGCTTTGCCGTGGCCACGCGGCAGCCCAAGGATGTGCTGGCCCGGATGAAGACGCACAATCTGCGTGACCGCCTGCACGAACTGAAGATGCCCATCCTCGGCTACTGGGGTTTCAACGACCAGTTCATGCCCCTGAGCGGCATCGACTACTTCCTGGCCGATTGCGAGGACGCCCGTTTCGTCACCTTCAACAAGGTCGGCCACTGGGTCCAGGTCGAGCGCGCCGAAGAGTTCAACCGTTATACGCTGGAGTTTCTGCGTGGGTGAACCGGCGATGACACAGGACCTGTCGGCGGGGCTGAGGGATGCCATGCGCCGTCTGGCCTCGGCCGTGGCCGTGGTGTCGGGACGCAGCCGTGATGGCGGTGCGGTCGGCATGGCGGCAACGTCCGTCACCTCCCTGTCGATGTCGCCGCCGTCGCTGCTGGTGTGCATCAACCGGCAGGCGGGACTGCATGCCAGCATGTTCATCGGCGCGCGTTTCAACGTGAACCTGCTGGGCGTCCAGCATCGCGAGGTGGCCAATGCCTTTGGCGGCTCCATGGCCCGCGAGCTGCGCTTTGGCGTCGGCCAGTGGGCCGATGATGTGCAGGGACTTCCGGCCCTGTCGGACGCCCAGGCGGTGGTCGGCTGCGAAGTGGACCGCATCGTCACCTATGGCACCCATTCGATTGTCGTGGGTGCCGTGCGCGAGGTGCGCGTCTGCGGTGAATGCCAGCCTCTGATCTATCAGGACGGACGTTATCTATGAGCCGGCATCAGGATTTTGCCGAACAACTGCACGCGGCCCTGCGCGGGGGGCGCGTGATCGCGCCGCTGATCGAACAGGACCCTTCGCTGACCATCGATGATGCCTATGCCATCTCGCTGGAAGTGCTGAAGCGCCGCACGGCCGAGGGTGAAAAGGTCATCGGCAAGAAGATCGGCGTCACCTCCAGGGTGGTGCAGGACATGCTGGGCGTGGACCAGCCGGACTTCGGCTTCATGACCGACCGCATGTATGTCGAGGGTGACATCGACATTGCGGCCCACAAGCTGATCGCGCCGCGCGCCGAGGCGGAAATCGCCTTTGTGCTGAAATCGCCCCTGAAAGGTCCGGGCGTGACCGAGGCTGATGTTCTGGCCGCGACCGGCAAGGTCGTTGCCTGTTTCGAGATCGTCGACAGCCGCATCCGCGACTGGAAGATCGGCATCGTCGATACGGTGGCCGACAATGCCTCGTGCGGGGTGTTTGTGCTGGGCGACGAACACGATGATCCGGCGGCGCTGGACCTACCGAACCTCAAGGTGATGGTGAAGAAGAACGGGGCCTTCCTGTCCGAAGGTTTCGGTTCGGCCGTACAGGGGTCGCCGCTGACGGCGGTGGCATGGCTGGCCAATACGCTGGGCCGATACGGCGTCACGCTGGATGCGGGCGATGTGATCCTGTCGGGATCGCTGGTGCCGCTGGCCGATGCGGTCGCCGGTGATGAATTCGAGATGGAACTGGACGGAGTGGGGCGCTGTGTCGCCCGCTTCCGCTAGGGGCACGAGCCCGAGGGGATAGTGATGAGCAGAGTAAAGTGCGCGATCATCGGATCGGGTAATATCGGCACGGATCTGATGGAAAAGCTGATCCGCTATCCGAAGAATCTGGAACTGGCAGCGGTGGTCGGTGTCGATCCCGCGTCCGAAGGTCTGGCCCGCGCGCGCGCGCATGGCGTGTTCGCCACCCATGAAGGTCTGGCCGGCCTGGTGGCATCGGATGTCTATGCCGAGATCGGTGTCGTGTTCGACGCCACCTCGGCTTATGCCCACAAGGACCACGACGCCCGTCTGCGTGCCGATGGCAAGCTGGTGGTCGATCTGACGCCTGCGGCCATCGGTCCCTTTGTGGTTCCGGCGGTGAACGGGGACGAGAACCTCGACAGCGGCAACGTCAACATGGTGACCTGCGGCGGTCAGGCCACCATTCCGATGGTGGCGGCAGTCAGCCAGGTCGCCAATGTGCGTTATGCCGAGATCATCGCCTCGGTGTCGTCGCGTTCGGCAGGGCCGGGCACGCGCGCCAATATCGACGAGTTCACCCGCACGACCGCCCGCGCCATCGAAAAGGTTGGCGGTGCCGAGCAGGGCAAGGCCATCATCATCCTGAACCCTGCCGAACCGCCCATGATCATGCGCGACACGGTGTTCACCCTGTCGGACGGCGCGGACGAGGATGCGATCCGCGCCTCTGTCGAGGCCATGCTCGCCAAGGTCAGCGCCTATGTTCCGGGCTATCGCCTGAAGCAGCAGGTGCAGTTCGAACGCTTCGGCGACAACAATCCGCTGACCATTCCGGGCCGGGGCCAGTTCAAGGGCATCAAGACCTCCATCTTCCTCGAAGTGGAAGGGGCAGGGGACTATCTGCCGCCCTATGCCGGCAATCTCGACATCATGACTGCGGCCGCCAAGGCCACGGGCGAACTCCTGGCCGCCCGCCGCCAAGAGAAGGAGGCCGCATAATGGGCTTCGATGTGACCAAGGACCGCCTGTATATCCAGGACGTGACCCTGCGCGACGGCATGCACGCCATCCGTCACATGTATGGTCTGGATCAGGTGCGCGACATCGCCCGCGCCCTGGACCGGGCCGGTGTTTCCGCCATCGAGGTCGCCCACGGCGACGGCCTGTCGGGGGCCAGCTTCAACTATGGCTTCGGGGCGCACACCGACTGGGAATGGCTGGAAGCCGTTGCCGAAGTGCTGGAAAAATCGGTTCTGACCACCCTGATCCTGCCGGGTGTCGGCACGGTCGAGGAACTGAAACGCGCCTATGATATCGGTGTGCGTTCGGTCCGCGTGGCCACCCTCTGCACTGAAGCCGACGTGTCCAGGCAGCACATCGGCATCGCCCGCGATCTGGGTATGGACGTCTCGGGCTTCCTGATGATGAGCCACATGATCGAGCCGGACGCCTTGGCCCAGCAGGCGCTGCTGATGGAATCCTATGGGGCCCAGTGCGTCTATGTGACCGACAGTGGCGGTGCGCTGGACATGGACGGCGTCAAGGCCCGCTTCGAAGCTTATGACCGTGTGCTGAAGCCGGAAACCGAGCGCGGCATCCATGCCCACCACAACCTGTCGCTGGGCGTGGCCAATTCGATCGTGGCGGCCCAGTGCGGTGCCGTTCGCATCGACGCCAGCCTGACGGGCATGGGCGCAGGGGCCGGCAATGCGCCGCTGGAAGTCTTCATCGCCGCCGCTGACCGCAAGGGCTGGAACCACGGTTGCGACGTCAGCGCCCTGATCGACGCGGCCGAGGACATCGTGCGCCCGCTCCAGGACCGGCCTGTCCGCGTGGACCGCGAGACCCTGAGCCTCGGCTATGCGGGGGTCTATTCGTCCTTCCTGCGCCACGCCGAAAAGGCCGCCGAAGACTATGGTTTGTCCACGAAGGACATCCTCGTCGAACTGGGCCGCCGCCGCATGGTGGGCGGTCAGGAAGACATGATCGTCGATGTGGCCCTGGATATGCTCAAGGCCCGGGAAACGGCCTGATCCATGAGGCTGGCGCTTGACCATCTGACGGTCGGGGATGCAGCGCCCTGGCGGCTGGTTGAGGTCGCTGCCGACGCAGGCTATTCAGCCGCCTGCCTTTTCCTGCATGGCATGACCGTCCTGCCCTGCCTGCCGGCCTATTCCCTGCTGGATGACGCCCGGGCCCTGGCCCGCACCCAGCAAGCCCTTGAGCGCACCGGGCTGGCGGTTGACCTGGTCTATCCCTTCACCCTGACCAGCCGTACCCGTCCCGAAGCGTTCAGTTGGGCTCTCCAGGTCGCAGCCGAGCTTGGAGCCCACGGCGTCAATCTTCTGGCCTATGACCGCGACCCGGCTCGGTGCCAGGATCAGCTGGGGGCGGTGGCCGACATGGCTTCAGGCTTGGGTCTGCAAACCTTCCTGGAATTCTACCCGCAATCGGCAATCAAGGGCTTGGGGGAGGCGGCGGCCATGGTCCGGGCGGTTGGCCGGACCAATCTGAAGATCAATGTCGATATCCTGCATCTGTATCGCTCGGACAGCGCCATTGATGACCTGCCCGCCGCCGCCGACTGTATCGGCTATGCCCAGATTGCCGATGGACCGGTCAGCTTCTCGGGGAACCGCGACCGCGAGGCGGCCAGCCAGCGCGCCTTGCCCGGCGAGGGGCAGTTCGACATGGCGGGTTTCCTGGCGGCCCTGCCCAATGGCACCCGCATAAGCGTCGAAGCGCCGGATGACGACGCCATCCTGGGTGGCGTTTCGGACATCGCCCGCGCCCGCCGGGCCTGGAAGCGGGCCTCGGCCGTCCTCTGATACGCTAAGCCGTTCTACTCACCGCCCAGGATACGGCCAAAGGATGCAGCTTCAGCCGTATCCGGGCGATGCAGGGTCTCCGATCAGGAGACCCTTTCCCTCCACACGAGACTGGCGCGCTCGTAAGGGTAGGGAAGGTTTTCATGTCCTGACCGTTCGGCCAGGACATGATGAGGCCTGTCGGGCTGGGCCGAAAGCGCCGCAGTTTTCCCGGTCGTCATGAGGTCTTCAGGCGAGCCAGCTCATCGGCAGTCAGACGGATCGATGCGGCCTTCAGGCTTTCCTCGACCTGGGTGACACTGGAGGCCCCGATGATGGGCACGGTCTGCAGGGGCTGGTTGACCAGATAGGCCAGCACCAGATCATTGATGCTGATGCCCTTGGCTCCGGCCATTTCCTTCAGGACCGGCAAGCGCGCGCGGTTGGCGTCGTTCAGGTACATAGCCTTGAGGTCATCGCGCAGAGCCTCTTCGCCATCCTGGGCCAGCTTGGTGAAGACACCGCGGCTTTGCCCGGCATAGGGCACCATCGGCAGGCCACCCGCATGGACCGGCTGCAGACCATCCTCATAATAGAAGCCATAGCCGGCGGCCGCTGCACCTTCGGCGTTCGGAACTGCCAGGCCCCAGAAGGGCTGGATGGCGGCAAAACCGGCATGACCAACCGATCGGGCATAGGCCTGCGCCTCGTCAATGCGGGCGGGTGTCCAGTTGGAGGCACCGAAGTAGCGGATACGGCCGGCCTTCTGGTGCTCGATCAGGGCGTCGATGATGGTCTGGACCGACACAGCGGGATTGTCGGCGTGCAGCCAATAGAGGTCGATCGTCTCAATGCCGAGGTGCTCAAGGCTTTCGCCCAGGTCAGAGGTGATGTCCTCGGGCGTGACGCGAGGACGCCAGTCACCGACGCGCATGTCGAAGAAGCCGCCCTTGGTAGCGATGACCAGGTCTGCACGGTTGCGGGTTTTCAGCCAGGCCCCAATTGCGCGCTCACTCGCACCCTTGGGGGCATCGGGAATCCAGTCGCCATAGGAACGGGCGGTGTCGATGAAGTTGCCCCCGCCCGCAACGAAGGCATCGAGCAGACTGTCGGACTTGGCCTGGTCATAGGCCGTGCCGAACATATTGGTGCCCAGGCACAGGGCGCTGACCTTGAGCGTGGTCTGGCCCAGTTGATGATGATCGAGCATGTTGTCTCCGTCTCAGGCGTCGAGGCGAGGGGTTTGGACGCCGGCCAGACGGCAGGCGTATTCGAGAAGGGCGGAATAGTCCTTGTCGTGCAGGTCACTGGCGCGCGCCGCGCCGAACACCGCGTGCGCAGCCGACCCTACAGGCAGGCCAATGCGATTTTCAGCCGCCGCATTGATGGCCAGGCTCATGTCCTTGAAGGCGAGGTCGATTGTGAAGCCGGGCGCGAGATCGCCATTTAGCACCTTGGTCGCCAGGGCAATCTGGAACTGACCATTATTGGCCGTGGTCGAGCCGGTAACACTCTTCATGGTGTCGATATCGAGGCCCAGTTTGGTGCCCAGGGCAATGGCCTCGGACACGACCTGGGCCGTGGTCAGCAGCATGAAGTTATTGATGACCTTCATGCGTTGGCCCATGCCTGCGGGACCGCAGCGGTGGATGGCCGTGCCCATGGCGTTCAGCAGGGGTTCGACTGCGGCGAAGGTCTCGTCGTCGCCGCCCACCATGAACAGGCTCTCGCCGCGCTCGGCATGGGACACCAGGCGACCAACGGGCGTGTCGATGAAGCGGATGCCCTTTTCGGCGCAGGCGCTGGCCAGGCGATCCGTGCCCTTGGGGTCGATGGTGCTCATGTCCATCAGCACCTTGCCCGAGCGCAGCACCGAAAGAACGCCCTGGTCACCCAGGACCACAGCTTCAACATGAGCTGTGGCGGGCAGCATGGTGATGACAATGTCAGCCTGGGCCGAGGCTTCGGTGATCGAGCCGGCCGAGGTCGCGCCCAGGGCAACCAGCCGGGCGATCTTTTCGGCATCGATGTCATAGGCCACGACCTGAAAGCCCTTGCGCACCAGGTTCGATGCCATGGGCAGGCCCATGGCCCCCAAGCCGATAAAACCGATCTTGCGTGTATCGCTCATCCTAGACCTCCCCGTGGTTTGTGTAGGTTGTCTTCATCTCGGTGAAGAACTCGGCCGCCGCCGTGCCCTGTTCCCGGCCGCCAAAGCCGGACGGCGCGCGCCCGCCGAAGGGCGCGTGATATTCAACTCCGGCTGTCGGGGCATTGATCATCACCATCCCGGCGGGCGACTGGCGACGGAAGCGTTCGGCCGATCTCAGGTCTGTGGTGCAGATGCCCGAGGACAGGGCCAGCTCGCAGTCACGCGCCGTGGCTATGGCCTCGTCCAGGTCCGCGACCTTGATCACCCCGGCCACCGGGCCAAACACCTCTTCACGGTTCAGGTGCATGTCATTGCGGGTGCCCACGAACAGGGTGGGGGCCAGGTAATGGCCGCGATAGCCGGTTTCGACCTCCGCGCCGCCAGCGACCAGCTCGCATCCATCGTTCAGCGCCGAGGCAATGAATTCGAGATCCTTGGCCAGCTGGGGGCCTGTGGCGACAGGGCCGATCTGACTGCCGTCCTCGAGCGCGTGGCCAACCTTCAGAGCCTGGACCCTGGGGACCAGCTTTTCGACGAAAGCATCGTGGATTCCCTCGGTGACGATCAGGCGCGAAGAGCCGGTGCATCTCTGGCCTGTCTGGCCCCAGGTCCCCTGCAAGGCCACGTCAACCGCCAGGTCGAGATCGGCATCGTCCAGGACGACCAGCGGATTCTTGCCGCCCAGCTCCAGCTGGACCTTGGTCATGGTGTCAGCCGCCTGCTTCAACAGGTCCTGTCCCGCTGGCGTGGAGCCGGTAAAGCTCAGGGCGTCCGATCCGGCCAGAAGCGGCGGGACCAGGCTCCGGCCCGAGCCGTTGAGCAGGTTCACCACGCCCGCTGGCAGGCCCGCCTTCTCCAGGGCCTGGACCAGCAGGACGGCGCAGCCCGGCGTGAAGTTGGATGGTTTCAGGATACAGGTGTTGCCATAGGCCAGGGCTGCCGCGATCTTCCAGGCCGGGATGGCGACCGGGAAGTTCCAGGGCGTCACGATCAGGCAGACGCCCACCGGCTCATAGTCGACCCGAATACTGTGGCCGGGGCGAAGGGACGGCAGGGTCGCGCCGGGATGACGCAGGGCCTCACCGGCGAAATAGTGGAAGACCTGGGCGGCGCGAACCGCTTCCCCGATGGCCTCGGGCAGGATCTTGCCCTCTTCCAGTGCCAGCATTCGTCCCATGTCGCTGGCGGTCTCAAGCAGGATGTCGCCGGTCCTGCGCAGGATGTCTGCACGAAGCTGGATATTGGAACGGCTCCAGCCATCCAGGGCCCTGCGCGCCGCCTCGAGGGTTTCGTCAACCAGGCTGGTGGGGGCGGCGTAGTAGGTGCCCACGTGATGGGTCAGGTCGGACGGGCTGAAGGTCTCGAAGGCATGGCCGTCGTCCCGCCACGTCCCGTCCACAAGGTTCAGGCCGATAAAGGGTGTGTTGGTCATTGGAGAGTATCCTCAAGGATGCCTTGTCGCGCGAGGGCCCCGATTTCATCGTCAGAAAGGCCCAGGTATTCGCGCAGGACGGCGGCGGTATCGGCCCCGCGCACGGGGGGTGCCTGCCGATAGGTGGCGGGCGATTTCGACAGGCGGGCCGGGAAGGCCAGGGACCGGATGCTCTGTCCGTCGCGGTCCAGGGTCTGGATCAGATCGCGCGCGGCCACCTGGGGATCAGCCAAAGCATCGGGGATGGAGTTGACGGGGCCGCCGGGCAGGCCTCTCGCCTGCATCGCGCCGAGCAGGTCCTGGCTTGTCCATTGCTGGATCGCCGGTCCCATTAGGGCCTGCAGGGCCCTGCGATGGGTGCTGCGTCCGCTGTTGGTGGCAAAGCGCGGGTCCGTGCCCAGGTCATCCAGACCGATCAGGACACAGAAATCCCGGAACTGCTTGTCCGTGCCGACGGCGACCAGGACATGGCCGTCGGCGGTGGCGAAATCCTGGTAGGGGACGACGTTGGGATGCTCGTTCGCCAGCCGACCAGGCACCATCCCGCCGTTGAGGTAATTCGAGGCCTGGTTGGCCAGCAGACTCAGCTGGGTATCCAGCAGGGCGCAGTCGATATGCTGGCCCTCGCCGGTGTGGGTCCGGTGATTGACGGCGGCCAGGATGGCGATGGTGGCGTAAAGGCCCGTGAACAGATCGCTGACCGGGATCCCGACCTTGGTCGGCGCACCTCCCTGGTCGTCGGGGAAGCCGGTCACGCTCATCAGGCCGCTCATGCCCTGGACCAGAAAGTCATAGCCGCCCCGGTGGGCGTGGGGCCCGTCCTGCCCGAAGCCGGTGATGGAGCAATAGATCAGGTCAGGCTTGAGAGCGCTCAGGCTGGCGTAGTCGAGCCCGTATCGCGCCAGGGCCCCCACCTTGAAATTCTCCACCAGAATGTCGGCCTGGACGACCAGCTGCCGGATCAGGCTGGCTCCACCTTCGTGGGCCAGGTTGATCGAGATGCCCCGCTTGTTGCGGTTGGTGGCAAGATAATAGGCAGCATCGCCCGAGCCATCGTCCAGGAAGGGTGGCCCCCAGCGACGGGTCTCGTCTCCGACGCCAGGCAGTTCCACCTTGATGACCTCGGCACCCAGGTCGCCCAGGATCTGGGTCGACCAGGGGCCAGCCAGGACCTTGGAAAGGTCCAGCACCCTCAGCCCGTCCAACGGGCCTTTACAGCCCGTCCCGGTCATTTTGCGCGCTGGTTGAAACGACGACCGGCCAGGGCCGCCGCGATATTGACCTTCTGGATGTCGATCGAGCCGCCGGCAATGCCCCAGCCCCAGGCGTCGCGGAAGCGTTGCTCGGCAGGATACTCCTTGGAATAGCCATAGCCGCCCATCAGCTGCATGGCCTTGCCCGTGACGTCGCGGACCATTTCATTGGCAAAGCACTTGGCCATCGAGCTTGCGGCAACGTCGGGGAAGCCCGTGCCAATGGTGGCGACAGCCTTGTGGATCAGCAGGCGCGAGGCTTCCACCTGCATGGCCATCTCGGCGATCTTCATCTGCACCGCCTGGAAGTCGATCAGCGACTTTGAGAAGGCCTTGCGCTCCTGCACATAGTCCAGGACATCTTCAAAGGCCGCAGCCGCGATGCCCAGGGACATGGTGGCGTTACCGCACCGTTCCAGGCAGAAGGCCCCCATCAGCTTGCCGAAACCACCTGCAGGTGCGACCAGATTTTCCAGCGGCACCTCGACGTTGTCGAGCATGATGTCGGCGCTGTAGACGCCTCGGAAACCCATCAGGTTTTCGCGTGCGCCATAGGACATGCCGGGCGTGTCGTGATCGACATAGACCGCACCGATACCCTTGGCACCGGGCGCGTCGCTGAGCTTGCAATACACCAGGTAGCCGTCCGAGCGACCGCCGCCGGAGGACCAGCGCTTCAGGCCGTTCAGGATGATCTTGTCGCCCTTGATTTCGGCGCGGGTGGTCAGGTCGGTCAGGGCCGTGCCGGCATCCGGTTCAGACATGGCGATAGCCACCACGTGTTCGCCACGGCACACGGCCGGCAGGATGCGCTGCTTCAGCGCCTCGGTGCCCAGGTATTCGATGGCCTTAACCGGACCGACCGAGCTTTCGAAGATCGGAAAGGCCATGCCGGGATGAATGCGGGCGAACTCCTCCAGCACCAGGAGGGCCTCAAGACCACCCAGGCCCAGCCCACCGTATTCGGTTCGGATGTTCACGCCCATGAAGCCCATTTCACCGAGCTTCTTTTTCCAGTCTTTCGAGAGAGGCTCGTTAGAACGCTCGATCTCAAGGCCAACTGCCGCCATTTCGCCGCGTGCGAAGGCCCGCGCCGCATCGCGCAGGGCTGCCTGGTCGGCCGTCAACTGAAAGTCCATGTCCCACTCCTCTTGCTTAAGAGTCAGACTTAGACTTGAAGTTTTACGGATTCCAGCACTTTTTGAACATTTGTGCGGTTATAGCGAGCGTTCTATAGGGCATGAGATTCCAGATACTCGTTCAGGACCTCATCCTTAAGCCCCAGGCCCCGCCCGGCAAAGCGGACCAGATCGGCGAGTCGCTTGTCGGTTCCCCCGGCATAGGCCCCGACATCTCCGCCCTTGCCCGCCGTGGCCAGGGTCACGGTCGAGCCGAGGTGTTCCAGAAACATGACGATATTCTCGACCGCCACTTCCGCGCCGGTCAGGTGGCCGGCCGCCCGGGCTTCCGCGATGGCCTGGGCCAGGGCAGGTCGCGACACCCGCACGGCGCGCCGGTAGGCCAGCTTGGCATAATCCCCCTCGGAGGCGAGGTTGGCGGCCAGGATCCGGACCCGCTCCACATGGTCCGGCTCCGGCTCCAGACAGGCGCGGAAATAGGCTTCAAGCATGACCATCAGGCCTTCCGCACCGGCCAGGGTCAGGCCGACCTGGGCATAGATCTGGTCCTGCTCCTCGATCAGGTTCCGCAGCACCGCCCGATGCAGGGCGTCCTTGTTGGGGAAGTGCCGGAAGATCAGCGCATCAGAAATCTGGGCCTCCGCTGCAATCTGCAACGATGAGGCTTTCAGGCCGTGCAGGGCAAAGGCACGGCGCGCCCCAGCCAGGATGGTGGCGCGGCGGTCGGCGGCGGAGAGGCGCTTGCGGGACATTTGTTCAGTCTAGCCCGGTCGGAAGGCAAAGGTGAAGTTGATCAAATTCCCAAATTGCCGTTGCGCGAACGCCGACACCCTGCCTATAAATCAAGTAAGTAAACACTTACAAATAAGGGAGAGAAGGATGTCATCTCATCGCAGCGAACGGCTCCGGCCGGTTTCCGAGCCGGTCATCCTTGATAATGTCTATACCCCCGACCAGCATCGTCGCCTGCTCGAGACGGCACGGCGCGAGGGCCCGTGGAGCCTGATCCTGGCCCAGCATTTCAAGACGCCCGAAGAAGTCATCGCCACGATGTCTGGCAAGCTGCCCGAAGGGGTAACGCCGACCATGGACATGTTCCTGACGCCCTGTTTCCGCGGCCATTTCGCTGAAGCCGGCGTGTGCCTTTATGAAGGCATCGAGGACACCTTCTACAACACGACCTTCCTGAACCATGCCAAGGCCTACTGGAATGCCCAGTATGCCCAGCCGACCATGATGCTGTTCAACATCCAGGGGCCCTGCCACTCGGAAGACCCGGGGCATCTGGATGGTGTGTCATTCCGCGGTATCTCCTACCAGAATAGCCCCGTCTGGCTGCTCAACATCATGGGCAAGTCGGGTCTTTTCACTGCCTATCTGCGCAAGATGGCCCAGGTCATCACCTGGTATTATCAGGGCAGCGAAGGCGGTGGCTTCACCTATTGGCCTCAAGGCCCGGCGGCGCAGCCAAAGCGCCTGGCTGCTCCCATGTGGGGCAAGGGCGTCGTGGTGCAAAACGAGATGATGTATCACCGCGGCGAAGCCAATGGCCCGCTTGAGTTGCGTCGTCCGGCCGGCCTGGCCCTACATTCCCTGTTCGGTGCGGATCCCGATGTTGCCGATGGCTGGCAGATCACGACCGACGGCAAGGTCATCCAGAAGGTTCCGGCGTCCGAGATGCGCTTCCTCGTCCACTGGAATGGCGAGGTCTTCAGCGACATCCAGGACATGCGCCGCACGCTGGAGCATACCGACGATCTGACCAAGGATCAGGTCTTCGACATCTTCCTGAAAGACATGCGTGCTGCGGGCATCCAGGTCGAGACCCCGACCGACCCGCTCAACGACCGGGCCTTCATTGGGGCACTGATCGCCCACTACGACATCGGCGTGCCGGAAATCTATCCGGCCGAGGCACCCGGGCCGCGCCAACTGGCCGCCTGACCCAGGCGATGGATCATCACGCCTGCCTTGGCATGTGCGTGATGATCTGTTCCGCACTCACCGCGTGAAACGGCGAGGGACTACTGCGCGCCTGTTCGTAGAAAAAGCTCCCCGCCACCGACCACATGCCGATCACGATCAAAAGGAACAGCACTGCATAAGCAACGCCGATTGAATCGCGGTCTTTGACCTGCGTCTCCATAATTTCCTCCCTGGCCTCTTTTCGGGCCTGAGAGGATTGATCCACTGAAACGCTGCTATGTAAACATTAAAACACGCATTGCTGAAAAATAGTGTTCAACTGTATGGCATTATGCGTAGCATATGCTGTGCATCTGTTCGCGCGTATGTAGGGGGGCGTTATGAGTGAGAAAACAGATCTGCTCGTTGTGGGAAGCGGGGCAGGCGCTCTGGCCGCAGCCGTGCGGGCGCTGGATCACGGGCTTGGCGTTACCGTCATCGAGAAGTCAGCCTTCTGGGGCGGAACCTCAGCCATTTCCGGTGGGGCCCTGTGGTTGCCCGCCAATGGAGGCCTCGCTGGCGACGATCCCCGGATAGCGGCGGGCTATATGCGGTCCTGCATAGGCGCGGGCGTCGATGAGGAGCGGCTGGAAGCCTATATCCAGCAGGTGCCCCGGACGCTGGAGTTCCTGAAATCCGTCGGTGTCGAGCTGCGGTCGAATCCGGAATATCCCGACTATCGCCAGGACTATCCAGGGGCGATGCCGGGGGGGCGCACGATGGACCCCCAGCCGTTCGACGGTGCCCTGCTGGGCCCGCACTTCCATACCCTGCGCGACCAACTGCCCTTCATGAAGGTCTTTGGGCGCATTTCGCTGTCCAATCCTGAAGGCCGGATGCTGTCGCAGCGCCGCAAGGGCTGGATTGGCCTGTTGCTGAAGATGATGGCGGGCTACTGGCTCGACATTCCGTGGCGCATGAAGACCATTCGTGGACGCCGGCTGACCATGGGCTCGTCCCTGGTGGCCCCGCTCGGCAAGGCTCTGTTTGACCGCGGCGGGTCCATTCGTCTGCAACACAGACTCTCGGCCCTGAAGCGCCACGAGGACGGCAGCTTTGTTGCCAGTGTGGAAACCCCCGGAGGGACAAGCACCATCCAGGCCAGGGCCGTGGTCCTCGCCGCCGGCGGCTTTGAGCATTCACAGGCCTTGCGCAGCCGGTGGCTGCCGCCCGCAGCGCAGCGGAACCACAGCGCCTCGCCCAAGGGGATGAACCAAGGCGAAACCCTGGAGGCCGCCATGCAGGCCGGAGCGGCGACCGCAAACCTGCAAAACGCCTGGTGGGCTCCCTCGATGCGTGGCCCGATGGGTAATGATCCCGATGCCGTCTATGTTCTGTTCATGGAGCGGGCGTTCCCGGGCAGCGTCATCCTCAACAAACGCGGCGAGCGCTTCGCCAATGAAGCCAAGTCATACAATGACTTCGGCCTTGACATGATCGCTGATCAGGAGCGCACGGGCGGCAGCTCCGATGTCTGGCTGATCTTCGATGCCGGATATCGCAAACGATATATGGTTGGCCCGCTCATGGCTGGCGAGATCGCGCCGGACAAGACCCTGCCCAAGGACTGGCTGGGCCGCATCTTCCATCGCGCCGACAGCCTGAAGGCACTGGCGACCGAGATTGGCCTGCCGGCCGAGGCGGTCGAGGCCAGTATTGATCGCTTCAACGCCCACGCGGAGCAGGGTCGCGATCCCGACTTTGGTCGAGGCGACAATGTCTATGATCGCTATTTCGGCGATCAGGCTTTCGAAAATCCGAACCTCGGCCCCGTAAAGGACGGCCCCTTCTATGCCGTGCGGATCGTGCTGGGCGACCTGGGCACCAATGGCGGACTGAAGACTGACCGTCACGGCAACGTCGTGGATGAAGCCGGCGCGGCCATGAACGGCCTCTATGCCGTCGGCAATACGGCGGCTTCCGTCATGGGGCCATCCTATCCCGGTGCCGGCGGCACCCTGGGGCCTGCCGTGAGCTTCGGCGTGGCCGCCGCTGATCATGCCGCCACCTATCTCAAGACAGGAAGCTGAACCATGCCAGCAATCATGGACCCTCAACTGGTGGCCCTGCTCCAGCACGCGCCTGCCTATCCGCCCGCGCGGACCATGCCGCTGGCCGACCTGCGAGGTTTCATCCGTCAGGTCTCTGACGCCACGCCCAAGTATCCGGCAAGGCTGACGGAAGTCCGCGACCTTGCGATCGAGGGCGAGGGGGGGCACCCCCTGAACATCCGGCTCTACCGGCCAGAAGGCGAGGGGCCCCATCCCGTTGTTCTCTACTTTCACGGCGGCGGCTTCATCCTTGGGGATCTGGACAGCCAGGACATGATCGCGCGAGGCCTGGCAGAGGCGGCCGCAAGCCTCGTCCTGTCCGTCGACTATCGCCTTGCGCCAGAGCATCCCTATCCGGCGGCCGTTGTCGATGCCCGCACGGCGCTTCACTGGGCGCACCAGAACGTAGCAGGCCTCGGCGGCGATCCGGCGCGGATGGCTGTGGCCGGCGACAGTGCGGGTGGGGTGCTGGCGGCCGTGACGGCCGTGATCGCAAAGGATGTGGGGATCCCGCTGAGAGGCCAGGCCCTCTTCTATGGTTCGGGCGGCTATCCCTTCGAGCACCTGCCCTCACGCGAGGAGTTCAAGGAGGGCGCGCTCTTGAATATCGACGACATCGACTACTTCTGGGAGCTCTACCTGGGCGACCTCGAAAAGCATGGGCGCGAGCCCTTGGCCGGACCCCGGTTCGCCGACCTGGCCGGCGTGGCTCCAGCCTATGTTCTGACGGCCGAGCTGGACCCCACCCGCGATGATGGTGAGGACTTTGGCAAGAGGATCCAGGCAGCGGGGGGCGAGGCGGTCATCGACCGGGCCCCTGGAATGATCCACGGCTTCCTTTCCTTCCTGGGCGCGGTCGACGAGGCCGGACGATCCCTGGATCGCGTCGGTGCCTGGCTGCGCCAGCGCTGGAACTAACCAATAAAAACACAGGTAATAGGGTTGAACATGTCCTTGGATAAAGACGTTTTCGCGGGCGGTGTTGCGGTCATCACCGGGGCCGGTGCCGGACTTGGGGAAGGCCTGGCGCGTCGGGCTGCAGCGCTTGGCATGCAAGTCGTTCTGGCGGATATCGATGAGGCCCGCGCCGAAGCTGTGGCCGCGGACATTCGCAGCCAGGGCGGCCAGGCCGAAGCCGTCCGGGTCGATGTATCCCAGCCTGCCGAACTGGATCGCCTCGCGGACTGGGTCTATGCCCGCCACGACGAGGTTCGCCTGCTGATCAACAATGCCGGGGTCGAGACGATCGGCAACACCTGGGAACTACCCGCGGACCTGTGGGAGCGCACCCTTCAGATCAATGTCCACGGCGTCGTTCACGGCGTTCGCGCCTTCGTTCCGCGGATGCTGCAGTCCTCGAACAAGTCCTATGTCGCGAACCTGGCCTCGGTCGGGGCCTTTGGCCAGATGCCCCTCCAGACGGCATACATCGTGTCGAAACATGCGGTCCAGGCCCTGACCGAATGCCTCTATCTTGAGCTTGAACTGAAAAAGGCCCCGATCCAGGTCAGCTCTATCATCCCCGGCATGGTCAAGACCCGCATCTTCATGGATGCGAAGCCCTCCGATGATCCTGTCGCGGCCCACCATCAGAAGGTCATGCGCGAAACCATGGCCGCCTACGGCATGGATCTGGATGCGGCCTGCCAGACCATCCTGGAGCAGATTGCCGAGGGCCGCTTCTGGGTCTCGACCCAGCCCGAGATGACCGACAACATCGCCAATAATCGCGCCCGTTTCCTGCTGGAAAAGGAAGCCCCGATGCTGACGGGCGAAACCCGCGCCCTGCTGGAGGCCTGACCCCTTGACCGTCGCCGACAGCCCCTGGTGGCCCCGTCACATTTCCCCGGCGCTCAAGGCCGCGTCGGTCTGTCAGGAAGACTGGAGCCATACCACTGACGTGGTTGTGGTGGGATTTGGGGGTGCCGGTGTCTGCGCGGCCCTTCAGGCCCGCGAACTGGGGATGGAGGTGCTTGTCCTGGAGCGCGGCGAGGGCGGGGGTGCGACGCGCATCAACGGTGGTGTCTTCTATTCCGGAGGCGGCACCGCCACCCAGCGGCAGGCCGGGGTGGAAGACGACCCGGACAATATGTTCAACTACCTGCGCCAGGAAACCCAGGGGGTGGTCTCGGACGACACCCTGCGGACCTTCTGCAACAACAGCGCGGGTGACCACGACTGGCTGGCAAGCCATGGCGTGAAGTTCAACCCACACCTTTACGCCAAGAAGACCTCCTATCCCCCGACGAAGTATTATCTCTATCATTCAGACAGTTCTCTGGCCCAGTCCTATGGCCGCAACGCCCGCCCGGCCGCACGGGGGCACCGCGTCCACATGCCGGCCGAGAACAAGGCGGACGGTTATGGAAAGGGCTTCTACGATCCTTTACGGGACTCGGCCCTGGGCGCTGGCGTGGAGGTTCACACCCATGCGCTGGTGCGATCCCTGATCCTCGATGACCAGGGCAGGGCAGTCGGTGTTCGCGCGACGCGCCTGGCCCCTGCGGCTCCGGGCTGGAGGCGTTATGTGAAGCTCAACCAGAGGATCGCCCTGAATGCTGGCATTCCTCAATCCGTGCCCGGGGCGCGGGCCCGTGAACGCCTGGTCGAAAAACTGCGCGACCAGGTCGTTGCCTTGCTCGACGCCGAGGGGGAACTGCTCAAGGTTCGCGCCCGGCGAGGAGTGATCCTGGCCGCCGGTGGCCATGTCTTTAATCGCGAAATGGTGCGGCATTTCTCGCCTGCCTACGCCCGCGGACTTCCCCTGGGCACGCCTGCAGACGATGGCTCGGGACTGGCTCTGGGTCTTACGGCCGGTGCCGCCAGCGCCGGACTGGGCCGGATCAGCGCCTGGCGCTTCATCAATCCGCCCTACACCTGGGCCTCGGCACCCCTGGTCAATGGCCGCGGCGAGCGTTTCGTCGACGAAACCCTGTACGGGGCCGCGATCGGCAAGGCCATGTGCGAAGCCGGGGATGGCTCGGCCTATGTCATTCTGGATCGCCGCCTCATGAAACAGGCCCGCAAGGAAGCCGCCGCCGAGGGGGTTCTGCCGTTCCAGAAATGGCCCGCCCTGATGGCCATGCGCCTTGGCCGCAAGAAGGCCGGGAGTCTGGCGGGACTGGCGCGAAAGATCGGCGCGGATGCCTCGACCCTGGTCGGGTCGGTAGAGACCCACAATGCCGTCGCGCAGGGAAGGATGGCCGATCCCTTCGATAAGCGGCCTGCCGATGCGGCCCGGGTCGAGCAGGGCCCGTTCTACGCCGTCAATGTCGCCATTGATGCCGCCTTCTTCCCGCTTCCGACCCTATCGCTGGGCGGCCTGGCCGTTCGCGAGGAAACCGGCCAGGTCCTGGATCAGCAGGGTGTTCCCATCGCGGGGCTCTATGCGGCCGGTCGCAGTGCCATTGGCGTCTGTTCCAACCTCTATGTCAGCGGGTTGGCAGTCGCGGATTGCGTTTTCTCGGGGCGTCGGGCTGCGCGATCTGTCGCTGCCGCAGGAAGTTGATCGCCAAAACCGGAGATAAGCGCTAGAAACCCGTCAGATCTGTGAACAGTCGACGAGACAGCATGCAAATTCGAGAGGCTCCGCGCGCCGTAATCCCTTTGCTCGACGACGTCGACAATCGGATCATCGAAATCCTGCGTGACAACGGCCGTGCGACCAATCTGGAGATTGCAGAGCGTCTCGGTGTTACCGCAGCGACCGTTTCCTCGCGTATCCGCCGTCTTGAAGAGAACAAGGCGATGCGCGTGGTCGCCGTGTCCGATTTTGCGGCCCACGGCTTTGATATCCTGATTGCGCTGGGCATCAAGGTGCGCGGTCGCGATGTCGAGGATGTCGCCCATGACCTGTCGCTCCTGCCCGAGGTCTTCTCCATCAATGTCATGAATGGACGGTTTGATCTGGAGTTGTTGGTGGCCCTGCGTGCCTTTGACGAAATCGGGACCTTCCTGATCGAGAAGATTGCCGTCATCGACGGGGTCGACGAGATGGACCCCGCCATCGCGGCGGATATCGTGAAATTCGAGTTCAACGTGGCCCCCCTATGACCAAGGCAGGACTGGACGAACTTGACCACCGCATCATCGAGGCTTTCAGCCAGGATGCGCGGGTCTCGAACCGACAGGTCGCGGCCGAGCTGGGCGTGACCGAAGGGACTATCCGCACCCGTCTTCGCAGGCTTCAGAACGACGGGATGATCCAGTTCACCGTGGTGACGGATTTCCGCATGGCGGGATCACCCAATCTGGTCATGCTGGGGATTCAGGCGGATCCGGCCCTGGTGCAGACCCTGGCCAAGAAACTGTCCCAGATCCCCGAGATCGGTAGCGTCGTCATCATGCTGGGCCGCTACAGTCTGCTGGCTACAGGGCTGTTCACCTCGGTCGAGGAAGCCGACCACGTGATGCGCAAGAAAATCCGGTCGCTGCCAGGCGTCCGCGACGTCGAAATGTCCTGGGCCATCAGCACCTACAAGTATGATGCCCGCCTGGCCCGGATCACGCGCCCCCAGGGCTGAGCTGTCAGCCCGCCGCCCCAGCGGCATGCCTGCCTGCCAGCCAGGCAAAGGTCATGCCCGGCCCCAGGGTCGAGCCCGCTCCCGGATAGGACCCGCCCATGACTGACGCGGCAAGGTTCCCCGCAGCATAAAGACCGCCAATAGGCGCGCCTGCATCATCGAGGACCTGGCCCACCTCATTGGTCGCCAGCCCTCCGCACGTGCCGATGTCGCCGGCGTGGATCGGAACCGCGTAGAATGGCCCGCGCGCCAGGGCACCCAGGGTTGGGTTGGGCGAAACGCGGGCATCGCCGTACATCTTGTCATAGGCGCTTTCCCCGCGTCCGAAATCGACATCCTGCCCCGCTTCGGCGGCCTGATTGAACCGCTCCACCGTTGCCATCAATGCAGCGGCCGGAAGCCCGGTCTTTGTGGCCAGGCCAGCAAGATTCGACGCCCGCCTTACCGTCCGGCGCACGCCCGCTGGATGCAGCGCCAGGGGGATCAGGGGGTAGAGCGCCCCCATTGGATAGAGACGGCGGAAGCGGGCATCAAAGATCATCCAGAAGCGCGCTTCGCCTTCCAGACGGGCGGCGTGGTCCATCATGGCCTCGCCCGCACGATGATAGGACATGGCCTCATTCATGAAGCGCTGGCCTCGCTGATCCACCATGATGCACCCGGGAAGTGCGCGCTCTATGGTGCAAAGTCGGGCGCGGTCTTCGCCCTCGACACGGAACACCGGGGCCCACCAGGCTGCCCCAAGCCCGCGGGTGGCCGCGCCGACCTCCTGCGCGGCAAGCAGGCTGTCTCCTGTATTATTGATCTGGGAGCCGGACAGGCGCGGGTCGGCCACCTGGGGCATGTGTTGCGCCCTCAACGTCCTGTTTCGTTCGAAACCGCCCGAGGTCAGGATCACGGCATCCGCGGCGAGGGTCTGCTTTCCCTCAGGCCCCTCTACGACCAGACCTGTCACCCTGCCATCGCGGACGACAAGATCCTTCAGCGCCATATGGGTCCGTAGCTCTACGCCCGCTTCGCGGGCAGCCACCACAAGGGAGCCGACAAGGGCATTGCCCAAGGTCCAGTATCGATCCTTCAGGGAGGTTAGTCGGAAGGGCAGGTCCGACAGGAAGCGCCATATCATCCGGGCCAGAGTCGCGGGCCAGCCGGCCGGGCGATACAGAAGGGCGTAGGTTTCCTCAAAGGTCCAGTTGAGGATGCCGCCCAGGCTGGCGGCCGGGGAGGCCCGCCGCAGGTTCCTGATCGTGTAACCCCTTTTCCGGGCATCGACCGGCGCTGGCATATGGGTGCGATAACCTGTTTTCGCCCCCGCCACTTCTAGATGATAGTCAGGATAGGGGAGGGGCGCATACCGGATCTCGGTCGAGGCATGAAGCCACTCAAGCATTCGCGGGGCCGCCTCTACATAGGCGTGGATCAGGTTGTCATCGGACCAGCCCGCCGCCAGGGCCCTGATGTACTGGAAGGCTTCCGCGGGATTATCCGCATGGCCTTCGACCCCAGCCGCCAGGGGGCTGCAGGGAATCCATATCCCCCCGCCAGAGGTGGCTGATGTGCCTCCCAGCTCGCCCGATTTCTCGATCAGCAGGACCGAAGCACCGCTTTGGCGCGCCCGCAGGGCAGCGACCAGACCGGCGGCTCCCGATCCCACCACGATGACGGTCGGCTCGGCTTTGGGCGAATTTCGCATCAGGAGACCTTGCAACAGCTAAATTGCCATATTGCGAAGTTTTCTACCTTTATAAATACGCAAAAGAAACTAAACTGGACAAAGGTACCCGATAATTATTGGTACCATAATATCTCGGCTGGCCCATGCGGGGGCTGGATCTTCGGTCTTGGGAGGGACTGGTGGCTCGTACAGAAGAATATGGTCTGGGACCGTTTACCTTTCCGCGTGGCTGGTTTGTCGTTGCCCAAAGCCATGAGGTGACCAGCACGCCACTGGCCATGCGCTATTTTGGCCAGGAACTGGTCGCCTATCGCGGCAGCAGCGGCCAGGCCTTCGTGGTTGATGCCTTCTGCCCCCACATGGGCACCCACCTGGCGCGCAACACGACGTCCTATGTCGTCCAGGATCGGATTCACGTCGAAGGCGACAATATCCGCTGTCCCTATCATGCTTGGCGTTTCGGTCCCGACGGCAGGTGCAACGAAATCCCCTATTCCAAGGCCCCCATTCCCGCCTCCGCCCGGATCCGTTCCTGGACCGTTCGGGAGAAGTATAACTGCGTCTTCGTGTGGCATGACCCCGAAGGCGGAGAGCCGGACTTCGACCTGCCCGTCATTCCGCAGTGGGACGACCCTGCCTTTGTGCAGTGGGATCTGGACGACCTTGGCCAACTGCCGTGTCATCCAAAGGAGATTGTCGACAACATCGCCGACGTTGCCCACCTGGGGCCGACGCATGGCGGGCCCTCGATCTACTTCAGCAATGAGTTTGACGGCGTCGTCGTGCGCCAGTTCCAGGGTGCCCCGCATCGCAGCCTGGCGGTCGGAGAAATTCTCGAGACCAATACCTGGTACACCGGGCCAGGGATCCTGATCTCCGAGTTCAACGGCGGGGTCCAGGTCATGTATATCGCCCACACCCCGGTCGATGACGGCGTGGTCAAGGCCTGGCACGGCCTTCTGGTTCATTCGGGCAAGGAGGCGGCCGAGCCTGCCGACAAGGAAATGCAGAAGGCCTATCAGGCGGGCAGTCTCCACGCCTTTGCCCAGGACTTTGACATCTGGCGCAACAAGGCTCCGTGCATCACGCCCCTGGCCGTGCCGGGTGATGGCCCCTATGGCAAGGTGAAGATTTGGTACCAGCAGTTCTACAACCCCCGGGCCCAGGCGGCGGATTTCCAGGCCCGCGTCAATGGCAGCTACAAGATTGCCGGCATGCCACCCAAGCTGGCCGACGTCAGCTGAGCCCAGTAACCGTGATCCAACGGGCATGACTCACTGTCGGTTCATGCCCCTTCCTGACCAATCCCATGCCCAAGATTACCTTTATCCAGCCCGACGGTTCGAGCCGGATCGTAGAGCCTGAACCCGGCCAATCCCTCATGTCCGCAGCCGTCCAGGCCGGTGTCAGGGGAATAGACGCCGAATGCGGTGGTGCCATGTCCTGTGCAACCTGCCATGTCCACCTGGCACCGGACTGGGTCACCCGCCTGGGCCCGGCACAGGGCGACGAATACGACCTGGTGTCCTTCACTGACAGCTTTGATGCCGGGGTATCGCGGCTGTCGTGCCAGATTCCCCTCACCGATGACTGTGACGGCCTGGTCGTGACCGTGCCATAGCGCCTCGCACCCTGCCCGAAAGGGCAGGGTTTTTCATAGTCGCTCTGCTCAAAACCGACACTTCTCGAACGCCGATATCCATGTTAGAGTTTACTTACATAGTGACGCGCGGGGTGCCCTTGATGGCCGATCCGATGCACGCGGCCTCTCGCAAGGTGCAACGATCACAGAGCCAAATCGGCATAAAATTACGCAAAGAACCATACAAACGTATTGTAATTGGGATATATGCGTATAATCATTCCCTACAAATAAAAGAGCGGCCATGGCAACGCCTGAGCCTGTAAAATGGGGAAGGACTAATCGTGCGAAACAATCGTATCTCCAGGTCTGCATGGCTGCATGGTGCAGCCACCATCGCAATCCTGGGCGGCCTGCCGTTGTCTCAGGCTGCGGCCCAGGAAGCCGGGACCCAGGCCCCTTCGATCAATGAAGAGAGCACCACGGTCGCGGACATTGTGGTGACCGCAACCCGTAACAATCGGCTTCTGAAGGACGTGCCCCTTGCGGTGGACGTCGCCTCGGGCGAACAGCTTGAACAGCTGAGCATTCTGGATGCCAAGGACGTCCAGCAGCTGGCTCCCGGCCTGCAGATGGCGAACAAGGATGGCCGCTCCAACACGGCAACCTTGCGCGGCATTGCCTACGACGCCGATTCCGGCACGGCCCCTTCGGTGGACGTCTATTTCAACGAAAATCCCGTCGATCCGCAGTTGGCCTTTACGGCGCTCTATGACGTGGGACAGGTGGAAATCCTGCGCGGCCCGCAGGGCGTCCTGCGCGGCCGGACCTCGCCGGGTGGTGCCATCACCATTGCCTCGCGCAAGCCTGACCTCAGTGAACTGGAAGGCTATATCCAGGCCACGGCCACGGATCAGGATGCCAGGAACTTCCAGGGCGGGCTTTCAGTCCCCCTGGTGACCGATCGCCTTGGCGTGCGACTGGCGTTCCTCGATGATCGCAATCCGATCAACTATGTCCACAACGTCAATCGGGACGAGGATTCCGAGGGTGAGACCCGCAGCTTCCGCGTATCGCTGCTGGCCCTTCCGACCGAGAACCTGACGTTCAATCTCGCCTATCAGCATCTGGATTCCGACGAGACCCAGCATCAGCAGGTCATCGGCACCGGTGCCATCCTCCCGCTCGGCCCGCTGCCGGAGATGGGCTTTGGCCCCAATGGCCCCGAAGCGGGCATCAGCGACCGTATCGGGGTGGCCGAAGGCCCGACCACCTTCAAGCGGGAATATGACCTGCTGACCTTCTCGGCGGACTGGAACCTTGGCTTTGGCAGCCTGTCGCTCAACGCCTCAAAGATGGACGCCATGCTGGACCAGCGTCTTGATTTCGACGCGGGCAATGCCGTCCTGAACTATGACGAAACCCAGCTCCTCGAGATCCCCTACGACAACAAGTATGTCGAGCTGCGCTACTCGTCCCAGCTGGAGGGCCCATTCAACTTCCAGGTCGGTGCCAACTATGCGTCGACCCGCTCGGACCCGGTCATCGTACGCCAGAAGACCGACCAGCTGCTGAGCGGCATGCCTGCCTTCCTGATGGGCCTGCCGCCGGAGTACGGCGTGATCTCGACCTTCCCGCTGTACAGCCTGAGCCCGGTCGACATCTTTATCGAGTCGCCGACCATCACGCACAGCCGCTCGATCTTCGCCAGCGGCACCTATGACATCAATGCGCGCCTGCAGATCAATGGCGGCGTCCGCTACACCACCTACAGGTCATACCAGCAAAGCTTCCTGACGGTGGACGCGGGTGGCCAGATCGCCCTCGACAACTATCCGACCCTGCCCGAGGACAAGGCCCGTCGCGAAGTGGATGCGGTTACCGGCGGGGCCAGCATCGTCTATCAGCTCAGCGACCAGGTCAGCACCTATGCCAGCTATGGCCGGTCATTCCGGGCCGGCTCGGCGGCGGTCGGCAACACTGCCCCGCTCGATGACAACCTGGTCATCACCGACGACGAAACCTCCGATGCCGTCGAAGTGGGTATCAAGGGCACGGCCTTTGACCGTCGCCTGAGCTTTACGGCCAACGCCTTCTACCAGACCTTCGACAACTACATTGCCCGCACGCCCGAGCTGATCCGCATGGCCAGCGGTCGCAACGGCATCATCGATAGCGTGCTGAAGGTGAACTACAACTCCGACGCCATCGTCAAAGGCGTCGAGGCAACCCTATGGGGCAAGCTGGCCTCCAACTGGGATGCTTCGCTGTCCGTCAGCTATACGGACGCCCAGTTCGACAATGGCACGCGTCCCTGCAACACCCTGGACGCCAGCAACAACATTATCGTGCCGATCGGCCAGCAGGCTTCCTATTGCGATGCGACTGGCAAGATGGGTGATCAGTCGCCGTTCCAGCTGTCGGCCAACAGCGAATACCGCTTCGCCGATATCGGATCGGTCCAGCCGTTCGTCCGGGCGCTGCTCAGCCACAACGCCGGCTACGACTCGGACCTGATCGACTTCGAGTATGAGGCCTATACCTCGGTGAACCTCTATGCTGGCCTGCGTGGCAACAGCGGCTGGGAGCTGTCGGTATTCGCCAAGAACCTGTTTGACGAGGCCGTTGTCCGAGGTGCCGCTGATGGCAACTACTTCAAGGCGACCAGTGTCCTGAACCCGGACTTCTCGATGTCCCCTGGTCCGTCATACGATTCCGGTTACCGCGCGGTGACCGTGAACCCCCCACGAGAAATTGGCGTCTCCCTGCGCGTCAAGTTCTAGTCGTGGGAGCCGCTCAGTCGGCCTCTCTACCCTCGAAACTGCTCGGTGTGCCCTGCACGCCGAGCACTTTTTACCGGCTTACAGGATGTGCACATGACGGCTTCGACCGGGGTTTCGTTTAATTTCGCCAAGTTGGTGGTCGCTGATCTCGACCGTTGCGCCGCCTTCTATGGCAAGGTGTTCAAGCTCGATGAACTGGCCAGGGTCGAGGATGCCGTCAACGGCCGCCCGATCCATGAGGTCATGTACAAGCCGACCCAGGAAGGGGGAGCGACCTTCGTCCTTCTGGCCTTCAAGGATGCCCCCAAACCTGCACACGGCGAAGCCATCATCGGCTTTACCGTCAAGGACCTGGACGCCACCCTGGCCGAAGCGGTGGCAAACGGGGGGCAGATCTCCGACCCCATCCGCGACATGCCCCACATGGGTATTCGCGTGGCCTTCGCCACGGACCCGGAAGGCCACCTGATCGAAATCGTGCAGATGGTCGCCTAGGACAGGGAGAGGCAATCATGCCCGGAACCACCAGATTTGCAGGTCGCCGTATCGCCGTCACCGGAGCTGGCTCGGGCATCGGCCGCGCCACCACACTGCGCCTGGTGGCAGAGGGTGCGACGGTTCACGCGGCGGACCTTTCCTCCGAGGGTCTGGACGAAACCCTGCGGCTGGCGGGCCATTCCGTCGTGCCCCGGGTCCTGTCGGTTACCGATGAAGCCGCCGTCCAGACATGGTTCACGGATATCTCCGCTGCCGGCGACCTGCATGCCCTGATCAATCTGGCGGGTGTCCTTGAGGCCCGCCACAGCACCGAGACCACCCTGGATGCCTTCCGGAAGGTTCTTGAGATCAATCTGGTCGGTCTGTTCCTTTGCTGCCGCGAAGCTCTTCCCCTGCTGGAAAAGACAGGCGGAGCCATCGTCAATGCTGCCTCGACCGCCAGCCTGCATGGCCACCCCTATATGGCCGCCTATTCAGCCTCAAAAGGCGGGGTCGATGCGCTGACCCGCACCCTGGCCTGGGAGTATATCAAGCGTGGCGTCCGGGTGAACGCAGTCGCTCCGGGCGGGATCGCCACCCCCATGACGGAACAGATCCAGGGAACCTTCCCCGAGGGCGTCGACCTGGGGCTCTTCATGCACCTGTCTCGACCCGACTTCCAGGTCGGCCAGCCCGAGCAGGTCGCTGCGGTCATTGCCATGTTGGCGTCCGACGATAGCACCTTTGTCAATGGCGAGACGGTCCGCATCGACGGCGGTGTGCATGCCTGAGGTAAATCTACGCATATAGCGATTGAAATGTATAATAATTGGCAATATGCGTAATCTTATCTGGAGGCAGCGTCATGTGAGATTAGTATGACACCGATCAGCATTATTCAGCCTGCATTGCCCGTGGGTGGGTTCCGATAATGGCAGAAGACCTGCCCATCACCATTCCCCACGCGGCGAAGCGGGCCGCTGATCTCTGGCCACAGACGCCAGGGCTGATCGAGAACGGAGTCACCACGAGCTTTGCAGAGCTGTGGCAGGCAGCGCTTGAGGCAGCTTCCGCCTGCCTGGCCCTGGGCCTCGCCCCCGGTGATCGGGTAGGCCTGTGGGGGCCTAACAGTCGACAATGGATCGTGGCGGCCCTTGGGGCCCAGATCTGTGGGGCTGCTATCGTTCCCCTCAACACCCGCCTGAAGGGCCGCGAGGCGGGCGATATTTTGAAGCGCTCGAAAGTCTCCCTGCTTTTCACCACCCGTGGTTTCCTCGGCGTCGACTACCCTGACCTGATTGCAGACGAAGATCTTCCCGACCTGCGCCAGATCATTTTGTGGTCAGGGTCGGGCTGGCAGGAATTCCTCGACAGGGGCAGGGGGGCCGATGACCCGGACGTGGCGCGCTGCTTTCAGACACTGACGCCGGAAACCCTCAGCGACATCCTGTTCACTTCAGGCACGACGGGCGCGCCCAAGGGTGCCATGAGTGCCCATGGCCAGAGCGTGAGGATGTTCAAGGCCTGGGCCGAACGGGTCGACGTTCGCGCGGGTGATCGCTTTCTGATCGTAAATCCCTTCTTCCATACCTTCGGCTATAAGGCAGGCTGGCTGGCCTGCCTTCTGCAGGGCGCGACGATCCTTCCCATGGCTGTCTTCGATCCTGCCGGTCTGGCCGACATGGTTGAGGCGCAAGCGGTCAGCTTCATCCCCGGGCCGCCGACCATCTACCAGACCTTGCTGGTCGAACAGGCCAGGCAGGCCAGGGACTTTTCAAGCCTGCGCGTCGCCGTGACTGGCTCAGCCCCGGTGCCCCCTTCGCTCATCCATCGCATGAAGCAGGAATTGGGCATGGAAAGGGTGGTCAACGGCTATGGCATGACCGAACACGGCTGCGTCTGCATGACGCCCGCATCAGCCAGTGTCGAACAGATATCTGCTTCCATCGGCACCCCCTTGCCCGGGGTCGAGGTCGTCTGCATGGGGCCAGATGGCCAGCCGACCCCCACGGGAACAGCCGGGGAGTTCTGGGTGCGCAGCTATGGCGTGATGCGGGGCTACCTCGATGATCCCGAGGCCACTGCCGCGACCATCACCCCGGAGGGTTGGCTGAAGACCGGCGACATCGGCCACACCGATGGGGACGGCTATCTCTACATCACCGACCGGATGAAGGACGTCTATATTTCAGGCGGCTTCAACTGTTATCCCGCCGAGATTGAAAAGCTGCTCAACAACCACCCCGCCATCGAGGTGGTCGCCGTCGTGGGCATTCCCGACGAACGCATGGGCGAGGTCGGCAAGGCCTTTGTTGTCCCTCGCGCCGGCGCAGACCTGACACCCCAGGGTCTGATCGAATGGGCTCGGGAAAACATGGCCAACTACAAGGTGCCGCGACAGGTCCGCATCGTCGCTGACCTGCCCCGCAATGCCGCCGGCAAGGTGCTGCGCACCGCCCTTCGCGAACTCGATCAGGGCGGGGAACCATGAGCGAGAAAGACCTCCTGGCCCGGATCGACCGGCTGGAATCCCTGGACGCCATTAGACAGCTGCCGGCCAAATACAGCCTTGCACTGGACATGCGCGACTCCGACGCTTGGGTGAATCTGTTCCCGACCGATGTAAAGGTCGGCAATGGCCAGGCTGGCCGCAAAGCTCTGCGTGACTGGTTCGACGAGACCATGTCCCAGCAGTTCGACGGCACCTCCCACCACATCGGCGGGCACGTCATCGACTTCATCGATGCCGACAATGCCCAGGGCGTCGTCTATTCCAAGAACGAACACGAGGCCGGCGCGGAATGGATTATCATGCAGATGATGTATTTCGACCGGTACGAACGGATCGACGGCCGATGGTATTTCCGTCGTCGGCTTCCCCTTTACTGGTACGCCTGTGATCTGAACAAGCCACCGGTCGGCAACCGCAAGATGCGCTGGCCGGGCGTGCCGCCCTATGAGGGAAGCTATCACGACCTCTTTCCCGGCTGGCGCGAGTTCTGGGCGCGCGAGGGCCAGGCCAATGAGGCACCGGTCGCTGATCCTGCCCCGCTCGAAGGCTTCATTGATGCCATGCGGCGCGGCCATCCCTTGCCCCGGCCGCGCGTCAGGAGCTGAGCGTGGCCTCGCTTTTCGACCCTGTATCTCTCGGCAGCATTCAGCTGGCCAACCGCATTGCGATGGCCCCCATGACCCGGGACCGGGCTGGTCCGGGCGATGTCCCGACCCCGCTCATGGCCGAATATTATCGCCAGAGGGCGTCCGCAGGGCTAATCATAACCGAAGGCACCCAGCCTTCGGCAGAAGGCAAGGGGTACTGGCGGACTCCTGGCATGCATACGCAAGAGCAGGTTGCCGGCTGGGCCAGGGTGGCCGAAGCCGTGCACGCAGAAGGCGGCCGACTGGTCGTCCAACTGATGCATTGCGGACGGGTGGGGGCACCAGCCAACAAGGACCGTGGCGCAGATACCGTCGCCCCGTCGGCCATTGCCTGCCCGGATTCCGTTCCCGGTCCCGACGGTGTGCCTCAGGACTGCGCCGTGCCGCGCGCACTGGAAACCAGCGAAATCCCCCGCGTCATAGGTGACTATGTCGCCGCTGCCCGCGCCGCCGTCAGCGCGGGTCTGGACGGGGTCGAGTTGCATTGCGCCAGCGGTTACCTGCCGATGCAGTTCCTCTCGTCCAACTCCAACCACCGGACGGATGCCTATGGCGGCACAGTTGGAAATCGTATCCGGTTCGTGGTGGAGACCCTGGCAGCCCTTGCCGAAGCCATCGGCGCGGATCGGGTCGGTTTCCGTATCTGTCCCGGCATCCGGATGAATGGCATGGCTGACGCCGACCCGGCCCAGACCTATGCCGCCCTGCTGAAAGCAACCGACGGCCTGGGCCTGGCCTACCTGCACCTCATCGACCTACCACAGGAGGGCCTGGACGCGCTCGCCCTGGTCAAGCGCCACTGGAGCGGGCCACTCATTCTGAACAACAGCCTCGGCGTCGAAGACAATGCCCGTCGCCTCGCCCACGGCGACGCCGACGCCGTCTCATTCGGCAGAGCTTTCATCGCCAACCCCGCCCTGGTGGCCCGCCTGAAGCAACAAGAGCCCCTGACCAAACCCAACCGCGAAACCTTCTACACCGGCCTTGGCGACGACCGCCGAGGTTACACGGACTACGTTTGACAGGCAAACACCTGAATACTGTTTCTGGGTGTCTGTTGCCGCGAAAGCTGTGATCATATGTAATGATTTTTCTCAAAAAATGATGTAATCACGCAATTTTTACATGAGTGTTTTTTCTTGTTGTTTTCAAGATGTTTAAGTTTTTTCGGTCGTGGGAACGGTTTGATCTGCTTCGGGGCGTAAAAATCAAGCAATAACAGATCGATAAGTCGTTTTATATAATCGAGTGAGTATAGGCACAGGCAAAAAGGCCAGGCTCCGCAGGGGGGCTGGCTTTTTTCTGCGCGGAGCGAGGGCACTGCTGCCGGCTATCCCGTCAGGGTCGACAGCTAGTCGGGTCAGGGCGTGCGATGCAGGCTGGGCCTCTCATCGGTGGGAGGCGTGCGGGTGCGGACAGTGGCGGCGGTGGTGGAGGCGAAGGGCGGGCCCTTTGTTCTGCGCGAGGTTGAGCTGGACGCGCCGCGCCCGGATGAGGTTCGGGGCCGGCTGAAGGCCGTGGGGATCTGTCATACCGACCGCGCGTGTCGGTCTATCAGGACGGAGTGTCGATCTCGAAATCGCGCGGCTCCTATGTCGAGCTGTTCGACCTGGAGCGGGTCGAGGTGGCCAAGGGGCCGCAGTCGACCCTGTATGGCCGTGGTGCCCTGATCGGGGCCGTGAACCTGGTGCAGAACCGCGCCCGTCCGAGCCAGTTTGACGCCGAGGCCCGGGCCGAGGTTGGCAACTTCAACTATCGCTCGGTCGAGGGCTTCGTGAACCTGCCGGTGGGCGAGGACCTGGCCCTGCGCCTGGCCACGCGCATGAAGTCCCGTGACGGTTCGGTCGAGAACCTGCTGGGCGGCGAGGACTATAACGGCATTGAAACCCGGGCTTTCCGCCTGGCTGCGGGCTGGCTGCCGTCGGACAGCCTGCGCCTTGACCTGATCGCCAACTACCAGGTCGATGACGCCTCGGCGACCTCGTTCAAGTCGATCCACCATGATCCGACCAACTCCCAGACCGGCCAGGTCCTGGGTGGCCGTGCTCCGTGGGAAGGGGCGGCCCTGACGCCCGGCGCTGCCTTTGACGGCGGCAAGGCCCTGGGGCTGGACCGCGAGGTCTGGGGCGTGACCGGCCTGGCCAGGTGGGACCTGGCCCCGGACCTCAGCCTGAATTCGACCACGGCCTATCGCCAGTTCGATTCCTACGAAACCTTTGATCCGGATGGCATTTCCCTGCCCCTGCTGATCGCCGCCGAAGAGGCCTATGGCGAGCAGTGGAGCCAGGAA
>JAEYQX010000095.1 GCA_023409795.1 Pseudomonadota bacterium
AGCTGACCTGCGACGCCCCGGCGCCCGAGCCGGTCGAGGACTTCCTGATCCGCGACCCCGAGCCCGAAAAGCTGGCCGCCTTCCTGGAGCGAATGGAGTTCAAGTCCCTGCTGCGCCGGGTGGGCAATGGTGCGGCCCCGGCCCGGGAGGGCCCGACCTTCACCGCCCGCCAGACGGCGGCCCCGGTCGCCACGCCCCGCTATGGCCAGATCGAGGTCGCTGCCGAGGCCCAGGGCTTTGACCGCGATCTCTATGAATGCGTCCAGTCGCTTGAGGGCCTGGATGCCTGGATCGCCCGCGCGCGCGAGGCCGGGGTCGTTGGCTTTGACACTGAGACGGACCAGCTGTCGGCCACCCATTCCGTCCTGTGCGGCGTCTCCCTGGCCGTGGGCCCGAACCAGGCCTGCTACATCCCGCTGAAGCACGAGCATGAGGCCCCGGCGGCGACCGGCCTGGACTTTGGCGACCTGTCGGCCAGCGATACCCGCCCGGCCCTGGTCCAGATCGACAAGGCCGTGGCTCTGGAACGCCTCAAGCCCCTGCTGGAAGACCCGGCGGTGCTGAAGGTCGGCCAGAACATCAAGTATGACGTGGCCGTCATGGCCCGGCGCGGCATCCGCGTGTCCCCGATCGAGGACACCATGCTGATCTCCTATGTCCTGGCCGGGGGCCTGCACGGCCACGGCATGGACGAGCTGTCGCGCCGTCACCTGGGCCACGAGCCGATACCGTTCAAGGATGTCTGCGGCACCGGCAAGAGCCAGAAGAGCTTCAAGCACATCGAGTTCAAGGCCGCGACCTGCTACGCCGCCGAGGACGCCGACGTCACCTTGCGCCTCTATCGCCTGCTGAAACCCCAGCTGGCCGCGCAGGGGCTGAGCACCGTCTATGAGACCCTGGAGCGCGGGATGCCGCCGGTCCTGGCCGACATGGAGCTGGCCGGCATCCGGGTCGACCCGACGCGCCTGCGCTCGCTGTCGTCCAGCTTTGGCCAGCGCATGGCCGAGCTGGAGGAACAGGCCCACAAGCTGGCCGGTCGCCCCTTCAACATCGGCAGCCCGCGCCAGATCGGTGAGATCCTGTTTGGCGAGATGAACCTGCCGGGCGGCAAGAAGACCGCCTCGGGCCAGTGGGGCACGGACGCCTCAGTGCTTGAGGACCTGGCCCTGAACCACGACCTGCCGCGCCTGATCCTTGACTGGCGCCAGCTGTCCAAGCTGAAGGGCACCTATACCGACGCCCTGGTGGCGGCCATGGACCCCGCGACCGACCGCGTCCACACCTCCTACCAGCTGGCCGGCTCGACGACGGGACGCCTGGCCTCGTCCGACCCGAACCTGCAGAACATCCCCATCCGCACCGAGACGGGCCGCCAGATCCGCCAGGCCTTCATCGCCCGCCCCGGCCATGTCCTGATCAGCGCCGACTACAGCCAGATCGAGCTGCGCCTGCTGGCCCACATCGGTGACATTCCCGAGCTGAAGCGCGCCTTCAGGGCGGGGCTGGACATTCACGCGGCCACCGCATCCGAGATGTTCGGCGTCCCCATCGAGGGTATGCCTGCCGAGACCCGGCGCCGGGCCAAGGCCATCAACTTCGGCATCGTCTATGGCATCTCGGCCTTTGGCCTGGCCAACCAGCTGGGCATCGACCAGGGCGAGGCCGGGGCCTACATCAAGACCTATTTCGAGCGCTACCCCGGCATCCGCGACTACATGGACCGCATCAAGGCGGCGGTGAAGCGCGACGGCTATGTCTCGACCATCTTTGGCCGTCGCATCCACATCCCGGCCATCCATTCCAAGTCCGGTGCCGAGCGCCAGTTCGGCGAGCGGGCCGCGATCAACGCCCCGATCCAGGGGGCTGCCGCCGACATCATCCGCCGCGCCATGATGCGGATGCCGGCCGCCCTCAAGGAAGCTGGGCTGGAGACCCGGATGCTGCTGCAGGTCCACGACGAACTTGTATTCGAGGCCCCCGAGGCCGAGGTCGAGCGCGTCCTGCCGCTGATCCGCCAGGTCATGGAAAAGGCCGCCGAACCCGTGGTCGCCCTCAGCGTTCCACTGGATGTGGAAGCCAAGGCTGCCGCCAACTGGGACGAAGCCCACTGACCGCTGCCCGCCGACAAGGACGCCGACATGAGCCTGGACCCTGAAATCCGCGACGTCGAGGCCGAGCGCCGCTATGAGCTGCCGGTCGATGGCCACCTGGCCTATGTCGAATACAATAATGTCGAGGGCGGCCGCCTGGTTTCCAAGACCCTGGTGCCGCAGGAGCTGGAAGGGCGCGGCATCGGCTCACGCCTGGCCCGCCATGTCCTGGCGGACCTGCGGCAGAAGGGCCTGAAGATCCTGCCCACCTGCACCTTCTTTGCCGCCTACATCAAGAAGCACCCGGACGAATACGGCGACCTGGTCCACGACGGCTATCGCGCGGTCCTGGGCCTCTAGCGCGCCCGGGCGGCCACCAAGGTCGCGTTCGCTTTCAGCCGCAAGGCTTGCTAGGTGGGGCCGATGAAAGCCCAGACCCTGGATGTCCTGATTGTCGGTGCCGGCGCGGCCGGAATGATGTGCGCCATCGAGGCGGGCCGGCGCGGCCGGCGGGTCCGGGTGATCGACCATGCCCGGGCACCGGGCGAGAAGATCCGCATCTCGGGCGGGGGGCGCTGCAACTTCACCAACCTGGGCATCCATCCGGCGGCCTACCTGGGCGAGAACCCGCGCTTTGCCCTGTCGGCGCTCAAGCGGTTCACCCAGCACGACTTCATCAAGATGGTCGATCGCCACGGCATCGCCTGGCACGAAAAGACCCTGGGCCAGCTGTTCTGCAATGACAGCGCCAGAGACATCATCCGTATGCTGACGGACGAGATGAAGGCCGCGGGCGTGGCCCTGTCGCTGAACCTGGGCGTCAAGGCGATCCAGCACGGCACCGACGGCTTTACCGTCGACCTGGATGACGGGTCGCGGGTCCAGGCGCGGTCGCTGGTCGTGGCCACCGGGGCCAAGTCCATTCCCAAGATGGGGGCCACCGGCTGGGCCTATGACGTGGCGCGCCAGTTCGGCCTGCGCGTGACCGATACCCGCCCCGGCCTGGTGCCCCTGACCTTTGAGCCCAGCCTGCTGGAAAGCCTGAAGCCCCTGGCCGGGGTGGCGGTGGACGCCGTCGTCCGCCACCAGCTGCCCAGGGGAGCCGATCCGAGACGCCCGGCCAAGCTGACCGAGTTCCGCGAGGGCCTGCTGTTCACCCACCGGGGCCTATCCGGCCCCTCGATCCTGCAGATCAGCTCCTACTGGCGCGAGGGCGAGGCCATCACCATCGACATGGTGCCGGGCGAGGACGTCGCCGCGCGCCTGCTGGCCGCCAAGGCCGAGAACGGCAAGCAGATGGTGCACACCGCCATGGGCCACATCCTGCCCCGGCGCCTGGCCGAGGTCCTGTGCGAGCGCGCCGGGCTGAAGGGCAAGCTGGCCGAGCAGGGCGACAAGAAACTGCGGCTGTTGGCCGAAAGCGCCAGGGCCTGGACGGTCAAGCCGGTCGGCTCAGAGGGCTATCGCACCGCCGAGGTGACCCTGGGGGGCGTCGACACCACCCAGCTGGACCAGCAGACCATGGAGGCCAGGACCGTGCCGGGCCTCTATTTCATCGGCGAGGCGGTCGACATCACCGGCTGGCTGGGCGGCTACAACTTCCAATGGGCCTGGTCCTCCGGCTGGGCGGCGGGCCAAAGCTGCTGATCGGGCACGGCGTTGCGCAGGCCGGGTCGCCCTCCTAAGTGACGAGGGCGGAACGGGCCCCTCTGGCGATGCTGCCCTGGCGTCGTGATGTCGGACCGCACAAAGTTTGACCGGAGTTCCCCATGCCCCTCCTGATGTGCCCCAACGCCAATGCCCCGATGCAGACCCTGGATCGCCACGGGGTCCAGTTCGATATGTGCCCGACCTGTCGCGGTGTCTGGCTGGACCGTGGCGAGCTGGAAAAGCTGATGCAGTCGGCCTCGGACGAGGGCCGGGCCAGCGCCGCCCCGCCGCCCTCGGCACCGCCCCAGGCCGCCTCGGCCCCGTGGGGCCAGCCGACGCCCTGGCGTGAGCCGGAACGGCCGCGCGACACCCGCTATGATCACGATCGCCGCCGCGACGACGACTACCACTATCGCAAGAAGAAGAAGCGGCTGGATATCTTCGACATCTTCGACTGAAGCCCGCTCAGGCTGCCAGTCCGGCGGCCTGCATCAGCGGTCGAAGGGCCTGGAGCGCCTCGGGCGAGCGGCCCAGGTCCGCGCGCGCCTCGGGCTGGCGGAACAGGCGGATCGCCTCGGCCCGGGCCCGCTCGGCGACCGGCCCGCTGGGACCGGACTCCGAGGCCGCCAGCCGCAGCAGGGCCATCAGCCTCTGGGCCAGCGGAGCCGGGGCGCGACCAATCTGCGTCACCAGCCTGGCATCCGCCTCGACAATGGCCCCGACATTGCCCAGGGCCTCGACCACCTGCTCGGTGTCGTGATCGGACAGCGAGGCCTTTCTCACGGTCTTTTGCAGGCGCGACAGCACCATCAGCCGCTGCGAGGCTGATGGCGGCCGGGGCCGATCGGCCGCCACGGTACCCTGGGGCAGGCGCGCCTCACCGCGCATCTCGGTCTCGAAGCGCAGCGAGGTGACGCAGGCCTGCAGCCAGCGCCCGGCGGCGCGCTTGTTCGCCGCCCCCGTCACGTTCTCGCACAGCCGCGCCAGACGCTCGGCCTCGTCCTGCAGCCCGGTGCAGGAGCGGGTATAGAGGGTCACGAAGTCGGCGGTGACCAGGCTGCGGGATCGCTCGACAAAGGCGGTCTGGACCGCATCGGGGCTGAGCAGCCGCCCCGAGGTGGCGGTCAGGGCCGTGGCCAGGGCCCGCAGGATCTCGATCTCGCCGACCGGGTCATCGGGGCGCAGCCGTCGCTGGCTCATCAGTTCGCGCAGCACCATGCGCGCCAGTGCCGCCGCCAGCAGCGGGAACTCGCCCGCCGCCAGCCGCTCGCCCAGCCGCGCGGGAGCCCCCTCGACCGGCGGGATCATCAGGTCGAGCTTGGGGTCATGGGCGGTCAGCAGCTGGATCTCGCGCGGGGCGACCATGCGCACCACCGCCGCCAGGCTGGCTCCCTGGTCCAGAGACGGCCCCAGAATCTGGGCCAGATAGGTGCGCGAAGCCATCAGTTCGCACAGGATCTGCTCGACCGGGGCCAGGATCAGGGCGCGCAGTGGCCCGTCTGCCGGGGCCGCGTCACAGATGTCCATCAGCCGGTCCAGGCGCGCCCGGCTGGAGCGAATGCCGACCAGGCTGGAGCAGACCGTGCCCCCCATCAGGAAGGTCCGCTCGGCCTTCTCGATCAGGCTGCGCGCGATCTCGGTGATGGTGTGCTTTTCCAGGCTGGGAAACAGCTGCTTGCGCCCGGTCTGCAGGACCCGGTC
>JAEYQX010000149.1 GCA_023409795.1 Pseudomonadota bacterium
CCATGCCTGGTGCACGGCTGGCGGGCCCCAGGGTCGCAACGATGCGGGCGCGGCGGGCTCTGTTCATAGGGTTTCCTCGAGGGCAGGTCGCAGGCCTTCTGCCGGGCCTGTCAAACGGTTGGCCACCACAAAGGTGGCACATCGCCTTGAGACTACGAAAAACCGGAGGTGCCAAGGGCACCTCCGGTTCATGAAACATGAGTTTATGCCAAGGCTTACTCGGCCGGGCAGGCCCTGGCCCCGGCCAGGTCCAGGCTCATGCAGCGGCCATCGACGCCCGGCAGGCCAACCCCGATGACATTGGCCAGGGTCGGGGCGATGTCGATGGTGCGCACCGGCATGAAGCGCTCCTGGCCCCGGCCTTCGGGGGCCCAGAAGATGATGGGCACGCCGCGGTCATAGTCCCAGGGCTGGCCGTGCGACGACAGGTTGCCCCCGATACGCCCACCCGTGGCCAGACCCGGGCGGAAGGCCATCATGATGTCCGCCGAAACGCCCTTGACGGCGGACAGGCGCATCCGCTCGCGCACCGTCAGGCTTTGCGGATCAAGGCTGTCGGCCAGGGGCTCGGCCAGCAGGGTGTCGATGAACTCGACAAAGGCCAGGTCCTTGCCCTGGCGCAGTTTCTCGACCGCGACGGCGGCGATCTGGCTGCGCAGCGGCTCGGGCAGGCTGACCTTGTTGGCATCGGTGATCCGCAGGCCGGAGGCCCCGCGCTGCAGCGGGTCGTGGTCAAGGCCGAACTGCTGGCGCAGAGCCGCATTGGTCTCGGCCATGATGTCCAGGTTGACGCGGCCCATGTGCGGGAAGCCACGGCGGGCCGTGCGCTCATTGATGTCGGAGCCGCCATGGTCGGCCGTCAGGGCCAGGATGACACCGCCCTCGACCTCGTCCAGCTCGTCAAGGAACTCGCCCAGCGCCGCGTCCAGGCGCATCATCTGCTCGCATTGCTCGGGCCCCTGGGTGCCAAAGCTGTGGCCGATGATGTCGGTCCCCGACAGGGACACGCCCAGGAGATCGACAGCCGGCCCCTGGCCCAGGCCCTGGGACTTCAGCAGGTATCGGGCGGCGCGCAGGGTTTCCTCGTCATAGAGGGGCGAGGCCGAGAAGCTGTCGCGAGAGGGCGGCACGCGCGACGGATAGACCCCGTCCGCCACCTCGACGTCCTCGGCCAGGGCCTGGCAGACTGCATGGGTGCCATGCCAGCGCCGGCCCTGTTCGGCCGCGGGATAGCCCTTGTTGAACTCGGCCACGGCAGCCAGCTTCTGCGCGGCCGTTTCGCCCGGACGCACATAGGTGGTCAGGCCAAAGCCATCGGTGAACCAGAAGGCCTGGCCGGCGTGGCCCGCCAGGTTCATCGCCCCGCGATCCTTGCCCGAGACGGCGAAGATGCGGCTGGCCGGACTGGTCCGGACCAGGACGTCGCCCAGGGTGTCGGCCTTCAGCAGCTCGGTGCCGACATTGCCGTTATCGGTCACGCGGCCATGGGCCAGGGTATTGACCGTCGAGGCCATGCAATAGCGCCCCTCGCCCGTCGCGGGATCGACGCTGTAGTTGACGCTGATGCCGGTATTGGCCGGATGCTTACCCGTCAGCACGGTCGAGTGCCCCGGGCAGGTCTCGGTCACGCCGTGGGTCTGGAAGCCGTTGGCATAGACCATCCCCTCGTCCATCAGCCGCTTGAAGCCCCCGGTGAAGTGGCGGCGATACTGGTTGAACAGATTGCTGGACAGCTGATCCACCACCACGGTCACCACCAGGCGCGGCGGGTTCGGCCCTGCGGGCACGTCCGGGGTGTCGGCGGCCACGGCAGGCAGGGCCAGGCCCGCAGCCAGGGCCAGGGCTATGGACGAGGACAGGACGCACTTACGGATCATGGCACACCAGACGCTTGAAGAGGCCTATGTGCCTACGCCCGGTTGATGACACTGCCAAGGCTGAACGCCGACAATCCTCAATCGGGGGGTGATCGGCAAAGGTCGGTGGTGCGAGCGGCGGGACTCGAACCCGCATAGCCAGGGCTGACAGATTTTAAGTCTGCTGCGTCTACCAGTTTCGCCACGCTCGCACGGGCCGTGTGAGGGGCCGCAGCCCCTCTTAGCCTTTATGAGCCTGATTCAGAAGCCGATGCGCGAAGGGCACGGAAATCCACGTCGCTGTCGGCGATCAGGCGCACCAGGGCGGCCCAGGCGGCGACGTTCTGGTTCAGCTGGGCCGGGTCGATCTTGTCCAGGGTGTCATCGGCCGTGTGGTGCAGGTCAAAGTAGCGGGTGCCGTCCTGCTTCAGGCCAAAGACCGGCACGCCGGCGCGGGCCAGCGGGCCGATATCCACCCCGCCGAACAGCTCGGCATCGGACGACGGCAGGATGCCGAGCGGGCGCAGGACCCGGTTGGCGATGCGGGCAAACTCGCTGTCCCCTGCCCCCGGCGACAGGGCCAGGGCATAGATGTTGTCGGCCCCGAAGTCGCTCTCGCCCGCGACCACGTGCTGCTCGACGCCGGCCGGGCCGATGCCGCGCACATAGGCTCCGCCGCCATTGCCATGGTTCTGGGGCTGGGCGACCTCTTCGCTGCCATAGAGGATGACGCGGATGGTGCGGCGCGGCTGGCCCTGCTCGGCGATCAGCCGGGCCGCCGCCAGGGTGATGCCGCCGCCGGCGGCATCGTCAAAGGCCCCGGTGCCCAGGTCCCAGCTGTCCATGTGCGAGCCCAGGACGATGACCTGGTCGGCGCGGTCGCTGCCGGGAATGTCGCCGATGACGTTCTGGCTGTGGGTCTGATAGGTGCGGGCCGTCGATTTCAGCTTCAGCCGCACCGGCTGGCCCAGGGCGCGCAGGCGGGCGATCTGGTCGGCGTCAGGGGCGCTGAGGGCAAAGGCCGGCAGGGGCACCTTGCCATCGACATAGGCGGTGGTGCCGGTGTGGGCCATGCGGTGCTCGTCCGAGCCGGCGCTGCGCATGACAAAGGCCACGGCCCCGCGCTGGGCGGCCAGGTTCGGCCCCTGGCTGCGGATGCGCGACAGGGGGCCATAGCCCGAGCCATCCTGCATCCGCACCATCTGGCCGGCATCCACCACGGCGATCTTGCCGTCCAGCGAGCCTTCGGGCGCGGCCTGCAGGGCCTCCAGGCTGTCGAACCAGGCGATGTCGGCCTCGATTCCCTCGGGCGGGGTGGCGATGGAGTGACCAAGCGCCAGGGCGAACAGCCTTTGCGGGCGCGGGCCGACCAGTTCGACGCTTTCCTCGCCCCGCTCCCAGCCGACGAGAGGGAAGGTCTCGATGCGGACGTTCTGGAAGCCCTGGGCGCGCATATAGTCGGCCGCCCAGGCGGCAGCGGCCTGTTCGGAAGGCGAGCCGGCCGGGCGCGGCCCGAACAGGGTCGTGACCTTTTCGGTATAGTCGAAGGCGATATTGCCTTTCAGGGCCAGGTCGCGGACCTGTTCCGCCGCGCGGATGGTGGCCGCATCCTGGGCCACAGCGGCCCCGGCGGTCAGGCCCAGCGCCGCCGCGCTGACCAGCATGGTGCGGAAAATAGTCATGTCGCCTCCCCCAAATCGAAACTGAGGCGACAACCTAGCGGGCACAGGCGGCGACTTGAAGCCTCGGACTGTGCCCGCAGGTGCAGAATTACTCGCCCTTGATGAAGGGTTCGACCGGGCCTTGCAGCTTGACGGTCAGGGCCTTGCCGCGACGGTCGACGCGGTTGCCGATGGCCAGGCGGACCCAGCCCTCGGAGACGCAGTATTCCTCGACATTGGTCTTTTCCTCGCCCTTGAAGCGAATGCCCACGCCGCGCGCCAGCAGCTCGGCGTCGTGGAAGGGGCTGTCGGGATCGACCGACAGGCGGTCAGGCAGGGCGTCAGACATGAAGAAGCTCTCGCTAGAATTTAAGCGCGCTCAATAGCGGCGGAAGGGCGCGATGCCAACCGTGGGGGTGGGCGCAGGTGCGGCCCCTCCACCACGTCGTGGTCCCCCTCCCCATCCTGTGGGGAGGAAAGGGCCTATTGCAC
>JAEYQX010000016.1 GCA_023409795.1 Pseudomonadota bacterium
TCCGAGAATAGCGCGAACGAGGCCATCAAGCCCTTCATCGACGGCTTGGCCGACAGCAAGAAGAAGCTGCAGGAGGCCACCATGTGGCTGATGCAGAACGGCATGGCCAACCCGGACAACGCCGCCGCCGCCTCGACTGACTATCTGCACCTGTTCGGCCTGAACGCCCTGGCCTATCTGTGGGCCCAGACGGCCAAGGCGGCGCAAGCGAAAATCGACGCCGGCGACACCGACCCCTTCTACGTCAACAAGCTGATGACCGGCCGCTATTTCGTCGAGCGCATCCTGCCCGACGCCGGTGCGCACCTGGCCAAGCTGAAGACCGGTGCCGAGGTCCTGATGGACCTGGACGCCTCGGCCTTCTAAGCCAGTCTCCAGATCAGGGCCTTTCCCCAGCGGAAAGGCCCTTTTTCTTTGTCGCAGAACCCGCCGCAAGAGCGGGTCCATTTCAGGAAACCCCGCCGTGAACGTGCTGAATCTGCCCGAACCCTCATTCATGCAGGACGAGGACATCGTCCTGTTCAACGACAGCGTCGCCAAATGGGTGACCGAACACGCCCCGCCCGAGAAATTCGCCCAGTGGATCGCCGACAGCTCCGTGCCGCGCAGCCTGTGGAATGCCGCCGGTGATGCGGGCCTGCTGGGCCTGTCCATGCCCGAGGAAGACGGCGGCTTCGGCGGCGACTATCGCCACGAGGTGGTGCTGATGAACCAGCTGGGCTGGCAGGGTGCGGACCATTTCGGCATCTCGCTGCACAACGCCATCGTCATGCCCTACATCTGGCACTACGGCACCGAGGAGCAGAAGGCCCGCTGGCTGCCGCGCCTGCAGTCGGGCGAACTGGTCGGTGCCATCGCCATGACCGAACCGGGCGCAGGCTCTGACCTGCAAGGCGTAAAGACCACCGCCATCAAGAAGGGCGACCATTACGTCCTGAACGGTTCCAAGACCTTCATCACCAATGGCCAGCTGGCGAACTTCATCATCGTCGTCGCCAAGACCGATCCGGCCGAAGGGGCCAAGGGCACGACCCTGATCGGCCTGGAAACCGACGGCGCGGAAGGCTTCGAGCGCGGGCGCAACCTGCACAAGATCGGCATGGAGGCCAATGATACCTCCGAGCTGTTCTTCAACGATGTGAAGGTGCCGCTGGAAAACGCCATCGGCGGCTCCGAAGGCCAGGGCTTCGTGCAACTGATGCAGCAACTGCCGCAGGAGCGCCTGAACATCGCCGTCCAGGGCTGCGCCGCCGCCGAGCGCGGCCTTGAAGCCACCATCGCCTACGTCAAGGACCGCAAGGCCTTCGGCAAGCGTGTGATCGACTTCCAGAACACCCAGTTCAAACTGGCCGAGGTCAAGACCAAGCTGACCGTCGCCCGCGTGTTCGTGAACCACTGCATCGAGCTGCACCTGCAGGGCAAGCTGGATGCCGCCACGGCGTCGATGGCCAAATACTGGGTCACCGACATCCAGGGCGAAACCATCGACGAGATGCTCCAGCTGTTCGGCGGCTATGGCTACATGACCGAATACCCGATCGCTCAGCTCTACAAGGACGCCCGCGTCCAGCGCATCTATGGCGGCACCAACGAGATCATGAAGCTGCTGATCGCCCGCACCCTGTAAGGCCCCTGGCCCGGCGCCAGACGACCAACGGCCCGTCCCCGGCAAGGGGGCGGGCCTTTTCGTATCGGCACCCTGCCTGATCTTACCCGGCGGAACCTGTCCTGCTCTGTGACGCTTTCTTGGGCAGTTCACCACGAGGGAAGATCTCATGACTACCGAACGTCGCGTCGAACATCCTGACGGCACCGTCGAGCACGTCAGCACCGCCGATCACCAGACTGTTGTTACCGAAAGAAGCGGCGGCGGGGGCCTGGGTATCCTGGGCATCGTCGTCGCCTTGATCGCCGTGGCCGTAATCGGCTACTTCCTGCTGAACATGAACCGCTCTGAACAGGTCGAGAGCAACGCCATCGCCGGTGCCGCCGAAAGCGTCGGCAATGCCGCCGAAAACATCGGCGATGCGGCCGAGCGCGCGGTTCCCCCGGCCCAGTAGGCCAGGGCCAGACCTGGGTGGCGTGCAGGCGCGTGACGAAATCCACGGCGGGCGCTAAACCCGCACCATGATCCGTCTGCACGTCACCACCCCGCTTGCCCCTGGCAATCCGGTCGCCCCCACCCTGGACCAGTCCCGCTACCTGACCCAGGTCATGCGCCTGAAACAGGGCGACAGCCTGCTGGTGTTCAACGGCACCGACGGGGAATGGCGTGCCGAGGTGGCCGAGGTGCTCAAGAAGGGGGCCATCCTGCGCTGCGTCGAGCAGACCCGCCCCCAGGCCTATGGCCCCGACCTTCACCTGATCCTGGCAGGCATCAAGAAGGCCCGGGTCGAGACCGTGGTCGAGAAGGCGGCTGAACTGGGAGCCCGTGCGGTCCAGCTGGTCATTACCCAGCGCACCAATGCCGAGCGGATTCGCCTGGACCGCCTTGATGCCATCGCCGAGGAAGCCGCCGAGCAGACCGGCCGCCTGGACGTCCCGGTCGTGCATGAATCCCGCAAGCTGGCCGACCTGCTCAAGGACTGGCCCGAGGGGCGCAAGCTGATGTTCTGCGACGAGACCGGTGGCGAGCCGGCCATCGGCGCCCTGCAAAAGGCCGGCCCCGGTGCCTGGTCCATCCTGATCGGCCCCGAAGGCGGTTTCTCGCCCGAAGAGCGCGAGACCCTGCGCGCCCTGCCCTTTACCACCGCCGTCTCGCTGGGCCCGCGCATCCTGCGGGCCGACACCGCCGCCATCTCGGCCATGACCCTGTGGCAGGCCGCCGTCGGCGACTGGGAAGGCTGACCAGGCGCAACAGAAAATTCGCCGGGGGACTTGAGTCAGCTACCAAGCTCGCCCAACTAGCTGCGACAGCAGGGGTTACAGATGTCCGACGCGGCACCGCTTTCCAAAGACCAACTGATTCAGGCCATGTCGAAGGGCGAAAAGCCCCGTGACCAGTGGCGCATTGGTGCAGAACACGAGAAGTTCGGCTTTGACCGGACCAGCCTGAAACGCCCCGGCTATGAGGGTGCTAACGGCATCCTGGCCATGCTGCAGGGCCTGCAAAGGTTCGGCTGGACCCCGGTCGAGGAGGCCGGCTACCTGATCGCGCTGGAGCGCCGCAACGCCGAGGGCTTTTCGGCCTCGATCAGCCTGGAGCCGGGCGGCCAGTTCGAGTTGTCCGGGGCCCCGCTGCAGACGATCCACGACATCTGCTCGGAAACCGGCCAGCACCTGATGGAGGTCAAGCAGGTCGCGGACCAGCTGAACCTGGGCTTCCTGGGCGTCGGCTTCGACCCGCTGTGGAGGCGCGAGGACATCCCGGTCATGCCCAAGGGCCGCTACAACATCATGCGCGCCTATATGCCCCGGAAGGGCCAGCTGGGCCTGGACATGATGCTGCGCACCTCGACCATCCAGGCCAACCTGGACTTCGAGTCCGAGGCCGACATGGTGATGAAGTTCCGCACCTCCCTGGCGCTTCAGCCCATCGCCACGGCCCTGTTCGCCAACAGCCCCTTCACCGAAGGCCGCCCCAACGGCTTCCTGAGCGCCCGCGCCAATGTCTGGACCGACACGGACCCGGACCGCACCGGCATGCTGGACTTCGTCTTCCAGGACGGCTTTGGCTACGAGCGCTATGCCGACTATGCGCTGGACACCCCGATGTATTTCGCCAAGCGCGGCGAGACCTACCATGACCTGTCGGGCCAGTCGTTCCGCGCCTTCATCGAGGGCAAGGTCGATGCCCTGCCGGGCGAGCGCGCCACGATCAAGGACTGGGGCGACCACCTGACCACCCTCTTCCCCGAGGTGCGCCTGAAGCAATACCTGGAGATGCGCGGGGCCGATGGTGGCCCGTGGAGCCGCATCTGTGCCCTGCCCGCCCTGTGGGCCGGCATCCTCTATGACGCGCCGTCGCTCGCGGCCGCCTGGGACCTGTGCAAGGACTGGGAGATCGAGGACCACGAGCGCCTGCGCCGCGACGTCACGCGCCTGGGCCTCAAGGCCGAGGTGGCCGGGCGCAGCGTGCGCGACGTTGCCGTGGACATGGTCAGCATCGCCAAGCAGGGCCTGAAGAACCGCGCCCGCTTCTCGGGCGGCATGGTGGACGAGCGCGGCTACATCTCGGAACTGGAAGACATCGCCGACAGCGGCGTGACCTCGGCCGAGCGCCTGCTGGATCTGTATCACGGCGAGTGGAAGGGCGACCTGAGCCGCCTTTACCGTGATTTTGCGTACTGATCCTCCAGGCATTTCAAACTCATAGAGTCATGGTGTATGAGCGGCCGTCCCTAGCCTAGGAAACGCGATGCCTGCCCTCTTTCCCTCTCCCGCCGCGCAAACGATCCAGGGCCGGGAAGCAGACATCATCACCTTCTTCGAGGTCTCTCTGGACCTTCTCGTGATCCGCGACATGGCCGGGCTGATCCAGAGGGTCAGCCCGTCGATCCTGCAGATCCTGGGCTATACGGCAGAGGAAATCCGCGGCCAGCGCGTGCTGGACCTGGTCCACCCCGACGATCGCGAGCAGACCGCCCGCTGCATGGTCGAGGTCGAGGTCCGCAACTCGAACCAGCCGGTCCAGGCCGTGGTCAACCGATACCGCCACAAGGCGGGGCACTATATCTGGCTGGACTGGCGGGCCCAGCGCTTCGGCGACGCCATCTATGCCATCGCCCGGGACGTGACCGACAAGCGCGCGGCCGAGGAAGCCCTGCACCAGGCCAAGGCCGCGGCCGAGGCGGCCAACCAGGCCAAGTCCGACTTCCTGGCCAACATGAGCCACGAGATCCGCACGCCGCTGAACGGCATCCTGGGCATGATCGACGTCCTGTCGCGGACGGGACTGGACGATCACCAGGCCGAGATCCTCAGCCTGATCCGCACATCGGGCGAGACCCTGACCCGGCTGATGTCCGATGTCCTGGACATGTCAAAGGCCGAGGCGGGCCACCTGCGGCTTGAGCACCAGGCCTTTGACCTGGGGCTGTGCCTGAACCGCATCGTCGATACCCACCAGCGCCTGGCCCAGGTCAAGGGCCTGGACTTTGCCGTGACCTGTCCCGACAGCCTGCAGGGCCCCTTCCTGGGCGATGAGGTCCGGCTGACCCAGGTCCTGAACAACCTGCTGTCCAATGCCATCAAGTTCACGGCGTCCGGCGGCATCGAGCTGCGCTTCCAGCTGTGCGAGGGCGTGGGCGAGCCTACCCTGCTGTCCTTCGAGGTCGAGGACACGGGCATCGGCTTTGACGACGGCCAGGCGGGCAAGCTGTTCCAGCGCTTCAGCCAGGCCGATGCCAGCATCACCCGTCGCTTTGGCGGCAGTGGCCTGGGCCTGTCGATCTGCCAGTCGCTGGTGCACCGGATGGGTGGCCACATCAGCGCCCGCTCCACGCCCGGTGTCGGCAGCTGCTTCCGCGTCGAACTGCCCATTCCGCGCGCCGCCAGCCTGCCCTCGCGTGAGGCCGAGGGCCTGGTCCTGCCCGAACGGCCGGTGAATATCCTGGTGGCCGACGACCACCCGGTGAATCGCAAGCTGATCCAGCTGCTGCTGGCCGACCTGCCGATCAACATCACCCTGGTCCAGAATGGCCAGGAAGCGGTCGAGGCCTTCCAGACCTGCAGCTATGACGCCATCCTGATGGATATGCAGATGCCCGTCATGGATGGCCTGCGCGCGACCCAGTCGATCCGGGCCTATGAGGCCTGCCACCCCTTCATGGCGCGCACCCCCATTGTCATGGTCACCGCCAATGCCCTGGACGAGCACCGCGTCCGGTCATTCCAGGCCGGGGCGGACCTGCACCTGTCCAAGCCGATCACGTCCCAGGACCTGAAGGACGCGCTCAGCCGGGTGCTGGGCCAGGCCGAGGACGCTGGCGAGACGTCGCGGATCAGAAGCCGTCTTTCGCCCGTCGCCTGAGCGCAAAGTCCTCGGCATCGCGCGCCCGCACAAAAGGATTGAACCTCAGTTCCTGCTCTACCGTGGTCGGCACGGTGGGCTCGCCGCGCTCGCGCAGGACGAAAATCGCCTCGGCGTGGGCCTTCAACTCGGGCCGGTCATCAAGGCTGAGAGCAAAGCGGGCGTTGGAAGCGGTATATTCGTGGGCGCAGTAGAGCCGGGTCGGCGCGGGCCACCGGGCGATGGCCTGCAGGCTGTCCCACATCTGCTCGGGCGTGCCCTCGAACAGGCGACCGCAGCCCAGGGCAAAGATGACGTCGCCGACAAAGGCCAGGCCGGCTCCCGGCGCATGATAGGTGACATGGCCCAGGGTGTGGCCCGGTGCCCCGGTCACCTCGAACACCGTCTCGCCCAGGCGCACCTGGTCGCCGTCCCCCACCACGCGATCCAGCGGGGCGGCGCGGCGCACCTCTTCGGGGCCGATGATTTCGCAGCCCGTCTCGGCCTTCAGCCGCTCGTTGCCCTGGGTGTGATCGGGGTGCCAGTGGGTGTTGAGGATCAGGTCCAGCCGGCCCCAGCCACTGTCCTTCAGCGCCTGCAGGATCGCCTCTGCATCGGGCGTATCGACGGTGGCGACCAGGCCCGTGGCCCGGTCGCGGGCCAGAAAGCCATAGTTGTCGGACAGGCAGGGGAACTGGCGAACATTAAGGTTCATGTCGTCATCCTAGCAGCGACCACCGTGTCGCGACTATAGTCCCTCCATGCGCCGCAGTGTCGATGAGCTGAGAGCCTTTTACAGCGAGCCCAAGGGCGCGCTGGTGCGTCGGCTGCTGGCACGGCGGCTGGAGGACGCCTGGGGCGAGGCCAACAACTGCGACGTCCTGGGCCTGGGCTATGCCACGCCGTGGCTGGACAGCTTCGTCAGCGCGCGGCGGGTCATTGCCGCCATGCCGGGGGGACAGGGGGCCGAGCCCTGGGTCGCCGCCGGTCGCAATCGCTGCCTGCTGGTCGATGAAAAGCGCCTGCCCTTTGCGGCGGGGTGCTTTGATCGCGTCCTGCTGGTCCATGCCCTGGAAGAGGCCGATGACGCCCGGGCCCTGATGACCGAGGCGGTTCGCGCCCTGGCCCCGGCGGGACGGATCATCCTGATCACCGCCGCGCGCGGCGGAATGTGGGCGCGCTCGGAGTCCACCCCCTTTGGCCATGGCCGCCCCTTTACCCGCCGCCAGCTGGAAAACCTGGTGCGCGAGGTGGGGCTGGAGCCCGCCGCCTGGTCCCAGACCCTCTATGTGCCGCCCTGGCGTCCACTGCTGCCGATGGCCGACGGCATCGAGCAGTTCGGCCGTCACCTGCTGCCCGGCACGGCGGGCCTGATCCTGCTGGAAGCCACCCGCCAGGCCTATGCCCGGGTGCAACCCCGCGGCCTGGGCCAGCAGGTCCTGGCGGCCCGGCCCGGCCTGTCGCCAGCCCCCGCTCCGGCGCCCTCGCCCACCCCGGCCGCGTCGCACGAAGGGGTCCATGGGCGTGATCCGGCTATGGCCGTAAGACGCAAACGGCCTTAAGGCGATGCCCATGCAGCGACTGATCCTAATGCGTCATGCCCAGGCCATGGGCTCCGCCGCGGGCGGCGACATCGACCGCCCCCTGTCCGAGCGCGGCCAGACCGAGGCCCTGGCCATGGGCCGCGCCCTGGCCGACCGGGGCATCAGGCCGGACATGGCCCTGGTCTCGGCAGCGGTGCGCACCCGCCAGACCTGGGATGCGGTCAGCGAGGCCCTTGGCGACGTCGACCTGCGCCTTGAGGAGCGGCTCTACAATGCCTCGGCCACCACCTTGCGCCTGGCAGTCGAGGCGGCCGAGGAAGAGGCCGGCTGCCTGCTGGTCATGGCCCACAACCCCGGCATCCACGAACTGGCCACCGACTACCTGATCGAAAGCGCCGCCTCGCCCAGCGTGCTGGAGCGCTTTGTCCCGGGCTTCCCGACGGGGGCTGCGGCCATCTTCCAGGTCGATGTGGCCGGGCGCTGCACCTTCGAGGGCTACCTGACCCCGGCGGACGTGCTCAAGTGACCGCCCGTCCCGACCTCGCCTACAAGATCCTGAGCCAGGCCGACTGGCAGCTGACGCTGGCCGAGGGACGCTATGACGGCTCGCCCGTCGACCAGGCCGACGGCTACATCCACCTGTCGACCGAGGCCCAGCTGCCCGGCACAGCCGCCAGGCACTATGCCGGCCAGGACAGCCTGATGCTGGTCGAGGTTCGCCTCGGCGACCTGGGCGATGACCTGGTGTGGGAGCCGTCGCGCGGCGGCGACCTGTTTCCGCATATCTATGGCCCGCTGCCGCTGAGGGCGACGGGCTTGGCCCGGCCCCTGTCCGTGACGGACGATGGCCGGATGATCCTGGGCGATGCCGCCCCTCGCCCCGCCTGAGTGCCTGTCCCATGAGCCTGACCGATCTTGGTGCCCTGGCCCTGCGCCAGCTTGATCCCGAAACCGCCCACCGCCTGGCCATCCGCGCCCTGCAGGTCGTGCCCCTGCTGGCCCCGGCGGCGGATGATCCGATCCTGGAAACCCGGATCGCCGGCCTGACCCTGTCCAACCCGGTCAGCCTGGCTGCGGGCTTGGACAAGAACGGCGAGGCGCTGGAAGGCCTGTCGCGCCTGGGCTTCGGGGCCGTCGAATGTGGCTCGGTGACGCCGAAGGCCCAGCCCGGCAATCCCCGCCCGCGCCTGTTCCGGCTGAGCGAGGATCGCGGCATCATCAACCGCATGGGCTTCAACAACGAGGGGCTGGAGCCCTTTGCCGAGCGCCTGGCCCGCCGCCCGCGCCGCACCGCGATCGGGGCCAACCTGGGGGCCAACAAGGACACCGAGGACAAGGCCGCCGACTATGTGACCGGGCTGAAGCGCCTGGCCGGCCTGGCCGACTACTTCACCATCAACATCTCCTCGCCCAATACGCCGGGCCTGCGCGCCCTGCAGGGCCGCGAGGCGCTGGACGACCTGCTGGGCCGCATCCACGAGGCCCGCCCGGCCGACGGCAGCCCGGTCTTCCTGAAGATCGCGCCCGACCTGTCCAGCGACGAGATCGGCATGATCACCGAGGCCGCCATGGCCCATGGCCTTGACGCCCTGATCGTGTCGAACACCACGCTTGAGCGCCCGGCCTCGCTCCGCTCGCGTTTTGCCGCAGAGACGGGTGGCCTGTCCGGCGCACCGGTCCGTCCTTTTGCGCTCAAGGCCCTGACCGCCGCGGCCGAGGCCGCCCAGGGCCGCCTGGCCCTGATCGCGGTGGGCGGCATCGAGACGGGCGAGGATGCCTATGCCCGTATCCGCGCCGGGGCCTCGGCCATCCAGGTCTATTCCGGCCTGATCTATGCCGGGCCCGGCATGGTCGGCCAGATCAAGCGCGATCTGGCCCAGCGCCTGCGGGCTGATGGCTTTAATGGCATAAATGAGGCGATTGGCACCGCGCGTTGACGGTCGGTTAGGGGCCTATACGTATTGATGGTCGGGTAAGAAAACAGCGGACACCCGCATGGCCCCGACTGCAACACGCGCATCCGACCTCTGGATCGCCGCCATCCGGCTGCGGACCCAGGCTTCCGTGTACCGGATGTTCGTCGGCATTGTTGCGGCGGTCATCTTTGGCCCGCTGCTGGGCTGGCAGACCTGCCTGATCTGGCTGGCCTGCTATCTGACGGTCCAGGAGGTCGAGCGCACCGTCTTCCGTCCGGTGCTCAAGTCCGACGGGGCTCAACTGTCGCGGCTCAGGTCTGTCCTGGGCCACGTCGCCCTGACACTGAACGCCAGCCTCTTTGGCGCCATCGCCATTCCCTCGTGGATCAGCGCCGGGCCCATGGGCGGGGTCGCGGCCTCGGTCCTGCTGTCGGCGGGCATGATCATTTCGGTGGTGACCTCCAGCGGGTCGCTGAGGATGTTCGCCTGCACCGTGGTGCCGCAGTGGATCATCCTGTGCACCACCCCCTTCTTCATGGCCTACTATGGGGCCTCGGCCGAGGTCATCATGGCCACGGTCATCTCGATCGCCGCCTGTGGCTATTTCTGCCTGACCACGCGCAGGCACCTGTTCCAGGCGCGCCGCGCCGAACACCAGGCGCGCGTCGAGGCGGATCGCAAGCGCCAGGAAGCCGAGCGCGCCATGGACGACCGCAGCGCCTTCCTGGCCGCCGTGGCCCACGACCTGCGCACTCCGATCAGCGCCATCCTGACCGGCGCGGCCAAGGTCGAGGAAAGCGACAACCCCGCCGTCCGTCGCCAGCACGTGGCCCTGATCAGCGACGCCAGCCGGATGATGCGCGACCTGCTGGATGATCTGCTGGACCATGCCCGGCTGGAAGCGGGCCGGATGTCGATCGAATCCCAGACCTTTGATGCGCGCCAGCTGCTGTCCCAGACCGCCCGCCTGTGGCAGGCCCCGGTCAGGGCCAAGGGGCTGAAGCTGCGGCTGGAGGGGTCGCGCACCGTCCCGCGCTACCTGCGCGGCGACCCGATGCGGCTGCGCCAGGTCCTGAACAACCTGATGTCCAATGCGCTCAAGTTCACCGAGGCCGGCTCGATCACCCTGCGGGTCTGCGCCTGGCCCAGCGATACGGAAAAAGAGCAGATCCTGCTGATCGACATCGCCGACACCGGCGCGGGCATGACGGCACAGCAGATGGCCCGGCTGTTCGTGCCCTATGACCAGACCGCCAATGGTGTCGCGGCGCGCTTTGGCGGCAGTGGCCTGGGCCTGGCGATCAGCCGCGACCTGGTCGAGCTGATGGGCGGTCGCCTGACGGTGCGCAGCGAGCCGGGCAAGGGCTCGGTCTTCACCCTGTCCCTGACGCTGGAGGAGGCTGCGCCCGACGCCCTGGTCGCCGCCCTGGCCGAGCCCGCCGTCGCCGTCCTGCCCGTGCCTGAGCCGGAGGTGCCGGAGGTGCCGACGGCACCTGACACCGCGTGCGAGGCCGAGCCCGCCCTGCCCCTGCGGGTCCTGGTCGTCGATGACCATGCGATCAACCGCCGGGCCATCCAGCTGATCCTGCAGTCCCTGGATTGCGAGATCACCATGGCCGAAAACGGCCGCGATGCGCTGGACCTGTGCCAGGCCCAGGGCTTTGACGTCATCTTCATGGACGTGCGGATGCCCGAGCTGGACGGCCGCGAGACGACCCGCCGCCTGCGCGCCAGCGGCGGGATCAATGCCGCGGTTCCGGTCATCGCCGTGACCGCCGACAATGCCCGCGAGGATGTCCAGGCCTGCACCGCGGCAGGCATGACGGGCTTTGTCTCCAAGCCCCTGACGCCAGCCACCCTGCTGACGGCCCTGCAGGAGACCCTGGCGGGCGCGGCCCACGCCGAGGAAGCCCGGATCAGCGCGGCCTAGAAGGAAAAAGCGGCGATGCCCGTCGGGCACCGCCGCCGGTCAGGTCAGAGCTGGGCCAGCAGGTGCTCGGCCGAGGAAACGCGGAACTCGCCGCCCTGCTCGACATTGAGCTGGCTCACCACGCCGTCCTTGACCAGCATGGAATAGCGCTGCGACCGCTCGCCCATGCCAAAGCCCGAGGCGTTCAGCGTCAGGCCAACCTGGCGGGTGAAGTCGCCGTTGCCGTCCGCCAGCATGACGATGTCATCGGTACCGTTCAGGTTGTTGTCCCTGGCCCAGGCCCCCATGACGAAGGCGTCATTGACCGAGACACAGGCCACGGTGTCGATGCCCTTCTCGGCCAGCGCGGCCTTGTTGTCGATGAAGCCGGGCAGGTGGCGCGCCGAGCAGGTCGGGGTAAAGGCCCCCGGCACGGCGAACAGGGCGACCGTCTTGCCGTTGAACAGCTCAGCCGTCGAAACCGGGCGCGGCCCCTCGGGCGTGGACAGGGTCAGGGTTGCGTCCGGGATGCGGTCGCCGATCTGGATGGTCATGGTCAAACTCCGGTCCTTGGTCCGGGACATCCGGGCCATATTTCAGCCGAACACTAGAGGGGTCACAGGGTCGCGCCAAGCGTCGCGCTGATGGGCACCGCTTGCGATTTGGCGCATCAGTACCCACAGATAGGCGATGACCGCTTTTTCCTCCCTGACCGGGCGTCTGCTCGTGGCCATGCCGGGCATAGACGACGACCGATTCCGCCATGCCGTGATCCTGGTCTGCGCCCACGACGACACCCACGCCATGGGGCTGCGGCTGGACCAGCCGGTTCCGGGCGTCAGCCTGTCCGAGATCCTCGAGAAGCTGGACGCCCCCGCGTCTCAGGCCGACCAGGCACGCGCGGTCCTGCTGGGCGGTCCGGTCGATCGCGAGCGTGGCTTTGTGCTGCACACCGACGACTGGGGGCTGGAGGATGTGACCCTGTCCATCGGCGACGGCCTGGCCATGACCGCGACCCGCGACGCCCTGGTGGCCATGTCGGACCCGGCCGAGGGGCCGCGCCGCTCGACCCTGATGCTGGGCTATGCCGGCTGGGATGAAGGCCAGCTGGAAGAGGAATTGACCGAGAATGTCTGGCTGACGGCCGATGCCACCGCCGACCTGGTCTTTGACGACGGCTATGACACCAAGTGGAGCCGGGCACTGGCGGGCCTGGGCGTCGACGCCGCCAAGCTGTCGGCCCACAGCGGCCGGGCCTGATCGCCCGGCGCATCAAGGCTTCAGGCAGAGCGCGCCTTGATCGGGGCCGAGCCGTCGGCCAGGGATTCGTTCAGGTAGACCTCGGCCTCCTGGGCAGGCAGGGCCGGCGCATAGCCGAAGCCCTGGCCGTAGTGGCAGCTGGCATCCAGCAGCAGGGTCGCCAGCTCGGCGTTCTCGACCCCCTCGGCCACCACTTCCAGCGACAGGTCCCGGCCCAGGTTGACGACCGACTTGACAATCTTGGCCGAGCCCTCGTCCTTGTTCATCGTCAGAACGAAGTAGCGGTCGATCTTCAGCGTATCGAAGGGCAGGCGCGCCAGGTAGGACAGGGACGAGAAGCCGGTGCCGAAGTCATCCAGCGCCAGGCTGGCCCCCGCTTCGCGCAACTCTGCCAGAACCTTGGCCGCCAGGGCCGTGTCCCGCATGATGTCGCCTTCGGTCACTTCCAGCTTCAGCGCCCCGCGCGGCAGGCCCGACTGGCTGATGATCCGCGCCACGTCCTCGACCAGGTTCGGGCGCTCGATCTCGCCCACCGACAGGTTGACGCTGCAGAACAGGTTGCCGGCCCTCGGGTGCCGCTGCAGCCATTCGGACAGCTGGTTGGCCGCCTGGGTCATCATCAGCAGTCCGACCTCGTTCATCAGGCCGATCTCATTGGCCAGGGCCAGGAACTCATCGGGCGGGACCAGGCCCCGCTGCGGATGGCGCCAGCGCACCAGGGCCTCGAACCGGGCCACGGCGCGGGTCTTCAGATTGACGATGGGCTGGTAGAAGGGCTCGATCTCGCCGCGCGCAAAGGCATTGCGCAGGTCCGATTCCAGCGCCAGCCGCGACAGGGAATCCGATTCCAGCGCCCGGCCATAGGCCGCCGCCCCGCCCCGTCCGGCCTGCTTGGCCTGCTCCACGGCCAGCTCGACCCGGCGCAGAAGTTCAGAGGCATCAGGGGCATCGGGCCCACCCTCGGCCGCCACGGCACCGATGGAGACGGTCGGATAGATGTCGAAGCCGGCAATCCGCATCGGCTGCTCCAGGGCCTGGCGGGCGCGCAGGCTGGCGCTGACGCTGGACGCGGGCACCAGGACGGCGAACTCGTCCTCGCCGATCCGGGCGGGCAGGCAGGCCGGGGCAAAGGCACCCGACAGGCGCGAGCTGAGGGTCGACAGGACCAGGTCGGTGCGGTCCGGACCCAGCGCCTCGTTCAGCCGGCGCAGGCGGTCGACGTCGGCGGCCACCAGCTCATATTCGCCGGGGTGCGACAGGGCTTCCGAGACGCGGGTCAGGAAGGTGCGCCGGTCCAGCAGGCCGGTCAGGGCGTCCCGGTCCCCGCCCGCAAACTTGGTTTCCAGCGCCACCACGCCGGCCGCCCTCAGGCCATCCTCCAGCCAGACGCCGCGCCACAGGCAGGTCTCGAACCCGCGCATCCGCAGGCGCACGGCAATCTCGGTGCCCTCGGCCTGGGGGCGCAGCAGGGATTCCGCCAGGGCCCGGTCCTGGGGCAGGGTCAGGGCGTTGAAGGCGGCCCCGGAACATTCGGGGGCCAGGGGTCCCAGGCCCAGGGACCGGGTCGCGCCGGTAAAGCGTATCTGGTCCTCGGCCGGGGTCCATATCCACAAGGCGGCGTCCGCCGCCGCCAGGGCTTCGATCGCCATGGTGGGGTCCCACGCCAGAGTTCTTGACCTTGTGCTCAATGCGCTTCCCGTTTCGAGCTTAAGAACGCTGGCGAGTTGGAAATGTACTCATCGGAAAGAATTCCGAACAGCAGATGATCTGCCCAGCTGCCGTTAATTTTCAAATAAGCCCGGGCCAGTCCTTCCTCGCGGAAGCCCACCTTTTCCAGAACCCGGCGCGAGGCCTTGTTCGTCGGCACGCAGGCGGCCTCGACGCGATGCAACTGCAGGGTGCTGAAGGCAAAGTCCAGGACCAGGCGAACCCCGCTCGTGCCAACGCCCTGGCCCGCATAGGGCAGCCCGATCCAGTAGCCCATGGTCGCATTTTCGGCGACGCCCCGGCGGATGTTGGACAGGGTGATGGCCCCCATCAGCCGCTCGCTCTCCAGCTGATAGACGAACAGGGGCCAGGCGGTGCCCAGCTCCATCTCGCGGCTGTAGATGCTGAGGCGGCGCCGGAAGGCCGAGCGGGTCAGGTCATCCTCTGACCAGGCCGGCTCCCACGGCTGCAGGTAGTCGCGCGACAGCTCGCGCAACTCGGCCCATTCGGCATAGTCAGCTGGACGTGGGGGGCGCAGGAGCAGGCCCTGGCCATGCAGGACCGGACCGTTCGCCTCGACCATCCAGTCGAACAGGGCCATTCAACAAGCCTACCTAACGTGAGGAATCACGACACCACCTGTTGTGTAGTGCCCTGAAGCCTCATGGTGAAGCCTCTGCCCGCAGGACCGGCGGCTTTCGGCCCCAGGACTGCGGTGGAAGCGCGTCCGGCTGCAACAAGTTCCTGACCGACCTGGCGCAGGTCATCGGCGCTCTGGGCCATGATCTGCTCGGCCATCAGGTCCGACGGAACCGGCGCGCCGAAGATCAGGGTTTGGGAGGCATGGCGGCTGGCCCGGCTGGCCGGACCCTCGTCGGCCATCCACAGGCTGGCGTTCAGCACCGCACGGGCGCGCGACAGCTCGGCCTCGGTGGGGCCATGATCGGCCAGGTCCAGCACCTGCTCGGCGCAGACCTGGGCCAGCTCGACCGCCCGATCCGCCGCCGCCCCGGCATAGATGCCCAGCAGCCCCGCGTCCTCATAGGCCTCGTGATAGGCGTCGATGGCATAGGCCAGGCCCCGGTCCTCACGCGCGCTCTGGAACAGGCGGGACGCCATGCCGCCACCCAGGATTTCTGTGAATAACCGCAAGGCCGGCAGGCGCGGGTCTAGGGCCCCGGGCGCGGGCAACTGGAAGACCAGATTGGCCTGCTCGATCCGGCGCGTCAGCACCGACTCACCACCAATGAAGCGGGCCGGGGCCAGGTCAGGCAGAGGCGTTGGTGTCTCATGGCCAAACCAGGCCTCGGCCAGGCGCAGCAGTTCTGCCTCGTCCACTGCCCCTGAGACCGAGACGACCATGCGGTCAGGCGAATAGAGACGCGCGCGCCAGGCCGCCATCGAGGCCCGGTCCGCCGGTTCCAGGCTGCGCGTCGAGCCAAGGATGGGCCGCCCCAGGGACTGCCCCTCAAAGGCGCGCGTCTGGGCCATCTCGAAGACATGGTCGTCGGGGGTATCGAAGGCCTCGGCGATTTCCTGGGCGACGACGTCCTTTTCGCGCTCGATTTCGGCGGGGTCCAGCCGGGGCCGGAACACCAGGTCCGATACCACCTGCATGGCCAGGGGCAGCGAGCCGCTCATGGCCCGGATGTCAAAGCTGGTGCGCTCATAGCCGGTGGCGGCATTGATCGAGCCGCCCTCGGCCTCGATGCGCTCGACGATCTCGCGCGCGCCCATGTCGCCTGCGCCCTTGAAGACCAGGTGCTCCAGCAGGTGCGACCAGCCTGACCGGGCCTCGTCCTCCATCCGCGCCCCGCCGGCGACGGCGACGGTCAGGGCAAAGGTGCGCAACCCCGGCATGGGATCGCAGATCACGCGGACGCCATTGGACAGGCGGTGCAGGCGGGCAGTCAGGGTCAGTTATCCTTGGCGATCAGGCGGCGACGAAGCAGGACGCCGTAGAAGACAATCAGGGCAATGGCGAGACCGAACCAGGTCAGGGCATATCCCAGGTGGTTGTTGCTGAAGGCCACCGGCGGTGCGCCGGGGCTCAGCGCCGCAAAGCCCGGCGACACTGGCGACAGGGCATAGACGGTCAGGGGCTCGACCGGGCCCTCGACCTTGAGGGCCTCGGCCATGGCCCCGGTATCGCGGGCATAGAAGCGGCCATTGGCGGGCGCGGGCGTCAACGGGCTGGGCGCGGGCACCTGGCGCAGGACGCCATGAACCACAACGGGCATGGTATCGGCCGGATCGACCGGCGGACGCGCGCCTACCTCGGCCGGGATGAAGCCGCGATCGACCAGGATGACCACGCCCGATGCCTCATGGCAGGCCGAGACCAGGCGGCTGCCCGAACGGCCATCCAGGATCGACTGCAACTCGACAAACGGGGCCTGGG
>JAEYQX010000027.1 GCA_023409795.1 Pseudomonadota bacterium
CGCTGAAGCTGCGGCTGGGCGGCGGGACCTGGGACGATCCATGGCTGCGGGGCAGAAGGCCACGGCGCGAGATGGCGCTGAAGCGTCGGCCCGGCCCCTTCAGCGTCAGGGCCACGTCCACCATGGTCAGGCCCGCCCCGATCAGCAGGATGTTGTGGGCGTGGGGCGGCACCGTCTCGGCGGCATCCCAGGGATTGGCGATATAGCGTCCCGAGCGGGCCAGGCCCGGCTCCAGCCCGGCTGGGCTGGCCGGGTCCAGGTTGCCCTGGGCCAGCACCACGGCATCCGCCGCCAGGGGCTCGCGTCCGTCCAGGGCCAGCCGCCAACCGGCCCCCTCGGGCCGGATGCCTGCGACCGCGCCACTGACCAGGGACAGGCGATTCTTTCGGCTTTCGTCCTGCGTCACTTCTTCAAGTAAATGAGCTAGATATTGCCCATAGGTCCCGCGCGAGATGAAGTCGTCGCGGGCGCTCCAGGACGTTTGCCGGGCCATCCAGTCCGTCAGGTGATGCGGCTGGTCGGGGAAGGCGCTCATGTGGCCCAGGCGGACGTTGAGCAGGTGCTTCGGATTGGCCGTGGCATAGGCCGGACCCAGGCCAAAGACGCCGCGCTTCTCGATCAGCCGCACCTGCACGTCCGGGTCCAGGCGCAGGATGTTGAGCGTGGTCAACAGACCGCTGAAGCCGGCGCCGACCACGGCGACGACGGGACGCGGCATCGGCTTGCGGCGCGCGGTCAGGCCGCCACCCGCGCATCGGCCGTGACCCAGGAGGGCGTCGGCAGACCCTTGCTGGTCAGGAAGTCGGGATTGAAGATCTTGGAAGCATAGCGCGCGCCGGGGTCGCACAGGACGGTGACGATGGTCTTGCCCGGTCCCAGGTCACGCGCCATCCGCACGGCCCCGGCCAGGTTGACCCCGGACGATCCGCCCAGCGACAGCCCCTCGTGCTCGACCAGGTCGAACAGGATCGGCAGGAACTCGGCGTCCTCAATCCGATAGGCGAAGTCAGGCGTCAGGCCTTCCAGGTTGGCGGTGATCCGGGCGACCCCGATGCCCTCGGTGATGGAGCTGCCCTCGCTGGTCATCTGGCCCTTGGTGAACCAGTTGTGCAGGGCCGCGCCCGCCGGATCGGCCAGGCCGATGCGGATCTCGGGGTTCTGTTCCTTCAGGAAGGCCGAGACGCCCGACAGGGTGCCCCCGCTGCCCACGGCGCAGACAAAGCCGTCCAGCCCGCCCTCGGTCTGCTCCCAGATCTCGGCGGCCGTGCCCTCATAGTGGGCGGCGCGGTTGGCCAGGTTGTCGAACTGGTTGGCCCAGAAGGCTCCCTCGGGCTCGCTGGCGTCCAGCTGCCGCGCCACCTCGGCCGAGTAGTGGACGAAATGGGTCGGGCTGGAGAAGGGGGCCGCATCGACCTCGATCAGGCGGGCCCCCAGGGCGCGGATGGCGTGTTTCTTCTCCTCCGACTGGGTGCGCGGCATGACGATGACCACCCGGTGCCCCAGGGCGGCCCCGACCAGGGCCAGGCCGATACCGGTGTTGCCCGCCGTGCCCTCGACGATCACCCCGCCGGGCTTCAGCGCCCCCGACGCCCTGGCCTTCTGGACGATGGACAGGGCGGCCCGGTCCTTGATCGACTGTCCCGGGTTCAAAAACTCGGCCTTGCCCAGGATCTCGCAGCCGGTCTGGTCCGACAGGCGGTTCAGGCGGATCAGGGGCGTATTGCCGATCAGATTGATGATGGAAGAGCTGGCCACAACGGTCTCGGTCATGAAGGAGGGGGAGGAAGGGTGCGGGACCCGTCAGGCGGGCTCGCGCTGCGCCGGGCGATGGATGCCGCACTCGGTCTTGGCCTGTCCGGCCCAGCGGCCGCCGCGCGGGTCATCGTCCGGCTCGACCGCGCGGGTGCAGGGCCAGCAGCCGATCGACGGATAGCCATGCTCGACCAGGGGGTGGCGCGGCAGGCCATGCTCGGTGATCCAGGCCTCGATCTGCTGCGGCGTCCAGGCCACCAGCGGATTGACGATCAGGCTTCCGTCGACCGCCTCGAACGGCCTCAGGCCCGCGCGCTCGTGGTTCTGATAGCGCTTGCGGCCCGTGATCCGGGTGTCAAAGCCTTGCAGGGCCTCGTGCAGCGGCTCGACCTTGCGAAGCTTGCAGCAGGCATTGGCATCGTCGCGCCACAGGTCGCCCCTGGGGTCCAGCCGCGCCACCGCCGCCGGGTCGGGCTGGACGCTGCGCACGTCGCTCAAGCCCAGGTTCTGGCTCAGGGTCCGGCGATAGGCCAGGGTCTGGAAGAAGTGCTGGCCGGTCTCGAGGAAGATGACCGGCAGGTCCGGCCGGATGCGTGACACCAGGTGCAGCAGCACCGCCGCCTCGGCCCCAAAGGACGAGATCGCCGCGGCCCGACGGCCCAGCTCCGGAGCCAGGGCTGCGGCCAGGATCGCCTCGGCGGGACTGTCGGCGTGTTCGTCGTTCAGGCGCGCGGCCAAGGCCTCAAGGCCTTCGTCGCGCCGACGGGCCAGCCGCGCCTGCCAGACCTGCCGGTCATGGCCGCCCGGCTGATAGGCGGCGGTATAGACCTGGTCCAGCTTCTGCCAGGGCGCAGGGTCGGCACCGGCCGCCAGCTCGACCGCATCAAAGCCGCTTCGACGCAGGTGGCGCACCTGGTCGGGCAGGACCTTGCCCGCCGCGCCCAGGCGGCCCGGGAAGCCGCGCGCCCGCAACAGGGCTGCCAGCGAAAAGCCGCGCCCGTCGCGAAAGACATCGAACTCCAGCACCAGCTGTTCCTGGCCGCGCGCAGTGGCCAGGACCTCGACCTCGGGCGTCGAGACGGACAGGCGGGGGCCCGGCTGGCCCGGTTCAAGCCGCTGCATCGATCACCTCATAGATGGCTAAGCGGAACGGATCGGCACCCAGGCGGCGCACGGTGTCGATGAAGCGCTCCCCCTCGCGGCGAAGCTCCAGGTATCGGTCCAACACGCGGGAAACGGCCGGGGCGACCTCATCGGCGGGCAGGCTGCGGCCGACGATCTCGCCAAGGGCCGCCTGTTCATCGGGCGAGCCGCCAATGGTGATCTGGTAGTATTCCTCGCCCTTCCGATCGACGCCCAGGATACCAATGTGGCCGACGTGGTGGTGGCCGCACGCGTTGATGCAGCCGCTGATGTTGATGCGCAGCGGGCCGATGGCTTCCTGGTGGTCCGGGTCGGCCAGCTGGCGGGACAGGGCCTGGGCGACCGGAATGGAGCGCGCATTGGCCAGGCTGCAGTAGTCCAGCCCGGGACAGGCGATGATGTCGGTCGCCAGGTCGGCATTGGCCGTCGCCAGCCCCGCCTGGCGCAGGGCGTTCCACAGGGCATGGACATCGTCCAGCCGCACGTGGGGCAGGACCAGGTTCTGCTCATAGGCGGCGCGCACCTCATCCAGCGAATAGCGGGCGGCCAGCTCGGCCACGGTGTCCATCTGGCTGGCAGTGATGTCGCCGGGCACCCCGTCGAGGGGCTTCAGCGATATGACCACGGCGGCATAGCCGTCCTGCCGATGGGGCCGCAGGTTGGTGCGGACAAACCGGGCCAGTTCGGGGTTCAGGCGCTTGGCGGTCTCAAGCCGGGCGCTGGTGGCAGGCAGGGTCTGATAGGCCGGCGGCGCGAAATAGGCCGCGATCCGGGCCTGTTCCTCGTCAGGCACCCTCAGGTCCTCGTGGGCCAGGGCCGCAAACTGGCGCTCGACCTCCTCGCGGAAGGCGTCGATGCCCAGGCTGGCAACCAGGATCTTGATCCGGGCCTTGTGGATGTTGTCGCGCCGCCCCAGCAGGTTATAGGCCCGCAGGATGGCCGTCAGATAGGCCAGGATCTGCTCGCCCGGCACGGCGCTGGCGATCTCCTGGGCCAGGTAGGGCAGGCGACCCTGGCCCCCGCCGACAAAGACGCGGAATGCGGTCTGTCCCGTCGCATCGCGCACGATCTGCAGGCCGACGTCGTGGGTGCGCATCGCCGCCCGGTCGTGTTCCGACCCGATCACCGCAATCTTGAACTTGCGCGGCAGGAAGGAGAACTCGGGGTGGATGGTGGACCACTGGCGGATGATCTCGCACCAGGGGCGCGGGTCCTCCACCTCGTCCCTCGCCACCCCGGCCAGGACATCGGTGGTGACATTGCGCACGCAGTTGCCTGAGGTCTGGATGGTGTGCATCTCGACCTGGGCCAGGTCCTGCAGAATGGCCGGCAGGTCGCTCAGCGCGGGCCAGTTGAACTGGATGTTGGTGCGCGTGGTGAAGTGGCCATAGCCCTTGTCATAGGTGCGCGCGATGTGCGCCAGCTGGCGCATCTGGCGGCTGTTCATCACGCCATAGGGCACGGCGATGCGCAGCATATAGGCGTGCAGCTGCAGATAGACCCCGTTCATCAGCCGCAGCGGCTTGAACTCGTCCTCGCTCAGGGCCCCGGCCACGCGGCGCCCGATCTGGTCGCTGAACTCCTCGATCCGCTCGCGGACCAGGGCGGCGTCAAACTCGTCATAGCGATACATCAGGCGACCTCGGCCAGACTGGGGGACCGGCGGCTGTGGCCAACGGTGGGGCCGCCGGCGCGGATGGCCTCCTTCAGCCGGTCGCGGCCGCTGGGACGGCGCGCCTCCACCTCGATCAGGTAGGGGTTCACATAGAGGTCGGGGCGGGCCTGGGCCCGGGCCAGCAGGCCCTCCGCCTCATCCGGCGCGATCAGCCGCGCCTCGGCCAACAGGGCCGTCGGCCGATCATCCTGGCTCCAGTAGATGACGCGGCCGCTGGCCAGGTCATTGGCGGTCAGCAGTTTCATGCCGCCACCTCGACCTGCTCGGGCCGCGACTGGCCAATCGCCAGGCCTGCGGTCTCGCCGATGAAGAGCAGGGCAGGGCCGGTGGGGACCTCGGCTTCGACCAGCCGGGCCAGTCCGTCCAGCCGTCCGGTGCGGCAGGCCTGGTCGGGGCGGCTGCCGTTCTCGACCACGGCGACGGGGGTGTCCGGATCACGTCCGGCTTCCAGCAGGGCCTGCTGGATCGCGGCCGCCTGACCGGCCCCCATATAGACGGCCAGGGTATGGTTGGGCGCGGCCAGCCGGACCCAGTCGGGGGCCTGGCCATCCGGCTTGGGCTGGCCCGTTACGAAGGTGACCGCCTGGGCGTGGTCGCGGTGGGTCAGCGGTATGCCGGTCGTGGCCGCGCAGGCCAGGGCCGCCGTGATGCCGGGCACGACAATGACCTCGATTCCCGCCGCGCGGACGGCCTCCAGCTCCTCGCCGCCCCGTCCAAAGACAAAGGGATCGCCGCCCTTCAGCCGCAACACGCGATGCCCGGCCCGGGCCTCGGCGATCATCAGGGCCTCGATCTGGTCCTGGGGCACGCAGTGGTCGCCGCGCGCCTTGCCGACATAGAGCCGCCGCGCATCGCGCCGCGCCCGGTCCAGCACCTCGGGCGATACCAGCCGGTCGTGGATGATGACATCGGCGTCCTGCAGGGCGCGCAGGGCCTTCAGCGTCAGCAGTTCCGGATCGCCAGGGCCGGCCCCGACGATGTGGACGACGCCAGGCGCGGCCTTGGCCTCGGGGTCAGCGGCCCGGTTCAGCAGGCGCACCATGGCACGGCGGGCCTCGGCCATCTGCCCCTCTGCCGCCAGGTCGGCGGCGGGGCTGCGAAATGCGCTCTCCCAGAACCGGCGCCGGCCGATGAAGTCGGGGATCTTCTCCTGCACGGTCGAGCGCAGCTCGCTCGCGAGCCTCGCCACCGAGGCAATGCCCTGGGGCAGGACCGCCTCGATCCGGGCGCGCAGGTCCCGCGCCAGGATGGGGGCCGACCCGCCCGTGGCCACGCCGATCACCACCTGGTCCCGGTCGATCAGGGCGGGGGTGTGGAAGTCGCTCAATACCGGCTGGTCCACGACATTGACCTGGGCCCCACTGGCGCGGGCCAGGGCCAGGGTCTGGCGCAGCTGCTCGGGGTCGCTCAGCGCGATGAAGACCAGCCGCACGCCGCGCAACTCCAGCGGGGTGGGCGCACGCGGCACGGGCACAGGGGCATTGGGCGGAATCTCAAGTGCAGCCGGCTCGCCCTCGGGCGCATACCAGGCCAGTTCCGCCGGGCTGTCAGCGAACAGCCTCAGCTTGGCCAGGGCCGGTTCGCCCGCGCCGATGACTGCGACTCTGGAATGTTCCAGAGGGATGGATGCCAGAAAAACGCGCATCAATCTCTTCCGTTCAGAAGCTGATTGCCGTCGTGCCCTTGCAAGGCGGCTCGACAATCAGCATCCGTTGTGCACGATCCTTCCACAAACCAGATTGTCTCACCGACCCTGTTAGGTTTTCTGCAAGCTCATGGTTCGCCCGCTTCTGCCGCTCAATGCCCTGCGCGCTTTCGAGAGCGCGTCGCGGCATCTCAACTTCTCGCGGACGGCTGACGAACTGTCGGTGACGCCCGGCGCGGTCAGCCAGCAGATCCGCCTGCTGGAAGAGATCATCGGCGGTCCCCTGTTCAAGCGAGAGGCGCGGGGCCTGCAGCTGACCGAGCTTGGCCGTGCCGCCGTGCCCCTGCTGCGCGAAGGGTTCGAGCGGCTGATGGATGCCTCGGCCATCCTGCGCGAGCCGCCCCAGAACCGCACCGTGGCCCTCAGCGTCGCCCCGTCCTTTGCCTCCAAGTGGCTGATGCCCCGGATGGACGACTTTCACGCGGCCCACCCAGACATCGAGGTCTGGATCTCGGCGGACATGGAGCCGGTCGCCCTGGGCAAGGGCAAGGTCGACCTGGCCATCCGCTATGGGCCGGGCGAATACCCCGGCCACCGGGTCGAGCGCCTGATGAGCGAGACGGTGGTGCCCGTCTGCGCGCCGTCCCTGCTGGAAGGGCCCCATCCGATCCGCACGGCGGCGGACCTGGCGCGGCACACCCTGCTGCATGACATGTCGGATGACGGCGACGCCTCGCGGCCGGACTGGGCTATGTGGCTCAAGGCCCGGCACGCCAGCCATGCCGATGCCCGGCGCGGCTCGCGCTTTGACCAGTCCAGCCTGCTGATCGAGGCCGCTGCCGCCGGGCGTGGCGTGGCCCTGGCCAAGCGCTCCCTGGCCCAGGCCGACCTGGCCAGCGGGCGGCTGGTTGCCCCCTTTGCCGATGGCAGCCAGGGGCTGGGCTTTGCCTACTACATCGTCCTGCCGCGCGACCGCCCCATCTCGCCGGGCACCCAGGCCTTCGTCGACTGGCTGAAGAAGCAGGCGATCGACTACGACAACAACCTGGACCAGCTCTGAAACGGCCAAAAACCCTGGCCTTAGAATTTCTGCCAGCCGCCGTCAGGAAAGGTCGTTTCCGTTTCGCCTCGGCCTGCCCCTAAGCAGGAAGCCTTCATCCAAGGAGGCTGATCGTGAGCGAAGTCGCAGTTCTGGAGAGGACCCGCACCCCGGCCACCGCCGCGTGGACGCCGCAGAAGGTGCGCTGGGTTCGGCGCTGGACGGATCACCTGTTCAGCCTTGCCATCGACCGGCCCGAGGATTTCCGCTTCCGCTCGGGCGAGTTCGTCATGATCGGCCTGCCGGCCCCCGGCGGGGTGGGCAAGCCGGTGCTGAGGGCCTATTCCATCGCCAGCCCGGCCTGGTCGGACGAGCTGGAGTTCTTCTCGATCCGGGTCCAGGACGGGCCCCTGACCTCGCGCCTGGTCCACGTCCAGCCGGGCGACGAGGTCCTGCTGGGGCGCAAGCCGACCGGCACCCTGGTGCTGGATGCCCTGGCCGGCGGTCGGCGGCTCTACCTGATCGGCACGGGCACGGGCCTGGCCCCCTGGCTCAGCGTGGCCCGCGACCCCGAGACCTATGCCCGGTTCGACCAGGTCATCGTCACCCACACCGTGCGCCAGCGGGCCGACCTGGCCTATCGTGACCTGTTTGAGGCGGGACTGTTCGACGATCCCCTGGTCGGCGAGGAGGCGAGGGGGCGGCTGACCTATTATCCCACCGTCACGCGCGAGGCCTTCGAGCGCCCCGGCCGCATCACCGACCACATCCGCGACGGGCGACTGTTCGCGGCTCTGGGCCTGCCGCCGGGGTTTGATGCCGTGCATGACCGGCTGATGCTGTGCGGCTCCACCGCCATGATCCGAGAGACGGCAGCCCTGCTGGAGGCGGCGGGCCTGCGCGAGGGCTCGAACGCTGATCCCGGCCACTTTGTCCTCGAGCGCGCCTTCGTCGGCTGACCCCCGTCCATTCCCTTCCCGTTCTGTAAGGAGCGTCCCGTGCAGGCCACTGCCGAAAAGCTGAAAGACGTCGCCAGCCGTCGCCCCCTGCCAGCCCATCTGCGCCAGCTGGAGGCCGAGGCCATCGAGATCCTGCGCGAGGTGGCGGCCACGGCCTCGAACCCGGTCATGATGTATTCGATCGGCAAGGATTCCGGCGTCCTGCTGCATCTGGCCGCCAAGGCCTTCTATCCGGCCCCGCCGCCGTTCCCGCTGCTGCACGTCGACACGACGTGGAAGTTCCGCGACATGATCGTCCACCGCGACCATGTGGCCGGCCTCTATGCGGCCCGGCTGCTGGTGCACACCAACCACGAGGCGTTGGCGCGAGGGATCAGCCCCATCACCTCGGGCTCCTCGGCCCACACCCAGGCCATGAAGACCGAGGCGCTAAAGCAAGCCCTGGACCAGCACGGGTTCGACGTGGCCATCGGCGGCGCGCGCCGGGACGAGGAAAAGTCGCGGGCCAAGGAGCGGGTCTTCTCCTTCCGGGGCGCGGACCACAGCTGGGACCCGCGCCGCCAGCGGCCCGAGCTGTGGCGGCTGTGGAACTCGCGCCTGGGGACCGGCGAGAGCCTGCGCGTCTTCCCCCTGTCCAACTGGACCGAGCTGGACGTCTGGGAATACACCCGCGCCGAGGGCATCCCCGTGGTGCCGCTCTACTTCTCGGCCCCGCGCCCGGTGGTGGTGCGCGACGGGGCCCTGATCGTGCGCGACGACGAGCGCCTGCCGCTGCTGCCGGGCGAGCAGGTCCAGACGCGCCGCGTCCGCTTCCGCTCCCTGGGCTGCTATCCGCTCAGCGCGGCGGTGGAGTCAGAGGCGGCAGACCTGGACGCCGTGATCCATGAACTGAGGACCAGTCGCCAGTCCGAGCGGCAGGGCCGCCTGATCGACGCCGACGAAACCGCCTCGATGGAGCGCAAGAAGCGCGAGGGCTATTTCTGATGACGCTTGTAACCCTGGCAGCCCCGGCCCAGGCGGCAGAGCGCGACCTGCTGCGCTTTCTGACCTGCGGCTCGGTCGATGATGGCAAGTCCACCCTGATCGGCCGGCTGCTCTATGAGACGGGCCAGGTGCCCGATGACCAGCTGGCGACGCTGGAACGGGATTCGCGCCGCTTTGGCACGGACGGGGCCAACCTCGACTATGCCCTGCTGCTGGACGGGCTGGAGGCCGAGCGCGAGCAGGGCATCACCATCGACGTGGCCTATCGCTATATGTCCACGGCCCGGCGCAGCTTCATCATCGCCGACACGCCGGGGCATGAGCAATATACCCGCAACATGGCCACCGGGGCCTCGACCTGTGATGCCGCCGTGGTCCTGGTCGATGTGACCAAGGGCCTGACCGCCCAGACCCTGAGGCACAGCCGGATCGTCAGCCTGTTCGGCATCCGCCATGTCATCCTGGCAGTGAACAAGATCGACCTGGTGGCGGCGGACTCCCGCGCCTTTGACGCCATTGCCGCCGATTACCGGGCGGCGGTCGCGGACCTGGGCTTTGCCTCGGTCACCCCGATCCCGGTCAGCGCCCGGCTGGGCTACAACCTGGTCGGCCCGGCTCCGGCCACGCCCTGGTATGACGGGCCCAGCCTGGTCGAGGCGCTGGAAGACCTGCCGGTCGCCACCGATGGCCTGGCGCGGCCGTTCCGCCTGCCGGTCCAGTATGTGAACCGGCCCGACGCCGCCTTCCGGGGCTATGCGGGCACGATCGCCAGTGGCCGGATCGGGGTGGGCGACACCCTGGCCATCTGCCCGTCGGGCCACCAGGCGCGCGTCAGCCGCATCCTGGCCGGCGATGTCGAGACCCGTTCCGCTGCGGCGGGCGAGGCGGTGACCCTGGTGCTGGACCAGGACGTCGACGTCTCCCGTGGCGATATCCTGGCCGCCGCCACCGCGCGCCCGACCTCGTCGGACCGGCTCCGGATCGAGCTGTTGTGGATGGCGGACCGGGCCTTTGACGGATCAGGCCGCTATCAGGTCAAGATCGGCACCCGGCTGGTGCCCGCCCGCCTTGTGCTGGACCAGTCGGCCAGCCTCTTGCCCAATGAGGTCGCATCCGGCGTGCTCAGTCTGTCCAGTCCCGTGGCCGCCGACTGTTTCCGCGATGATCCCGGCACTGGGGCGGTGGTCCTGATCGACCGCGACACGGGGCTGACGGTGGGGGCAGGGGTCATCACCGGCTTTGAGGCCGGCGCGCCTCATATCCACGCCAGCCCTGCCGTCGTGAACCGCACCGCGCACGAGGCCCTGTCGGGCCACCGGGGCGGGGTGGTCTGGCTGACCGGCCTGTCGGGGGCGGGCAAGTCCACCATTGCCCAGGCCCTGCAACAGCAACTCCACGCCAGGGGGTGCCGCACCGTCCTGCTGGACGGCGACAACCTGCGCCACGGCCTGAACCGCGACCTGGGCTTCAGCGATGCCGACCGCGCCGAGAACATCCGCCGCACCGGCGAGGTGGCCCGTCTGTTCGCCGAGACCGGCACCCTGGTCATCTGCGCCCTGATCTCGCCCCAGCGCGAGGCGCGGGCGGCGGTCCGGGCCCTGTTCGAGGCCGATGACTTCATCGAGGTCTTCGTCGATGCCTCGCTGGACGCCTGCCGGGCCCGCGACCCCAAGGGCCTGTATGCCCGGGCCGATGACGGGCAGATCGCCCACTTCACCGGCATTGCCTCGGCCTATGAGCGCCCCGAAAACCCGGACCTCAGCCTCGATACCGACCGCCTGGACGTGGCTCAATCCGCCGAGGCCGTCCGCACCCTGATCCAGCAGAAGGGCTGGCTGGCATGACCTATCTCGTCACCGACGCCTGCGTGAAGTGCAAGTTCATGGACTGCGTCGAGGTCTGCCCCGTCGACTGCTTCTACGAGGGCGAGAACTTCCTGGTCATCGCGCCCGACGAATGCATCGACTGCGGCGTCTGCGAACCGGAATGTCCGGTCGATGCCATCGTGCCCGACACCGAGGATGAACCTGACGGCAAGTGGCTGAACATCAACGCAAAATACGCCAAGTCCTGGCCCAACATCACCCTCAAGGGCGAGCCACCGGCCGATCGCGCCGAATATGAAGCCGAGACGGGCAAGTTCGAGAAATACTTCAGCCCCCGACCCGCCCGCGAACTGGCCTGATCCCTATCCGCTCATCCCGGCGCAGGCCGGGATCCAGATCATATGGTGCCGACTTCAAGACCTGGCCTTGCCGAGCAGCCCCTCAATCCCACCGCTCGTCTTCCATCTGGATCCCGGCCTGCGCCGGGACGAGCGGATGGTTTATGCCTTGCGCCCCGTCATGATCTCTGCCGCCTCGGGGAAGCGCTGGGCCAGGGCCTGGGCCCAGTCGTTGGCGTCGCCGATCAGCCGCGCCTCCCTTGGCCTGGCCTTCACCAGGGCCGCCGCCTCGCGATAGGCGGGCCAGTCCATCAGGAACCGCATGGCCCGGGCCAGGACCGGATGCCCGGCCGCCATGGCCAGGGCCCGGTCCACCGCCTCGACGTCTTCAAAGTCCGGCAGCCGCGCCACATAGTCCCGCAGCACCTGCGCCGACATCTCGCGCTCGAACAGGGCCCAGCGGCGCTCCTGGGCCTCGGCCTTCTCGCCTTCGGCCTCCAGCACGGCAATCATGGCTTCTTCCCAGGCCGGGGGCAGGGGCGGGGCCTTGCCCGACGGGCGCTCGGGTCGCCGGACCCCTTCCAGCATCCGGCGGGCCTCGACCACCCGCCCGGCACCGGCCAGCCTCACGGCGATCTCGGCGGCGACCTCGGGCACGGCGGCCTGTTCGGGCGTTACCAGCGACAGCCACAGGTCCAGGTCCAGCGCCCGGTCGGCCAGCCGCCTCAGCAGGCTGCGCCCCGAGGGCGTGCGGGTGATGGTCTCGGGCAACAGGGCAATCAGGGCATGGGCCGCCGCCTGCGACAGGGCCCCGTCATCGACACCCAGCCAGCGACCATAAAGCCCCGGATGATAGGCCATGACCTCTGCCAGGGCCTTCAGCCCGGTTTCGTCCGCCCCCGCCGCCAGCCGGTAAAGCTCAGGGGCCGCCGCGTCGAAGAAGGCGGGCAGCTCGCCCTTCTGGTCCTTCACCCGGGCGATCAGGCCGGAATAGAGCTCGAACCACTCGATCAGGCTGTTCAGCCCCGCCCTGGCATCCATGGGGGCCAGCCGGTCGATGATCATCCTCAGGTGGGTGTCCAGGTCATCCAGCAGGTCACCGCGCCTGCGCCACGACACCCGCGTCCGGGCGGTTGCCAGGGCCAGCACGCGCTTGTCGATCTCGGCCGCCAGCACGCCCGGCCCGGCCTCTGCCGCCAGCTCCAGCCGCAGGCGGCGCTTCAGGTTGGCATTGCCATTGCCCGCTTCGATCAGCAGCTCCGCAAGGCGCGCAGCCCCCAGCCGTTCCAGATTGGCGGCGCTCAGCCGGGTCGAGATCCTGGGGGGCTTGGGCATGGCCCTGTGATGTCAGAGCCCGGGCGCAAAAACCAGACCCGATCAGGCCCGCCGTCCGGGCCTCGGGCCGATCCCCGCCGCGGAACGGCTTGGTCCGCTGGCGGTTAGCTCAGGTCACAACCATGGCTTGATGCCCCGTGACCGGAGGCAAGGAGAGTTCAGGTGACCCGATATACCCCCGCACGGGACGGTGACGAAGCGCCCGCCCAGATGCCCCAGGTCCAGCCCCGGCTGCGCTTTCGCAAGGTCGAGGCGGTGGGCAGCCTGCTGCTTGCCCTCGTGGTCGGGCTGGGGGCCGTCGGCTACATCCAGCCCGAGCAGGGCAGTGGCCTGGGCATGATCCTGCGGGTGGCCCTCATCTTTGGCCTGCTGACCATAGGCTTCCGCCTGATCGGCAAGCGCGAGCTCAGCCAGCTGTCGCCGTTCGAGGTGGTCACCCTTCTGCTGGTGGCCGAGATCGTGTCGCCCTCGCTGACCGCCGGGGACGAGTCCATTCCGGGAGCCGTCATCGGGGCGGCGACCCTTTTGCTGCTGACCTTCGTCAACTCGGTGCTGTCCTATCGCCTCGACTGGTATCGCAAGCTGCAGGAAGCCCCGCCCGCCGTCATCATCTGCAAGGGCCGCTTCGTCGAAAGCGCCATGCACAAGGACCGCATGAGGACCGACGAAATCGTCTCCGAGATGCACAAGGCGGGGATCGAGCACCTGAGTCAGATCAAGTGGGGCCTGCTGGAACCGGACGGCCATATGTCCTTCATCCGCTTCGACGGCTCAGAGGTCCACGTGCCGCAAAACGCCCTGGTCAGCTGACAACAGGCGACAAGGATAGGGGCGGGGAGAAGATGGTGGACGCGACAGGGATTGAACCTGTGACCCCCTCGGTGTGAACGAGGTGCTCTCCCGCTGAGCTACGCGTCCATCGCGCGGGCGGGCTGAAAAGGCTGCGCCGCCGTCGGGAGGCGCGATTTAGCCCGCGAATCCGACGACGGCAAGTCTCTTTTCATTAAATACCAGCGGCTTGGACATTTTCCGGGGTTTCGGTGTCCGGATCACCCGGCAGCCAGGCCACGTGGCCGTCATAGATGCCCTGGTCCAGGATGCCTTCTTCCTTGGCGACCAGGACCGGCACCAGCATCTGGCCGGTGACATTGGTGGCGGTGCGCATCATGTCGATGATGCGGTCGATGGCGATGATGTAGCCGATGCCTTCCAGCGGCAGGCCGGCGGTCGACAGGGTCAGGGTCAGCATGACGATGCTGGTGCCCGGCACCCCGGCCGTGCCCAGCGACCCCAGCACTGCCGTCAGGCCGATCAGGACATATTGGGTCACGCTCAGCTCGATCTGGAAATACTGGGCGATGAAGATGGCGGCGATGGCCGGATAGATGGCCCCGCAGCCGTCCATCTTCACATTGGCCCCCAGCGGCACGGCAAAGGCGGCATAGGCCTGGGGCACGCCCAGGCGCTCGACCGTCTGGCGCAGGGTGATCGGCAGGGTGCCCAGCGACGAGGAGGTGGCAAAGGCCGTCTGCTGGGCGGCAAAGGCTCCGCGGAAGAAGCTGATGGCCTTCAGCCCATGCAGCTTCAGCAGGCCCGAATAGACCACCAGGATATGGAACAGGCAGGCGGCATAGATGGCGATGATGAACTTGCCCAGCGGCAGCAGGGCCTCCCAGCCATAGCCGCCCACGACCGAGCCGATCAGGCCGAACACGCCAAAGGGCGTCAGCTGGATGACCCAGCGGGTGATGCGAAAGATCAGGGCCGCGCCCTCGTCGACCAGCCGCCGCGCCGTCTGTGCCCGGTCGCCCAGGGCCACCAGGGCCGTGCCCAGCAGGGCCGAGAAGAAGATGATCTGCAGCACCTTGCCCTCGGCCAGGGAGGCAAAGGGATTGGTCGGCACAATGCCCAGCAGCACCTGCAGCGGCGTCGGGATCTCGCGCGGCTTGACCTCGCCCAGCGGCAGGTTGGACAGGCCCACGCCCGGATTGATCAGGTGGCCAAAGGCAAAGCCGACCAGCACGGCCAGGAACGAGGTGGCGGCGAACCAGACCAGGGTCCGCACCCCCAGCCGCACCGCGCCCACGCCTTCGCCCAGCTTGGCGATCGAGCTGGCGATGGTGAACAGCACCAGCGGGGCCACCACCATGCGGATCAGGTTCAGATAGACATCGCCAATTGGCTTCAGCCACACCGTGGCCTGCTCGCGCAGGACCAGGCCCGCGACGATGCCCAGGACGAACCCGGCGGCGGTGCGCTGCCACAGGGGGATTTCAAAGAAGCGACGGATCATGGCGGCCTGCAGGGATACTGAGCCGCCCTATGTGTCCGCCATCACCGCCTCGGGCAACCGGCGGATCCCGGGGCAAGCCTTAGAAGTTCTAAAGCTACCCTTACAAAAACTGCGGCTGGCCGGGCTCAGAAGTTGACCGCCATGTTGACGTAGTGTTCGACCACGATCATGTCGACGGCTTCCTCGATGTCCTCGAAGGCATCGACGATGACATCGGGCTCCAGCTCTTCCATCGGCACCGGGGTATAGCCAAAGGTCACGCCGATGACGGGCAGGCCCGCGTCGCGCGCCGTGCCGATATCGGGCGAGGCATCGCCGACCATGATGACGCGCTTCTCGTCGCCCTCGACCAGCTTGACCGCCTCCAGCAGGTGGGCCGCGCTGGGCTTCTTGGCGCTGACCTTGTCGGCCCCCACGATGGCGGCGAAGTGGTGCGTCATCTCCAGCTTGCCCAGCAGCATTTCCGACAGGTTGGTCAGCTTGTTGGTGACGACCACCAGCCTGGCCCCGCGCTGGGACAGGTTCTCCAGCGTCTCGTGCGCGCCCTCGAAGGGCACGGATTCATCGGCGATATGGTCGATGTAGTCGGCGATGAAGGCCTCGAACAGGGCCGGGTCGCGGGCGCGCTCGGGATCGGCGCCCACGGCCTCGAACCCATGGGCCAGCAGGGCGCGCGCCCCGCCGCCGATCAGCTTCTGGGCCCCCTCGGCCGGGACGGTCGGCAGGCCCTGGCTGACCAGCATCCGGTTCAGCGTGCCCACCAGGTCCGGCGCGGAATCCACCAGGGTTCCGTCCAGGTCAAAGGCGATGGTCCAGCCTTCGAGGTCGCGTTCAATGCTCATGGGGTCTCCTGGATCGTATTCTCGCCAGCACTCTGGGTCGCGCTTTGGGGGGCAATGGGCTAAGTCGGCCTCTACGACAAGTCGCCGGATCGATTCATGACCGCAACATCTCTGCAAAGCCGCGCCGCCATCATCCTTGCTGCCGGGCAGGGCACCCGCATGAAGTCGCCCGTCCCCAAGGTCCTGCATCCGGTCGGCCACCGGGCCATGCTGGATCACGCCATTGATGCGGCCCAGGGTCTGGGCTGCGAAAGGATCATCGTCGTCGTCGGCAACCACTCGCCCCAGGTCCGCGCCCATGTCGAGGCGCGCCTTGGCCCCGACGCCATCGCCGTCCAGGACCCGCCGCTGGGCACCGGCCATGCCGTGCGCGCTGCCGCCGAGCTTCTGGCCGACTTCGACGGGCAGGTGGTCGTGACCTATGGCGATGTGCCCCTGCTCAAGGCCGCCGACATCGCTCCTGTCTTCGACGGCGACCACCCGGGCGTCTCCGTCATCGGCTTCGAGGCCCGCGATCCCGGGGCCTATGGCCGGCTGATCATCGAGGGCGACAGCCTTCTTGCCATCACCGAGGCCAAGGAGGCCTCCGCCGAGGTCCTGGCTATCACCGCCTGCAACTCGGGCGTCATGGCGGCCCCGTCGCGCCTGCTGTTCCAACTGCTGGCCGAGGTCACGAACGACAATGCCAAGGGCGAATACTACCTGACCGACGTGGTCGAACTGGCCCGCCGCCGCGGGGCCCCGACCCGCGCCGTCTTTGCGGCCGAGGACAGCGTCATGGGCGTCAACGCCCAAGCTGAACTGGCTCAGGCAGAAGCCCTGTTCCAGCAGGCCCAGCGCGACCACTTCCTGGCTGGCGGCGTGACCATGTCCGCGCCCGAAACCGTCCACTTTGCCTATGATACCCAGGTCGGGGCAGGCTCCATCATCGAGCCCTTCGTCGTCTTTGGCCCCGGTGCCAGGGTGGCCGAGGGGGCCCGCATCCGCAGCTTCTCCCACATCGAGGGGGCCACGGTCGCCTCGGGCGCCGAGGTCGGCCCCTATGCCCGCCTGCGCCCCGGCGCGGACCTGGGCGAGAACACCAAGGTTGGCAACTTCGTCGAGGTGAAGAACGCTCGCCTGGACACCGGCGCCAAGGCCAACCACCTGTCCTACATCGGCGACGGCGATGTCGGGGCGAAGGCCAATATCGGCGCGGGCACCATCTTCTGTAACTACGACGGCTTCTTCAAGCACAGGACGACCGTAGGCGAGGGGGCCTTTGTCGGCTCCAACTCGTCCCTGGTGGCCCCCGTCACCATCGGCGCAGGGGCCATGGTTGGCTCCGGCTCGGTCATCACCCGCGACGTCGAGCCCGACGCCCTGGCCCTCGCCCGCGGCGAGCAGACCGCCAAGCCCGGCTGGGCCAAACGCTTCATGGACACCATGCGCGCCAAGAAGGCGGCAAAAAAATAATCAGGGCGTAATCCTCGGCCCTGTGCCGAGGATCCAGAACCACGGCCAATGGCTATCAGGCCGACAGGGCCAACGCCTTCCCGGATTGTCTATGGATCCTCGGCAC
>JAEYQX010000225.1 GCA_023409795.1 Pseudomonadota bacterium
ACGACACTGGGGCAGGCCGTCTGACGGCCTGCCCATGCCGCGTCGTGGCTGGGCCATCGTGGCCCTGTCCTTCGGCACCGCCCTGCTGGTCATGGACAACACCATCGCCACCGTGGCCCTGCCGACCGTGGCGCGGGCGCTGGACGTGCCGTCTTCCGCCGCCGTCTCGGTCGTGACCATCTACCAGATGGTCCTGCTGATGGCGCTTTTGCCCCTGTCGTCGCTGGGCGACCTGGTTGGCAACCGGCGGCTCTACCAGGGCGGGCAGGCCCTGTTCCTGGTGGCGACCGTCCTGTGCTTCTTCGTCAACAGCCTGCCGATGCTGCTGATGACCCGCGCGGCCCAGGCCCTGGGCGTGGCAGCGGTGCTGTCAGTCAACGTCGGCCTGCTGCGGCGGATCTATCCGGCCCGGCACCTGGGCCGGGGCCTGGCCCTGAGCAGCCTGATCATCGCCAGCGCCGGAGCCCTGGCCCCGACCATCGGCGGCTATATCCTGTCGGTCGGGTCCTGGCGCTGGGTCTTTGTCGCCGCCGCCCCCTTTGCCCTGGTATCCCTGATGCTGGGTCGCGCCCTGCCCGCCCCGCCGCCGTCCAAGACCCGCTATGACCTGGCCGGGGCCCTGTTGTGCGCCACCACCTTCGGAGCCCTGGTCGCGGCGCTGGAACTGGCCGCCCAGCGCACGGCCAGCGCCCTGGCCGCCTGCCTTCTGGTGGTGGGGCTCGGCGTCGGCTGGCGCTTCGTGCGGCGCGAGCTGAAGGCCGCCCAGCCGATCCTGCCCGTCGACCTGCTGGCCCGGCCCGTCTTTGCCATGGGCATCGGCGCGGCCCTGCTGTCCTTCATGGGCTCGATGAGTTTCAACCTGTCCCTGCCCTTCCGGCTGAGCGCGGCCTATGGCCTGTCGCCGGGCCAGATCGGGACCCTGATGGCCGCCGCCCCCGTGGCCATGATGTGCACGGCCCCCTTTGCCGGAGCCCTGTCGGACCGCGCGCCCAAGGGGCTGCTGGGCGGGATCGGCATGAGCCTGTCCGCCATCGGCTTCACCCTGACCGCCTTCATGCCTGCCCAGTATCCCGGCTTTGCCATGATGGCCGCGCCCCTGCTGCTGAGCGGGATCGGATCGGGCCTCTTCCTGGCCCCCAATGGCCACCAGATCATGAGCGCCGCCCCGCCCGCCCGCAGCGCCGCCGCCGGGGCCATGATCTCGACCACCCGCCTGGTCGGCTCGGCGCTCGGCGCGACGGCCCTGGCCTTCCTGCTGTCGATGGGCCTGGGCAAGGGACCGACCCCGGCCCTGATGTCCGCCACCTGCGCCCTGATCGCCGCCCTGTGCGGCCTTGTCCTGCTTGTTCCCCAGCGAAAAGGAGCCTCCTGATGCCTGACTTTGACGCCCTGATCATCGGTGCCGGCCACGCCGGGGCCCAGGCCGCCATTGCCCTGCGCCAGCAAGGCTTCGAGGGCCGCCTGGCCATCGTCGGCGACGAGGCCCACCTGCCCTATGAGCGCCCGCCGCTGTCCAAGGAGTTCCTGTCGCGGGAAAAGGACTTCGAGCGCATCCTGATCCGGCCCGCCGAGTTCTGGCAGGACAAGCAGGTCGAGATGCTCCTGGGCCAGCGCGCCGAGGCGGTGGATGCGGCGGCCCACAGCGTCGCCCTGTCCGACGGACGGGTCCTGACCTATGGCACCCTGGTCTGGGCCGCAGGCTGCGCGGCGCGCCGGCTGACCTGCGAGGGCAGCGACCTGGCCGGCGTCCACGTCATGCGCGTGCGCGAGGATGCCGAGGCGGTGCTGGCGGCCCTGCCCGGCGTCCAGCAGGTGGTGATCATCGGCGGGGGCTATATCGGTCTGGAAGCCGCCGCCGTCATGGCCAAGGCGGGCAAGTCGGTCACGGTGCTGGAGGCCCAGGACCGGGTGCTGGCGCGGGTGGCGGGCGAGCCCCTGTCGCGCTTCTACGAGGCCGAGCACAGGGCCCATGGCGTCGACGTCCGCCTGGGCGCGCGGATGCATGGCCTGGTCGGCCACGGCGGCAAGGTCTCGGGCGTGGCCATGGAGGACGGCAGCGTCATCCCGGCCCAGATGGTGCTGGTCGGCATCGGCGTCATCCCCTCGACCCAGCCGCTGATCGCCGCCGGGGCCGAGGGCAGCAATGGCGTGGACGTCGATGCCCTGTGCCGGACCAGCCTGCCGGACGTCTATGCCCTGGGCGACTGCGCGGCCCATGCCAACGACTTTGCCGGGGGCAGCCGCATCCGCCTGGAATCGGTCCAGAACGCCGTCGACCAGGCCGCCGTCGTGGCCCGCGCCATCATGGGCGAGGACAGGCCCTATCGGGCCACGCCCTGGTTCTGGTCGAACCAGTATGACCTGCGCCTGCAGACCGTGGGCCTGTCCCAGGGTCATGACCAGGTGATCCTGCGCGGCGACCCCAAGGCCCGGGCCTTCTCGGTCGTCTACCTGAAAGGGGGACGGCTGATCGCCCTCGACTGCGTCAACGCCACCAAGGACTATGTCCAGGGTCGCAAGCTGCTGGAAGCCGGGGCCAGTCCCGATCCTGCCCTGATCGGCGACCCTGCCGTGCCCCTGAATGATCCGCGCCTGCGCCAACCGGCAGACGACTGACATCCGCCTTGTGCATCGCAATCAGCAGGTTAGAATATCGCGAGTGCTGATTGTATCGGATCGGCAAGGGGCCGCAGTCGATGCCGCCGCCTTGCGGTCCTGGCCTGCGCCATCCTGTTCATCTTCCCCTGCCCCCTTGAGGTAACTGCGTGCCCCACCAAGTGACGGACCCCGAGAGCCTGAACGCCCTCTACAAGCGTCCGGGCTTCCTGCTGCGCCGTGCCCACCAGATCACCGTCTCCATGTTCATGGAGCAGACCGCCGACCAGGGCGTCACCACCACGCAATACGGGGTTCTGGTCATCCTGCGCGCCTTTGAGGGGCTGGATCAGATCGGCCTGTCCAAGAAGGTGGGGCTGGACCGCTCGACCACCGGCCTGGTCATCAAGAAGCTGGAACAGGATGGCCTGGTCGTCCGCATCGAGGACCCCGAGGATCGCCGCCGCAAGATCATCGTCCTGACCGCCAAGGGCGAGCGCAAGCTGGAAAGCCTGCGCCCCGCCGCCGCCCGCGCCCAGCAGATCGCCCTGTCCGCCTTTACCGAGGAAGAAACGGCGCAGTTCCTGCTCCTGCTGGAAAAGTTCGTGACCCGCTTCAACGGCGAAACCCGCGCCCCCATTGTCGCTGACGAAGCCGGATAGGGGCCGGGGCGTTCTTCGCCGGACACCGCTTCATCCTCCCCCGCCTGCGGGGGAGGGGGACCATGCGCCAGCATGTTGGAGGGGGCGGTGGATGCGCCGCCCCCTCCATCAGGCCCCAAACGCGGCCTGTCACCCCCCCCGCTGACGCCGGGGAGTATTAAATGGATCAGGCCGCCCGGGCGGCCTCGGCGTCGCGGACGGCTTCGATGGCGCGGTCCAGGACCTCCAGCCCTGCGCCGGGCCTGATGCCCTCGACGGTCAGGATGCGGCGGAAGGCGCGGGCGCCGGGGCGGCCGTGCATCAGCCCCATCATGTGGCGGGTCATGCTGGCCAGGTTGAAGCCCTGGTCGAGGCGCGACTGCATATAGGGGCGATAGTTTTCCAGCGCCTGATAGGGATCGATGTCGGCGACGGCCTCGCCAAAGATGCGGCGGTCCACCTGCCCCATCAGGGCCGGTT
>JAEYQX010000244.1 GCA_023409795.1 Pseudomonadota bacterium
GTGCACGGCCGCACCCAGCAGCAGCGGAGCCAGGACACCCAGCCCCTTGCCGCTGAGCGTCAGGGCGATCGCCCCCGCGATCCGCCACGGCAGTTGAGGTGCGCCTGAGCGCCCCACGACCCGTGCCAGGTCCCGCAGCGCCTGCAAGGTCGGCGGTGCCTCCTGCACAGCCGCCGCCTGTCCACTGTCCATGGCCTTGGTCGCGACGTCCCCGCGCCGTCCTCCCCGCTCACCACGCATGGTTCATCGCCTTTGCATCAGGGTTGGGACGGCACGGAGTTTTCATGTCAGTTCAGCCTTGCCAGCAGGTTCAGCAGTTCATCGACGGCCTCCTCCCGGGTGGCCCAGGAACAGACCAGACGGACCGAGCCGTCATCGAAACGATAGCAGGCCCATCCGAGCTGGTTCAGCCGCTCATGGGCCGCTTCGGGCATCCGGACGAATACCGCATTGGCCTCGACCGGATGGGCCAGGACGAACGGGGTCGATGCCTCGATGCCCTCGGCCAGCTTCTGTGCCATCCGGTTGGCGTGGACGGCCCCCTCCAGCCACTGTCCGCTTTCGATCAGGCCAGCGAGGGGCCCCGCCAGCAGCCGGGCCTTGGAGGCGGTCTGTCCGGCCTGCTTCAGCCTCTGGTCCAGACGCCGCGTCAGTCCCTTGTTCAGGACCACCAGGGCCTCGGCACAGTTGGCCCCGGCCTTGGCACCGCCAAACACCAGGATGTCCACGCCCAGCCGCGCGACGGCCTTCAGGTCAAAGCCGGCGGCGCAGGCATTGGCCAGGCGCGCCCCGTCCATATGGACGCCCAGGCCTGCGGTCCGCACAGGCGTGATCAGCGACGACAGCTCATCCTCGCTATAGACCGCGCCATATTCCGTAGCCTGGGTCACGCTGAGCGCAGCGGCGGGCTGGCGATGCCCGACCTCAACCTCATCCAGGGCGGCATTCAGCGCCAGGGCGTCGATCTTGCCCGAATATCCCGGCAGGCCGATCAGCCCCACGCCCTGGCCAAAGAAGCCCGGTGCCCCGGTCTCGTCGGTACAGACGTGGGCGGCCTGGTGCGTCAGCACGGCCTCGAACGGCCGGGCCAGCATCGACAGGGCGATGGCGTTGGCCGCCGTGCCGCTGAAGACAAAACGCACCTCGGCGTCGGCATCCAGCCTTTCCCGGATCAGGTTGGCGGCGTGCTGGCAGGTGTCGTCGGTGCCATAGGCGCGGGCAAATCCCGCATTGGCGACCACCAGGCCCTCGACAGCCGCAGGGGCCATGCCCGCCGTGTTGTCCGAGGCAAAATCGTAACGCAAGGCTCGGTCTTTCTCTTAAACGCTCAGGGTGCCGTCGTCGGCAATCCGGACTTCCCGGGCGCCAACCGATACCTGGTGCGGGAAGGGTATCTCGATTCCGGCCTCGTCCAGGGCTTCCTTGCCAGCCTGCAGCACATCGGCCTGGGTCTGCCACCAGGCATCGACCGGGACCCAGGCATGGAGGGTGATCTCAACGGCGCTGTCCAGCAGGCCCGTGACCCCCGTCCAGACGGCCGGTTCGGCAAGCACCATCGGATGGCGGCGGGCCACCGAGGCCAGCAGCTCGCTGGCATCCTTCAGGCTTTCGCCATAGCCGACCGTGAACTTCAGCTCGATCCGGCGCGTGGTCTGGCCCGTGATATTGACCACCACATCGCTCAGGACCTTGCCATTGGGAATGACGATCTTGTGGTTGTTGGCGTTGATCAGCTCGGTCGTGAACAGGTCCAGCTTGCGCACCGTGCCCGAGACGCCGCTGACGTCGATGACATCGCCGACGCGATAGGGCCGAAGGATCAGCAGCATTACCCCGGCCGCCACATTGGACAGCGTCCCCTGCAGGGCCAGGCCAACCGCCAGCGAGGCTGCACCCAGCACGGCAATGATCGAGGTCGTCTGGACGCCCAGCCTTTGCAGCACGGCAATCAGGCCGATGATGATGACCACCACCCGCGCGACCTGGGAGGCAAAGGCAATGACCGTCTGGTCATGGCCAAAGGAGCGGGTTCGTCCCAGGATTCGCCGTGCGGCCCCGGATGCCCAGCGCGCCACGAACAGGGTCACGGCAAAGATAAAGGCCGCGATCAGCAGGTTGACGGCAAAATCGCCAGCCAGCTGAACCAGCTTGGCGATGATGGCCGCATCGGCGGTCAGGCGCTGCTCGCCGGTCAGGGCCACCTGGGTCAGGGTTTCGGTCAGTGAAGTCATAGGTCGGGTCTAACGCCTGAGCCGCCGAATGGAAGCGCCCATGCCGACCAAAACCTCATGATGCCGTCAGGCGGCCGCGGATTCCTTCTTGCCGCTGTGGCTCAGCCCGGCCAGCGCCGCGCGGCCTCCGGGCACCTCGGCCAGCAGCGCAGCCAGCTGGCGGAAGTCGATGGGCTTGTCGATATAGGCATCGGCACCGGCCGACAGTCCGGCCTCGTGGTCCTCCGACCGGGCCGAAGCCGACAGGACGACGATGGGGGTGTCGGCGTTGGGCGTGCGGCCCTCACGGATCCTGCGCGTGGCGGTCAGGCCATCCATCACGGGCATGTTCACGTCCATGATGATCAGGTCGAACCTCTGGCTGGCCACCAGCCCCAGGGCTTCCTCGCCGTGTTCGGCGGTGGACGTCCGATGGCCGACCTCGCTCATCCAGGCTTCCAGGATCATGCGATTGACCGGGTGATCCTCGACCACCAGGACGTTCAGTTGGCCACCGGCCAGGTGGTCCGGGTCAAAGTCGGGCGCGGCCTTGGCCGTTTCCCATTCGACCACCTCGCCATCCAGCGTCAGGGTAAAGGTCGAGCCATGGCCCTGCCGGGACGAGACGGTGATGTCGCCGCCCATGATATGGGCCATGCGACGCGCTATCGTCAGGCCCAACCCCGTCCCGCCGAACCGGCGCGTCGATGAGTTGTCGACCTGGGTAAAGGGCTGGAACAGGCGGGTCAGGTCTTCTTCCGAAATGCCCGACCCGCTGTCGGAGACCGAGAAATCAAAGCGGACGCGGCGGTCAGACAGGCGCGTGCCGCGCACGACGTAGCGGATGGTTCCCTTGTCCGTGAACTTGACCGCATTTGACAGCAGGTTCTGCACCACCTGGCATACCCGCAGCGGATCGCCGCGCACCACGGCGGGCACATCGCCCTGGAATTCATAGGCGAACTTCAGGCCCTTGGCCTCAGCCTGGGCCACGAAGGGGCCGATGACGCGGCGGTTCAGCTCCTCGACATCGACGTCGACGACCTCGAAATTCATCTTGCCCGCCTCGATCTTGGTCATGTCGAGGATGTCGTTGAGCAGGTTCAGCAGGTTGTCGCCCGAGTTGCGGATGATCGACAGGTATTCGCGCTGCGTCGGCTCCAGCCGCGAGGCACTGAGCAACTGCGCCGCGCCAAGCACGCCGTTCATCGGCGTGCGCAGCTCGTGCGAGATCACGCCCAGGAAGGCCGACTTGGCCTCACTGGCGGCATTGGCCTTGTCACGCGCCGCTTCCAGTTCCTCGATCAGGTGGGCCTGGTGCAGCTGGAAGGCGCGAATACGCTCTTCGCGGATAAAGCTCATCACCACCATGACGAACAGGCTGCCCACGGTGAACGGGAACAGGGTGATGAAGGGCCAGAACAGCGGCCCACCGATCAGGCTGATCACAATGATGACCGCCGCCGCGCCATAGGGCGACGAGACGATGATGGCCTGGCGCGGCGAGCTGCGCAGCTGGGCAAAGACCAGGACATAGCCTGACATCAAAAGGGCAATCGCCAGCTCGCGACCGAAGGCAGCGCCCGAATACCAGCTGATCAGGGGTGCCAGCGCCCAGACGCCCGTGGAAACCGTGGCAACCGGGGTGAAGACATTGCCCCAGCTCTCGTTCAGGCTCTGGCTGACGCGGCGCTCGACCAGGCCCCGCAGCGCGCCTGCGCCCAGGGTGGCGACGAACCAGATCAATCCCATCACCGGACCGACCGTCACAACCAGGCCTAGAGCCCAGCTGGCGATGATCAGATAACGCATATAGTGCGTCTGCAGGATAGCCGTGAGGGCCTGGGCCGCCTCGCCGGGCACCTGTCCATCAAGCCCCTTGAGGCCGTCCTCCCCTACCATTCGCCAGCTCCCCTGCCATGCAAATCTGACAACAGGCTAAGACCCATGTTCTAAGAGGAGATGAATCCGGTGTTCTACGTATTCAGGTTGCATCCGCCTCGCCCGGCGTCAGCGCGATGATCGACAGGGCGTGGACCGAGCCGGCCAGTTCGTTCTTGAGCAGGCTGTTCACGGTGCGGTGGCGCTGGACGCGGTTCTGGCCGGCGAACTGTTCCGAGACGATGCGCAACTGGAAGTGGGTCTCGCCACCGTCCTGGGCGTCGATGCCACCCTCGTGGTGATGCGAGGCGTGCTTCCAGCTGTCGTCCACCAGTTCCAGCGCCACCGGCGACAGGCCCGCCGTCAGTTTTTCGCGAATAAGTGCCGCAACGGGGCCGTCTGACATGGCTGGTTCCTTGAAGCTGTCCAAATCAGCATTACACTTCGGGCCATGTCTGCGTCTTTTCAATATAAACCCCGGTTCACCGACATTCGGGTCAAGCCGCCCAAGGCCGACGAGGAAGAGGCCCAGGCCGATGTCCTGCGCCTGAAACCGGGGGAAAAGCCGTGCGAATGGCCCGACTGCTCCAAGGCCGCCACGGCCAAGGCCCCCAAGTCGCGCCAGCAGATCAGCGAGTTCTACAACTTCTGCCAGGCCCACGCTGGCCAGTACAACAAGGGCTGGAACTTCTACGCGGGCATGAGCGAGGACGAGATTCGCACGGCCCAGGAAAACGAGGCCATGACCGGCGGGCGTCCCACCTGGGACATGAAGGCCAGCGCCAACTCGCGCGAGGCCGCCGCCTTTGCCGCCAAGATGGGCACTGGCAAGAACCAGGGCACCGGCTCGTGGCAGGACAGCTTTGGCCTGTTCGGGCGACGCACCCGCGACGCGGGCCCTGTGGCACCCGAGGAAATCCACCGCGTCGGCAAGATCGAGCGCCAGGCCCTGTCGGACCTGGACCTGGAGCCCGGCGCGGACAAGGCCGCCATCAAGGCCCGCTACCACGAGCTGCTGAAACGCTTTCACCCCGATACCAATGGCGGCGACCGCGGGGCCGAGGCCAAGCTGCAGCGCGTCATCAAGGCCTGGAAGACCCTGAAGAAGGCCGGTCACGCCTGATCACGTCTTTGCGGGGCCAAGGCCGCCCCGCTTTCGCGCCCCCTGCCCGGTTCCCATATGCGGGTCTCCCCAACTCACGGAGGCTCCGCCGATGGAAGTTCTGTACCGCGCCCACGCCACAGCATCAGGGGGAGGCCGCGAGGACGGCCGCTCCGCCACCGACGATGGCAAGATCGACGTCCGCCTGTCCACGCCGACCGAGATGGGCGGCAAGGGCGGCGATGGCACCAATCCCGAGCAGCTGTTCGCTACCGGCTATGCCGCCTGCTACCTGGGAGCCCTGCGGCTGGTGTCAGGCAAGGCCGGATCGCCCGTCGCGCCCGAGACCAGGGTCACGGCCACCATCGGCTTTGGCAAGAACACCCGCGGCGAAGGCTTCAACCTTGATGTGGCGCTCAAGGTCACCGACCACGGCCTGGAGCAGTCGGTCATTGATGACCTGATCCAGAAGGCCCACGCCGTCTGTCCCTACTCCAATGCCACGCGCGGCAATGTGGATGTGGCGCTGTCGGCAGAATAAGCCTCAAAGTTTCCTCGCGCGTGTGTTGAGCCGCGCGCGCGAGGGCTCTAGAGGGTGTGTATGACCTCTCCTCTCGACGCGTCCCCTGATCCCCTGGTCACCATGGAACCGCACCGCAAGGTGACGGTCCGCGAGGCCTTTGGCATCGATTCCGACATGGTTGTGCCTGCGTTCGAAACGCGCGATTCCCATGTGCCCGAGATCGACGACACCTACCGGTTTGACCCGCAGACGACGCTGGCGATCTGCGCCGGCTTTGCCTACGACCGCCGCGTCATGGTCCAGGGCTACCACGGCACCGGCAAGTCGACCCACATCGAGCAGGTCGCCGCCCGCCTGAACTGGCCGCTGGTGCGCGTGAACCTGGACAGTCACGTCAGCCGTATCGACCTGGTGGGCAAGGACGCCATTGTCCTGAAGGACGGCAAGCAGGTCACCGAGTTCCGCGAGGGCATCCTTCCCTGGTCGCTGCAGCGCCCGATTGCCCTGGTGTTCGATGAATATGATGCCGGTCGCCCGGACGTCATGTTCGTCATCCAGCGCGTGCTGGAGGCCCAGGGCCGCCTGACGCTTCTCGACCAGAACCGCGTCATCCGCCCGAACCGCTGGTTCCGCCTGTTCTCGACCACCAACACCATTGGCCTGGGCGACACCTCGGGCCTTTATCACGGCACCCAGCAGATCAACCAGGGCCAGATGGACCGCTGGAACATCGTCACCACGCTGAACTACCTGGACCATGAGGTCGAGGCTGACATCGTGGCGGCCAAGGCTCCCGAATGGAACGACGCCGAGGGTCGTCGCCGCATCGCGGCCATGGTGCGCGTCGCCGACATGACCCGCCAGGCCTTCATGAACGGTGACATCTCGACCGTCATGTCGCCGCGCACGGTGATCACCTGGGTCCAGAACGCCATCATCTTTGGCGGTGACGTCGCCCTCGCCTTCCGCTTGACCTTCCTGAACAAATGCGACGAGCTGGAGCGCCCGACCATCGCCGAGTTCTACCAGCGGGCCTTTGGCGAGGACCTGCCCGAAGCCGTCACCCGGCCTCGCGCCGTCTAGGGGCGACCAGGCACCAGACATTGAAAAGGCGGCTCCGTCCGGAGCCGCCTTTTTTCTTGCCGGCGGACTACAGGCCCG
>JAEYQX010000077.1 GCA_023409795.1 Pseudomonadota bacterium
GCCCTGGCCTTCCGCGAAGGCAAGCAGATCAACCGCGCCAACTTCTCGGCCGACGAGCTGCAGGCCATGGGCCACTCGCTGGTGAACGCCCCGCTGCGCCTGCTGCAGCGCCAGCAGACCCCGGTCGACGGCAGCGTCGAGATCGCCGGTGGCTTCCGCACGCCCAACCGCTTTGGCGACGTCGGCGTCATCGTCGCCGCCGGCTATGACAACTCGTGGCGCGCCCGCCAGGCCATCCAGGAGGAAGGCCAGTTCCAGGGCGACGCCCTGGTGGTCAAGTCGCACTCGGATGTTGTCTCAAACCAGAACGACGTGCGCCTGAACCTGCTGGGCGGCCTGTCGGTGTCGAGCGACAACCACGAGGTGAAGTGGACCAATCTCTATGTCCGCAGCACCACCAAGGAAGCCCGCAGCGCCGCTGGCCCCGACTTCGACGCGGGCGGCAGCATCATCCGCAACGACTACTCCGAGTGGTTCGTGCGCCAGCTCTTCACCAGCCAGCTGGCCGGTGAGCACTTCTTTGGCCCCGAAGGCCGCCTGAAGATCGACTGGCGCGCCGCCTATGCCCAGTCGTCGCGCGATGCGCCTTATGAAAGCCGCTTCCAGTATGGCGTCGATGCCGAGGACAACTTCATCCACAACGTCCAGGGCAACCTGATCTCCTTCTCGGAGCTGGACGACGAGGTGATGTCGGGTGGTATCGACCTGTCGTATGACCTGCCGATGGCTGCCGGGCGCGAAGCCACCATCAAGGTGGGTGCCGCGACCCTGGACAACACCCGCGAGGCGGTCCGCCACGACCTGCAGTTCGAAGCCGTCAACGGCCTGACCGACCGTCAGCGCCGCGCGCGGATCGACTATCTGTTCTCGGACTACAACATCAACCCGAACGGCCTGCAGCTGCGCGAGATCGCGGGCGGTAACGGGGCCAGCGCCTATGACGCCGACCTGACGGTCAATGCGGCCTATGCCATGGTGGACGCCGAGTTCTGGCCGACCCTGCGCACCAGCTTCGGTGTCCGCTACGAGGACGGTTCGCAAAGCGTAACGCCGCGCTCGCTGTTCGGCGACACCAGCGCCTACCAGCCCACCAGCCGCGAGGCCGACTACTGGCTGCCGTCCTTCACCGGCACCTGGAACTTCGCCGAAGACCAGCAACTGCGCCTGGGTGCGTCCAAGACCATCGGCCGCCCGCAGTTCCGTGAACTGGCTCCGCAGACCTATACCGACCCGGAAAGCGACCGGATCTTCATCGGCAACCCCTATCTGGTGGATACCGAGATCACCAACCTGGACGCTCGCTGGGAATGGTATTTCGCGCCCCAGCAGTTCGTGACCGCCGGCGTCTTCTACAAGCTGCTGGACAAGCCGGTCGAGGCCGTGATCGTCGATGTCGGCAACCAGCGCCAGCAGTCGTTCCTGAACGCGCCGGAAGCCACGGTCATGGGCTTTGAGGTCGAGGGCAAGAAGTACTTCGAGTTCGACAGCGCCTCGTCCTTCGTCGCCAACAAGCGCTTCCTGGTCCAGGCCAACTACACCTGGTCGGACTCTGAAGTCAGCGTGGGCGAGGACGACACCGTCATGACGCTGGGCGGGGCCGGTACGCCGGAACAGGCCAGCTTCTTCATCCGCGATGGCGCGCAGATGCAGGGCCAGTCCGAGCACGTCGCCAACCTGCAACTGGGTTGGGAAGACGACGTGGCCCGCTCGCAGGCGACGCTGATCCTGAACTATGTGTCCGAGCGCATCACGGCGCGCGGGGCGGGCGTAGGCCAGGTTCGCGAGCCTGACTATCGCCAGGAGCCGGGGGCCTTCCTCGACTTCGTCTATCGCAAGGACTTCACGGTCCGGGGTCGTGACCTGGGCCTGGCCTTCGAGGCGCGCAACCTTCTGGGAACCTCCTTCGAGGAATTCCAGGAGCAGAACGGCAAGATTCTGGTGAACGCCTATGACCTGGGTCAGAGCGTCTCCCTGAGCCTGACCACGCGCTTCTAAAAGTCTTCCCGACCATCCCGAAGACCCGAAAAGGGTCTGAAACCTGGGGGATCGAAGCCATGGCTTCGGTCCCCTGATTTTTTCAGCAGCATGACCATTGATCCGAAAGCGGACGTTTCGTCATGTCCGCTTCGCCGCTCTGTCATTTTAACAGGCAAGCCGGGTACGGATGATGGGTGTACCCCGACACGGAAGCTGCCCCGAGGGGTGGCGCGTCGGGATGATCCAGTCGTGCAGCAGTTGACGAAGCTTTCTGGCCAGCTCAGCCAGGCCCTCGCCAGTCGACCAGAGGGATTGAGGCGTCTGGCCGAAGGGGCCCTTATCGCCGTGTTGACGCTGCAGGCAGGCCGCATGGTCTGGCTGTTCCTGGAACCGCCTGCGGATGTGCCCGCCGGGGCCTCGATGCCCGCGCCCGATATGTCGGCGCTAAGCCGCCTGAACCCCTTTGCGCCGGGAAGCTCGAGCACTGCCGCGATAGAGGCCGACAGCAGCGGCTATGGCCTGTTCGGCATCAGTGCCGATGGTCTGGGCGGGGGCTCGGCCATCATCGGGCTCCAGGATGGGACCCAGGTTTCGGTGGCGGTCGGTGAGGCCCTGCCGGACGGGGCCGTGCTGCAAAGCGTGGACGTCAGCCATGTGACCCTGGCCATCGGCCCGCGCCGGGTTCGGGTCGAGTTTGCCAGTCCTGACCTCGGCAGCGATGGGGCCGGCACCGCTACGGCCGCCCCTGAAGAGGCCGCAGCCGAACCGGCAGAGGATACCGTCGCCGTCGTCGACCCGGCACGGCTGGTGGCCGAGGCCGGGCTGCGTCCCAAGCTGGAGGGCATGACGATGAAGGGCCTGGTCGTCTCGGCCAGGGGCGAAAGTCCCCAGCTGGACGCGGCGGGCCTGCAGGATGGGGATGTCATCCTGTCGATCAATGGCACGGCCCTGACCTCGCCCCAGGCGCTGAACACGCTGCGCCAACGCCTGCGCTCGGCCAGTTCCGCCGAGATTTCCTATGAGCGCGACGGCCAGCGTCGCATGACCACCGTCAGGACGGGCTGATGATGCCGTTTTTTTCTCGCCGCCTGCTGGGGTCCGTTCTAGCCGCTGTTCTGGCCAGCCAGATGCCTGCGCCCGGACTGGTGGCCATGGCCCAGGAACGCCAGGTGCTGAATGTCCAGAATGCCGACATCCGCGCCTTTATCCAGGACGTTGGCCGTCGCACCGGCCGGACCTTCATCGTCGATCCGGCGGTTTCGGGCACGGTGACTGTATCCAGCCCGCGGCCGTTGACCTCGGCCCAGGTGTTCGAGCTGTTCCTGTCGACGCTCAGGGCCAATGGCCTGGTGGTGACGCCGACCAGCGCGGGGGCCTATCGCATCAGTCCGGCCGCCGCCGCCGCGCAGGGGCCATCGGGCGTCGGGGCAGGGCGCTTTACCACCGAGGTCTTTACCCTGAGGCACGCCGATGCCGCAGCGGCCGCCGAGACCATCCGTCCCCTGGTCGGGGCCCAGGGGCAGGTCCTGGCCAATGCCTCGGCCAATACGGTGGTGGTGGCGGATTTTGCTGACAACATGGGCCGGATCCGCGCCCTGGTCAGCCGCATCGACGTGGATCGCAGCGACTATCAGGTCGTTGCCCTGGAAAACGCCTCGGCGCGCGAGATCGCGGTGGTCCTGCAACAGGTCATGGGCTCCAGCCCCATGGTCACGGTCACCCCGGTCCAGAGCTCCAACTCCATCGTCCTGCGTGGTGATGCCCGCCAGCTGGAGCGCATCCGGGCCCTTGTGGCCGACCTGGATGGCCGCTCGCGCGCCAATCAGGACATCAATGTCATCTTCCTGGAACACGCCGATGCCGGCCAGCTGCTGCCGGTGCTGCAGCAGATCATCGGCCAGCCGGTGGATGCAGTCCCGAGCGGCAGCGCTCCGCTGAGAAGCGGTGGCCTGGGGGCTGCGACCACCCCGGCCAATGGCACGCCCCCGCTGGAAGGGGGCAATGGCGCGACCCAGTCCGTGGGCACCACCACGGTGACCGAAACGGGCCAGAGGGCGACGATCGCACGCTTCCCCGGTGCCAATGCCCTGGTCATCTCGGGCCCGGCGGACCTGCAGCGTACCCTTGCGGACGTGATCCGCCGCCTGGACGTGCGCCGCCAGCAGGTGCTGATCGAGGCCATCGTGGTCGAGCTGTCGGACAAGGCCGTGCGCGACCTGGGCGTCCAGTGGCTGGCGGCCAGTGAATATGGCGCGGGCCTGACCAACTATTCGGACCGGGCCTCGCCGCTGTTGCCGATTGCCGGCGGCGTGGCGTCGGACCAACTGGACAAGGATGATCCCCTGCGCGAGCAGCTCCAGTCCCTGGCCCTCAACGGTCTTCTGGGGGCCAATGGCTTCATCGGCGGCCTGGGTGGCAAGCGGGGCGACGGGCTGTTCGGCTTCATCATCAATGCGGCCAAGACGGATGCGGGCTCCAACCTGCTGCAGACCCCGTCGATCATGACCCTGGACAATGAGGAAGCCAGCTTCCTGGTCGGCCAGGAAGTGCCGATCACCACGGGCCAGACCCTGCTGGATGGCAACTCCAATCCCTTCACCACGACCGAGCGCAAGGACATCGGCGTGCGCCTGACGGTGCGGCCCCAGATCAATGCGGGTGGCTCCATCACCCTGACGCTGAAGCAGGAGGTGTCCAGTATCGACGGGGTGCTGTCACGCACGGCGACGGACCTGGTGCTGGACAAGCGTGAGTTGGAAACCACCCTGGTGGTGGATGATGGCGACATTGCCGTGGCCGGGGGGCTGCTGGACCAGAACGAGCGCACCGAGGTCTCGCGCGTGCCGGGGCTGGGCGACTTGCCGGGCATCGGCGGCCTGTTCCGCAGCACGAGCCGCCAGGGCGGGCGCACCAACCTGATGGTCTTCCTGCGCCCGACCATCATCGGCACCGCCGAGCAGGCCCAGGGCCTGGCCGCTGACCGCTGGGGCTATATGCGCCATCAGCAGCAGGTCCTGCACCCGGACGTGGAGCCCAGCCTGGACGTCCTGCTGCGCGACTATATGCGCACCCAGCCCCCCGCTGCCCCCGCAGCGGTCCCGGTGGCCGAGGCCCGTGATGCTGACGCGCGCTGACCCCCGGCTGCCCTACGGCTTCGCCCGCCGCGAAGGCGTGGTCCTGCTGGTGCCGGGCGATGTCATGACGGTGGGCTATCGGCGCGGGGCCAATCCCCTGGCCCTGGTCGAGGCGCGCCGCCTGCTGGGGCGGCCCCTGTCGGTTGAGGTGCTGGAAGACGCCGTCTTCGAGCGCCGCCTGTCCGACATCTATGCCAGTGATGCCCTGGCGGGCGATGGCGATGATGACCTGGCCATCCCCAGCGGGCTGGAAGGGCTGGTCGAGGACCTGCCGCCGGCCGAGGATCTGCTGGACAGCCACGATGACGCCCCGGTCATTCGCCTGATCAATGGCGTCATCGCCGAGGCCGTGCGCGTCGGCGCGTCCGATATCCACCTTGAGACCTTCGAGACCCGGCTGGTCGTGCGCCTGCGCGTCGATGGGGTGCTGCGCGAGGCGCTCAGCCTCAACCCGCGCATGGCTCCCTTGCTGGTGTCGCGCATCAAGGTCATGGCCCGGCTGGACATTGCTGAAAAGCGGGTGCCGCAGGATGGCCGCATCGCCCTGATGCTGGGTGGGTGCAACCTGGATGTGCGGGGCTCGACCCTGCCGGCGCGGGGCGGTGAGCGGGTGGTGCTGCGCGTGCTGGACCGTGATCGCCTGGGCGTTGACCTGGACAGCCTGGGCATGGGGCCGGACGAGCGCGCCGCCTTTGAACAGGCGCTGACCGATCCGCATGGCATCATCCTGGTCACCGGCCCGACCGGCTCGGGCAAGACGACCAGCCTCTATGCCGCCCTGTCGCGGCTGAACGACGGCCAGCGCAATATCCTGACGGTCGAGGACCCAGTCGAGTATGCGGTCGAGGGGGTGGGCCAGACCCAGGTGAATACCCGCGTCGGCATGACCTTTGCCGCCGGCCTGCGCGCCATCCTGCGCCAGGACCCGGACGTGGTCATGGTGGGCGAAATCCGTGACGCCGAGACGGCTGCCATCGCCGTCCAGGCCTCGCTGACCGGCCACCTGGTGCTCTCGACCGTCCACACCAATGATGCCGCCGGGGCCGTGACCCGGCTGCGCGACATGGGCGTCGAGCCCTTCCTGCTGGCCTCCAGCCTGCGGATGATCCTGGCCCAGCGCCTCGTGCGCAAGCTGTGCCTGGAGTGCCGCCAGGAGGATCATCTGGATGCGGCCACGGCGGCCCGCATCGGCCTGGCGCCCGGCACGCCCTGCTGGCGTCCGGTCGGCTGCCCGTCCTGTTCCGGTACCGGCTATGAAGGCCGCCAGGGGGTGCATGAGGTCATTCGCGTGACCGAGCCGATCCGTCGCCTGATCGCCGCCTCTGCCCCGGACGAGGCCCTGGCCAAGGCGGCCTTTGGCGAGGCTGGCAAGGGGATGCTGGCGGACCGTGTGCGCGGCCTCGTCGCCCGGGGCGTGACCTCGGTCGAGGAGGCGGTGCGGGTCACCGGTGACCAGGCGGCAGGAGAAGCCCTGTGAGCCAGGCCTTTGCCTATGTCGGGGTCAATGGTGCCGGGCGTCAGGTCACCGGCCGGTTGACCGCAGCCTCGGCCGAGGAGGCGCGCCGCCAGCTGGAGCGGCGTCACCTGCTGGTGCTGGACCTGTCCGAGACGGATGCCGTGGCTGAACCGGCACGCCGGGCCGAGGCGGCTGGCCGCCAGCGCCTGTCGGCCAAGGCCCTGGCCCTGACCACGCGCCAGCTGGCCACCCTGGTGGCCGTGGCCCCGCTTGAGGAAGCCCTGCGGACCCTGGTGGCCCAGGCCGACCGGCCCAGGGTCAAGACGGTGCTGGGCCGGGTTCATGCCTCCCTGCTGGAAGGCCGCAGCCTGGCCGATGCCATGGCGGCCCAGGGCGCAGCCTTTCCGCCCCTTTACCGCGCCATGGTCCGGGCGGGCGAGACCTCGGGAGCCCTGGCCCCCATCCTGGAGCGCCTGGCCGAGGGGCTGGACCATGAGCAGCAGATCCGGGGCAAGGTCATCACCGCCCTGGTCTATCCGGTCATGCTGGCGGTCGTGGCCATGGGGGTGGTCATCGCCCTGATGACCTTCGTGGTGCCCAAGGTGGTCGAGCAGTTCGACAGCATGGGCCAGACCCTGCCGTTGCTGACGCGCGGCATTATCGCCCTGTCCAACCTGATGACGTCATGGGGCTGGCTGGTGCTGATCCTGCTCGGCGCGGGGGTGGCGGGGCTGTTCCTGGCGCGGCGGCGCGAGGCCTTTTGCCTGAAGACCGATCGCATGGTGCTGAAGATGCCGGTGATCGGGGCCCTGGTCCGCGACCTGCACGCGGCCCGCATGGCGCGGACCCTGTCGACCATGATCTCGGCAGGCCTGCCGGTCATGGAAGGGTTGAACATCACCGCGCGCACCGTCTCCAACCGGGCCCTGCGCCAGGCGACCGAGGCCATGGCCGACGCCGTGCGCGAGGGCGGCGGCCTGTCGGCGGCCATGAAGCGGGCCGGGGTCTTTCCGCCCGTCCTGATCCACATGACCTCCTCAGGCGAGGCCTCGGGCCAGCTGGAGCCCATGCTGGCCCGCGCCGCCGACTACCTGGACCGCGAGTTCAGCACCTTTACCTCGGTCATGCTCAGCCTGCTTGAGCCGGCCATCATCGTCATCATGGGCGGGGTCGTCGCCCTGATCGTCCTGTCCATTCTCCTTCCCATTCTGCAGATCAACACCCTGGCCCTGGGGTGAGCGAGGTAGGCATGAGCCATCTGATCCAAGGTCTTCGTCAGCGTCGCCAAACCCTTGAGCAGCGCCAGCAGCAGCGCGGGGGCTTCACCCTGGTCGAGCTGCTGGTGGTCATTGTCATCATCGGCCTGCTGGCCACGGTGGTGGCCATCAACGTCCTGCCCAGCCAAGACGCGGCCATGACCAGCAAGGCGCGCGCCGACATCGCCGTGCTGGAACAGGCGCTGGAGACCTATCGCCTGGACAACCTCAGCTTCCCGACGGACCAGCAGGGGCTGGCGGCCCTGTCTGCGGCTCCCGCCGACCTGGCCCGCCCTGAACGCTATCGCCAGGGAGGCTATGTGCGCCGCCTGCCCGAGGACCCGTGGGGCAATCCCTACCAGTACAGCCGCACCAGCCGCCACGGCGGGGCCTTTGACGTCTGGTCCCTTGGCGCGGATGGCAAGGAGGGGGGCGAGGGGAATGATGCCGACATCGGCAACTGGAACCTCTAGGGCCGGGCGAGGCCGGCGCGGCTTCACCCTGGTCGAGCTGCTGGTCGTGGTCGTGATCCTGTCGGTCGCGGCCTCGGCCGTTGTATTGTCCCTGCCAGACCCGGTCCCGCCCGTGCTGAGCGAGGCCGAGCGGCTGACGGCACGGCTGCAGCTGGCGCGCGAGGAGGCGATCCTGACGAACCGGCCGGTGTCGGTGCGCCTGTCGCCCCAGGGCTATGAGTTCCAAGCCTTTGACGGAGAAGCCTGGCAGGGGCTGGATGGCCCCCTGCGCGCCTGCGCCTGGCCCGAGCGGCTGGAGGTTCAGTCGCAGGCTCGTGTCAGCTTTGACCCGTCCGGACTGGCAGATCCCTCGGAACTTCTGCTGACCCGCGACGGTCACCGGGTGCTGATCCGCATCGACGGCGCGGGGGAGGTTTCCCTTGCCCAATAGGACACAGGCGCGGGACGGCTTTACCCTGATCGAAATGCTGGTGGCCCTGGCCGTGTTTGGTCTGGCGGCCATGGCCCTGATCAAGTTGGCGACCGAAAGCGCGCGTCATGCGGCGCACATCGAGCAGCAGACCCTGGCCGCCCTGGTTGCCGAGCGCGTGGCGGCCGAGGTCAGCCTGGGCCGCACCGTCTCGCGTCAGGGCCAGGCCCAGGTCGATGGCCTGCCTCTGGCCTGGATGGTCGTGCCGGTGATCCGTCGCCAGGGCGTCGAGCTGTCAGCCGTCCAGGTCTGGCGTGACGATACCCTGCTGGCCGAGCGGCTGGCCCACCGCATCGGCGGCGAGGCCTGACCATGCCTGCTTCTGGCCGCGACGGCTTTACCCTGGTCGAGGTGCTGATCGCCCTGGCGATCTTTGCCCTGATCTCGGCGGCGGGGGTGCTGGTGCTGTCCCAGGTGGCCGACACGCGGTTCAGCCTGGAGCAGCAGGGCCAGAGGGTTGGCGAGGTGCAGCGGACCCTGGCGGTCCTGAAATCAGACCTGTCGCAGGCGGCACCGCGGCGGGTTCGCTCGGCCACGGGACGCCCGATGGTGGCCCCGATCGTGGCGGGCCAGTTGCCGGGCGATCCGGTGCTGGTGCTGGTCCGGGCAGGATGGTCGAACCCGGATGACGACCCGCGCCCCTCATTGCAGAGGATTGACTACAGGCTGGCGGACGGACGCCTTGAACGGCGCGCCTATACCTATCTGGACGGGGCGACTGCCGGTCCGCCGCAGGTGCTGATGCGCGGGGTGAAGTCAGCCAGTGTCACCCTGATTCAGGGCCGCTCGGAGGGACCTGGCTACCTGACCTCGTCGGATCGCCCCTTGCCGGACGCGGTGCGGCTGCGTCTTGAGCTGGAGGCCTATGGCCCGGTCGAGACCCTGTTCCTGGTGACCGAGGGATGAGGCGGCAGAACACAGGTGATCGGCGCGGCATGGCCTTGCTGACGGTCCTGCTGCTGGTGGCGGTGATGGCGGTCGTCTGCGTCCTGTTGCTGGACCAGGTCCGGTTTTCCGTTCGCCGCGCGACCAATCTGGAGCATCAGGCGCAGATGCAGGGCCAGGCGGCGGCGGCCGAGGCGGCAGCCCGGCATCTGCTGGCCACGACGGTCCAGTCCGGAGCCACGGGGCAGCGGCTGCCGCCTGCGGGCCAGACTCAGGTGGTTGACCTGGACAATGGCCAGGTGCGCACCTGGGTGGGCGATGGCCAGGACTGCTTCAACCTGAACAGCCTGGTCTTCGGCCAGGGCGAGGATTTGCGGCCAAACCCGCAAGGCGCGGCCCAGCTGGTCGAGCTGGGGACGGCGCTGGGCCTTTCGCGGCCGGCCATGGTGCGCCTGGCCAATGCCCTGACCGACTGGATGGATTCCGACCAGGCCGTCACCGCTCCCGGCGGGGCCGAGGACGCGGACTATGCCACGCGCGCTGCGCCCTATCGGACCGCAGGCCTCATGCTGGCCGATGTCACCGAGCTGCGGGCCGTGGCCGGGGTCAGCGCCCAGGCCTATGAGCGCTTGCGGCCCTATGTCTGCGCCCTGCCGGAGGCGAGGCTGACCCGCCTCAACCTGAACAGCCTGACGGGCAGTCATGCGCCGCTGCTGATGGCGATCAGCGGCGGGCAGATGACCCTGGGGGCCGCACGCGCCGCCCTGGCCTCGCGCCCGGCCCAGGGCTGGTCCAGCCCCGACGCTTTCTGGGCCCTGCCTGTGCTCAACGAGGTGGTGGCCGATGACCAGATGCGCGGCCAGACCGTCCTGGCCAGTCGCTACTTTCGCCTGCGGATAGAGGTGGATGCCGGTGACAGCCGCTCGCTTCGCACCGCTCTCATCCACGTGCCGAACGAAGGTCCGGCGCGCACCGTGAGCCGTCGATGGACGCCCGAAGAATGACTGACACCCTGATTGTTTTCCTGCCCCGGTCTGTCGCGGACCAGCCCGTGCCGTGGCGCAGGCTGGGCGCTGATGGCCAGGTGGTCCAGGCCGGGACCCTGGGCGATGATGGCCTGTTGCCTGATGTCGCGGTCCGTATCGCCGTGGTGCCGGGATCCCAGGTTGCCGTGCGCTGGCTTGATCTTCCCGCCGCCCGTCCGGCCCAGGTCGCTGCGGCGGCCCGTTGGCAGATGGAACAGGCCCTGGGCCATGACCTGGAGGACGCCCAGGTCATGGCTGGCCAGCACCGCCTTGGCGGACGCCTGCCGGTGGCGGTGGTCTCGCGCCCGGTGCTGGATGGCTGGGTCGCCTGGCTGGAGGCCGCAGGCCTTGCCGGTGCCCGACTGGTGCCGGACTGCCTTTGCCTGGTGCCACAGGACGGTGCCATGACCCTGGCGCACCGGGCCGGCGGAGAGATCGTCATTGCGGGCGAGCACCTGTCGGCCACGATCCAGTCCGACTGGGTGCCGCAGTTCGTGGCCGATGGTCAGGCCCGCGAAATCGAGCCCGCCCTGGTGCTGGACGCCCTGGCCGTCGGCAGCCTGGCCAGCCCGCTGGACCTGGCCCCCAAGCCCGTGGCGGTCAGGAATGGACGCGGGTGGCGGCTGGCCGCCATGCTGGCCGTTGCGGTCCTGGTCTCGCCCCTTGTCCTGGGGCTTGCGGCCACCGTGCGTGATGATATGGCCGCCCGACAGGCCCTGTCGGAGGCGGCGGACCGGGCGATTGCCCTTGACCCCGCATTGACCGGCCGGGACGACGCCCTGGCCCAGGCCGAGCGCGACCTGGCTCTGGCACCGCCAGCGGGCGGACAGGGCAGGGTGCTGGCGGCCATGGCCCAGGCCCTGCCAGCCGTTTCGGGCGCAAAGCTGGCCGAGTTTGACGCCAGCGGCCGCCAGGCGCGTGGCATTGTCTATCTGCCCTCGGCCGAAAGCGTCGAGAGCCTGCGCGAGGCCCTGGCCCAGCGGGGCCTGTCGCTGAGCCAGTGTGAGGTCAGCCAGGAGGCGGGCAGGACCCTGTGCGCCTTTACCGTCGAGGTGCTGTGATGAAGACCCTGTCCCAATCGATGCTGTGGTGGTCCGGGCGCTCGCGGCGTGAGCAGGTCATGCTGGGGGCCATGACGGCCCTGATCCTGGCGGTGGGGCTCTGGTATGGTGTGGTCCAGCCCTTGCGCGAGGCGCGCGAGCAGGCCGCAAACCGCCGCCACGTCGCCGAGCAGCGGCTGAGCCTGCTGACGCACAGGCTGGAGGTCGCGCGGGAAAATCAGGCCTGGATACCTGCCGATCTGCGCGGGGCGCTGGAGCAGGCCGGGCGCAAGGCCGAGATCTATCCGCAGATCAGCCCTGGCACCGAGGGCAGGGTGACGGTCGAAGCCAGCCGGGTTGATCCGCATCAGGCCATGATCTGGCTTGAGGCCCTGGACCAGGCGGGGGTTAGCCTGACCGCCCTGCGCATCGTGTCCTACGAGGATGGAGCCCTGAGCCTGACCGCCTCGACCCTGTCACAAGAGGCCGGGCCTAGTGGAGCTTGAGCCGTCCGGATGCGCGCTTTGAGAACAGGCGGGCCAGGCCCATCAGCAGGGTGCGCCTGAGTCCCACGACGGTGCGATAGTGGTCAAAACGTATGCCCGCATAGAGGCTGCGGGCGACCAGGCCCTCGACCATGAAGCCTTTGCCCAGCAGGCCACCCATCAGGGAGCCGACGGCTCCGTAGTGGCTGAGGGACACCAGGGCACCGCGGTTGCGGTAGCGGAAGGGGCCGGGCTCGCGGTCCTGTAATAGGGTCCGCGCAAGATAGCGGGCCTGTTGTGACGCGACCTGGGCGGTGGGAGGCAGGGCACCGCTGGACAGTTGGGCGCAATCGCCCATCGCATGGATGCCAGGGTGCGAGGTGCGCAGGCGATCATCCACCAGGATACGGTTCAAGGGCCCGGTTTCGAGGCCCAGGTCGAGGTTGCGGCTTGAAGCCAGGACCCCTGCGGCCCAGACGACGGCATCAGCCTTGATCGGCCCCTCGCTGGTCTGCAGGCCCGCTGGCGTGGCTTCCACCACGCGGGTGTTGACGCGGATCGACACGCCGCGCCGCTCAAGCTCGGCGTGCACATCGCGCGAGAGGTCGGCAGACAGCCCGCCCAGGATCCTTGATCCCGCCTCGACCAGAGTCACCTTCAGCTGGAAATGGTGCGAGGGGTGCAGGCCCAGGGAGAGCTCGCGATGGCCAGCCAGGATCTCGGCCGCCAGCTCCGTGCCCGTGGCCCCCGCACCGACGATGGCAATCGACAGCTGAGAGCGGGCACCATAGGCCGCTTCAAGGAACATCTGGATCAGGCGCGCATGAAACAGGCGCGCGTCCTCGGCGTCCTCCAGCACATAGGCGTGAGC
>JAEYQX010000176.1 GCA_023409795.1 Pseudomonadota bacterium
ATCCGCGGGCGTGAGCGCCGCACCAGCCACAGGTTGATCGTGGCTGCGCCCAGGACCAGGGCCGCCAGGGCCTGGTGGGCGACGCCCAGCCACAGGGGCACGGCATGGACCAGGGTCACGACCCCCAGGATGGCCTGGGCCCAGACCCGCCCGGCCAGGACATAGGCCGAGCCGCCCGACCCCTCGGCCAGGCGCCAGCGCCAGGCGTGAAACGCATAGGCCGAGACGGCCAGCAGCAGGACATAGGCCCCGATCCGGTGATTGAACTGCACCAGACCCTGGTCGTGCAGGAAGCTGAGCCCGCCAGCCGCCCACTCGACCGGCGGGAAGAAGGCCCCGTTCATCAGCGGCCAGTCCGTATAGATGTAGCCCGCCTTGGCCCCGGCAACGAGCCCGCCCAGCAGGCACTGGACAAAGACCAGCAGCAGCAGGATCCCGGCACCCCAGGACCAGCCCCGCGGGGCGCGCGTGTGGTCCGATCCGCTCCAGGCCTCCAGCCCGGTCCAGATCAGGCCAGCAAAGATCAGGAAGGCCAGGCCCAGGTGCGTGGCCAGGCGCTCGGGGGCCACATCGACCCGCTCCGACAGGCCGCTGGACACCATCCACCAGCCAATGAAGCCCTGCAGCCCGCCCAGGGCCAGCAGAACCAGGCACCGGCCGACCAGGCGGCGCGGCAACTTCTTCAGGGCCAGGAAGATGAAGAAGGGCACGGCAAAGACCACGCCGATCAGGCGGCCCAGCAGCCGGTGAATCCATTCCCACCAGAAGATGGACTGGAACTCGCCCAGGCTCATGCCCGCATTGACCAGCTGGTACTGGGGGATTGCCTTGTATTTATCAAAGGCCTCGGCCCACTCGGCCGCATTCAGCGGCGGGATGGCCCCCATGATCGGCTGCCACTCGGTAATCGAAAGGCCCGAGCCCGTCAGGCGGGTCACGCCGCCCACCACAACCATGGCAAAAACCAGGGCCGCGCTGATAAAGAGCCACAGCCCTACCGCGCGGCTACGATCTTGTTCTACAAAGCGGTTCATTCGACGCCTGCCGTTCGCCCCGTTACCCTGTCGCCTAACCCACCGTGCGACAGTTGGGGTATGCCTCCCCAGCGCGGCAAGATCGAGTCGCTTTCGACGTAAAAGCGTCAACCTGTCCGGAGGAGCCTGAGTGGCACCCTATCTGCAACTTGGCGCGGCCACTGGCGGCGTTCTGTTCCTGGGCCTTGTGGCCCACAGCCTGGCGGGCCGCCGCAGCCTCAGCGGATGCCTGCTGGTCGCCTCTGTCTCCGCCGCCTGCGGGGCCTTCCTGGCCATTCGCGTGTTCGGCGCCGCCGTGCTCACCGATTGGGACTGGCTGGCCTGGGCCGGAGTGGCCAGCGTGGTCGGCCTGGTCACCTACTTCCTGTTCCGGAGCAAACGCTGATGGGAGCCCGCACGCGGCGCTTTATCGCCACGATCAGCGTGGTGGCCTTCCTGGTCTTCTGGTGCTGGGGCGCGGTCATGGTCAACGAGATGCTGCCCGACGCCTGGTGGGCCGACCTGATCTTCTTCCCCATCGCTGGCATCGGCTGGGGCATCCCGCTCATCCCCCTGATCCGCTGGGCAGAGCGTGGGAAATAGACATAGCAGCTTGTGTCCGGACCTGAGAAAACGAAAACAATACTGATCAAAGAGTTGCCGACCCAATGCCTCTTGGACCAGGAAGCAAAGCGACTTAACGGCTCAATTTCATTCTACGAGCAGGATGAAGCCCTGCTTAAGTCGAATTTGAATATTCGTGCCTTTGGCGCTTCCCGTAATGACCCGGATTCCTCAAAATTTGAGATAATCCTGCATTCTGTTCCACGGCTTGGTCTGGCCCTTGGGGCCCTAACAGGAAGAATTTCGTTCGGACCAAAGACAACGGGCATCTATAACGTGAGCTTCTTTGGGGAAGCGCACGTTGAATTCGGCGAAAACTGCACGAGCAACGGCGTCAACGTGACCGCTATGGGCGGCTCTCTGAAGGTGGGGGCCGACTGCATGCTTGCAGATAATATTGCCATTTATCTTGGCGATAATCATGGCGTCGTGGATGTTACCACCGGCGAACTTCTCAGCAGCATAATGTCCGAAACCACGATCGAAGAGCACGTATGGATTGGCGCGGCTTCTCGCATCATGAAGAACGCTCACGTGGGCAAGGGCAGCATCATCGCTACCAATTCAATCGTTACTGGCAAGCGCTTTGCGCCGTGTAGCTTGATCGCTGGCAATCCAGCCCAGATCAAACGGTCCAACACTTCTTGGACCCGCAGCACAGGCGGACGCGAATGGCCGCAGATCCAAGATCGCTTTGACCTGAGAGGATCTGTTTCAGAAGTGACATGACCTCGAAGCTCTTCCCTGCCTTGAGCGTCAAAAACACACCCGAGCAGACCATGCTTAAGGCATGAACGGAAAAGGGCCGCCCTAGGGCGGCCCTTAAACCCATCATTCTCAGAGAGAATGGTCGGAGCGACAGGATTCGAACCTGCGACCCCTTGACCCCCAGTCAAGTGCGCTACCAGGCTGCGCCACGCTCCGAAGGAGGTCCGTATAGACGGCGATTCCGTCTGGAGCAAACCCTAAAATGCCTTTTGAACAATAAGTTCGCCCTAGCGAGCGAGAACAGCGTCCAGCCGGGCTTTTGCCTGTTCCAGTTCGGCCAGGATGGCGGCCAGGTGCCCGTGGGATGCCCCCTCGGTCGAGCGGACAGCGGGCTTAGGCTCGCGCTCGATATCAGGGCCCAGGTCCAGGGCGCTGCCGGGATCGCCATAGGCCAGGACCCGCGCCCTGCCCTGCTCCTTGAACAGGCGCTGGACGCCCCGGATCGTCAGGCCTTCGTCGTGCAGCAGGCGGCGCACCGCCTTCAGCAGGGTCACGTCCTCGGGGCGATAGAAGCGCCGCCCCCCAGCCCGCTTGACGGGCTGGATGAAGTCAAACTTGGATTCCCAGAAACGCAGGACGTGCTGAGGGGTGCCGACTTCCTCCGACGCTTCGGAAATCGTGCGGAACGCGGTAGGGCTTTTAGCCAAGAATACTAGTCCGTTAACGCCGCATCATGGACGCGGCTCTTCATGATCTGAGAGGCACGGAAGCTGATGACACGGCGAGGATTGATCGCGGCTGGCTCGCCCGTCTTGGGGTTCCGCCCCATCCGGGCCCGCTTTTCGCGCACCTGAAAAACGCCGAAGCCCGACAGCTTTACCGTCTCGCCCTGCTCAAGCGATTCAACAACAAGTTCAAGCGTACGTTCAACCAAGCCAGAGCATTCGTGGCGGGACAGGCCCACCTCTTCATGCACCGCCTCACACAAATCCGCCCGGGTCAGGGTGTCTTGTCCCGTCACTGCGTGCCTCCGCTGCCGTGTCTTTGCACATAAGAAGCCAAACTGGCCTGAAATCAAAGCACTGAATCAGAAACTACAGTCGGAACGTACACGCGCCCCAGGTCAAGCCCCCACCCATGGCTTCCAGCACAATTAGATCGCCAGGCTTGATCCGCCCGTCCTGCATGGCCGCATCCATGGCCAGGGGGATGGAGGCGGCAGAGGTATTGGCGTGGCGGTCGACGGTCGAGACCACCCGGCTTTCATCCAGGCCCAGGCGCTCGCCCACGCCCCGAATGATGCGCTGGTTGGCCTGGTGGGGCACGAACCAGTCCACCTCGGGAATGGTGACCGCCGCAGCCTCGGTGGCCGCCACAATGGCTTCAGAGATGTTGACCACGGCGTGACGGAAAACCTGATTGCCCAGCATCCGCAGATGGCCCACGGTGCCGGTCGTCGAGGGGCCGCCGTCGACATAGAGCAGGTCCGACTTGGAGCCGTCGCAACGCAGGGCAAAGCCCAGGATGCCCTGGTCTTCCTTGGTCCCCTTGCCTTCTCGCGGTTCCAGGACAAAGGCCCCGGCCCCGTCGCCGAACAGGACGCAGGTCGTGCGGTCGGTCCAGTCCATCAGGCGGGTCATTTCCTCGGCCCCGATGACCAGGGCGCACCGGGCCAGGCCGCGGGCGACAAAGCCGTCGGCCACGCTGAGGGCATAGACGAAGCCCGAGCAGACAGCCTGAACGTCAAAGGCAATGCCGACCGGGGCCCCCAGCTTCGCCTGCACCAGGGCAGCCGTGGCCGGGAATGTGCTGTCGGGGGTGGTGGTGGCGACGATGATCAGGTCGACGTCGGCTGCCGTCTTCCCGGCCTGGGCCAAGGCGCGCCGGGCGGCCTCGACCGCAAGGTCGCTGGTCGGCTGGTCGTCGGCGGCCTGGTGGCGCTGACGAATGCCCGTGCGCTCCACGATCCACTCGTCCGAGGTATCCACGAAGCGGGCCAGATCGGCATTGGTCACCACCTTTTCAGGCAGGTAGGAGCCAATTCCGGTTACCGCACTGCGAACTTGGGTCACGCCCTGGTCTCCAAAGACTGCTGTGTCGTCACGACGACGGCTCAACGACGGCCGAAAGACGGGCCAGATTGGCACCGACCTTGGCGGAATAATCACTGCGGGCCAGATCCACCGCCACGCGGATGGCATTGGCAAAGCCCTGGGCCGAGGCACCGCCGTGGCTCTTGACCACAATGCCATTGAGGCCCAGCAGCGGGCCGCCATTGACGGCATTGGGGTCGATCCGGCTGGCCATGCGCTTCAGCGCCGGCATGGCGATCACCGCGCCCAGCTTGGCCATCGGCCCGGACGTCAGGGCCTCTTTCAACAGGGTCGAGATAAAGCGCGCCGTGCCCTCGGCCGTCTTCAGCGCCACATTGCCGGTAAAGCCGTCGGTAACGATCACGTCGACCGTGCCCTTGGGGATGTCATTGCCCTCGACAAAGCCGAAATAGTTCAGCGGCAGGCTGCCACCGCGCAGGATGGCGTGGGCTTCGCGCAACTCGTCGTGCCCCTTCACGTCCTCGGAGCCGATGTTCAGCAGGCCGACCTTCGGATTCTGGACGCCGTGGACCGCCGACTGGAACGCCTCGCCCATGATGGCGAACTCGATCAGCTGCTTGGCATCGCTGCCGATATTGGCCCCCACGTCCAGGACCGCCGTATAGCCCCGGGTCGTCGGCCAGCTGGCCACGATCGCCGGACGCTCCAGGCC
>JAEYQX010000279.1 GCA_023409795.1 Pseudomonadota bacterium
AGGCGCTCTATTTCCGCGCCCACGACCTGAAGGGTCTTGGCACGACCTATAACTATCCGCTGGTGACGCGCATGGCCGCCTCGCTGTGCCGCCTGCTGGAAAACGTCGAGACCCGCACCAGCGCGCCGGTGGCCCTGCTGGACGCCCACGCCGACGCCATCCGCGCCGTGGTGCGTGACAAGATCCAGACGGACGAGCATCCGGTCGGCCGCGAACTGGTCGAGACGCTTGAGGCCGAGGTCGCCGGCCACAACGGCAAGTAGCCGCCGGGCAAGCGTCAGGCGGCGCTGACCACGTCGGTCACAGCCTGGACCTGGCCTGACGGTTCCAGCGGCTGGTCCAGCCGCTCCAGCAGATAGTTCAGGTCGTCCGGCGAGACATTGGGGCGCTGGCTCAGGAAGCGCTGCAGCATCCTCATGCCGAAGGACTCACTGTCCAGGACGGCCCCCTCGGCATGAAGGCTGCGCCAGACGTCCACCCCGGCGCGGAAGGCCGGGAACAGGCGCGGCGGCAGGCCCGCGCGATCATAGATGGCCCGCAGCCCCAGCGGACCGGCATCGTGCACCATCAGCCAGACGCGATGATGCGGGGTCCCCGTCAGCTCGGCCAGGCCATGCTCGAAGAATCCGACCTGGCCCCGCGCCAGGCCGCGCAGCAGGATCGAGGCCTTGAGCGCGCGCCGGCTGTTCAGGTGAGCCACGAAGGCAGGCAGGTTGTCGGTTTCAATCGCCTGGTCGATCAGGTCGACGGTCGCCCTCTCCCGCGCGAACTGGACCAGCTGCACGGCATTTTCAGGTGCAACGGCATAGCGGGCGACCAGCTTCTCGCGCACGGCATCCGATGCCAGGCCAATCAGGCGTTCGGTGATGCCGATCGGCAGGACCGCGCGGTTGGCCAGGGTCTCGACCATGTCCGGGCTGGCGCCAAAGCGGTCGATGATCGCCCCCAGCGAGGGCTCGGCCACGTCGGCATTGTCGTTGGCGGCCAGGGCCTGGACCGCCGCCTGGCAGCCCTCGGCCGCCAGGATCGTGCTGACATCGCGCGGCACATGGGGACGCCGGGCCACCGCAATCTGGCGCACGGACGAGCCCGAGCGCACGATCTCGATCAGGTCCTCGTCCGTAAAGACCGGCGAGGCCGTGATGATGGGAAGGGCCACGCTCTCGACATCGACGGCCAGGCGACGCGCGACCTCGCGCGGCAGGATGTCCGAGGCGCGCAGGGTAACGGCCAGGGCCCGGCGCACCAGCTCTGCCGCGTCATTGGCCATGACCGTGAGGATCTTCTGGGCCGCCGCCCGCTCGCCCTCGTTCAGCGCGGTTCGACCGATACTGCGGCACAGCTTGTGGGCAGCAGCCGCTCGCTCATCCTCGGCGTTGGACTTGATCAAACGCCGAAGGTCGTGGTCTGTCAGTCTGGCGCGAAAGGCAGTCATGATCTGACTCAGGCTCGGGTCCGGAAGAATCACCGTTAACCCTAATCTGACACGGTTAATGCCGTGTTAGAATCCTTGATGATCGCCGTTCGATCTTTAGCCGGTCACATCCGGGGCCGGGCCAAAGGCACCGCCAAAGCCCGCCGACGACTTGCCGCCATCCTGGTTGAGCAGCAGGGCCAGCAGGCTCTGGTCCTGGCGCAGCCGGTCAAGCCGTGCCGCCAGGGCCTTGTCCCTGGTGTCCAGGTCCGGAACTGTCTTGCCCGTGGCGGCCATGGCCGGTGCCCCCTGCCCGCCGGTCTGCTGCAGGTTGGCATAGACCTCGGCCACGGTCGCGCTGCGGCCTGCCCGATAGAAGATTGACCGATTGGCTGCGGCGGCATCGGGGAACAGGGCGGCTGCGCTGGCGTCGGGGCGCGCCCGATAGGCCTCGATCAGCTTGGCAGCCCCTGCCGGACCCAGGAAGTGCGCGGCATACAGGTCCCCTGCCCCCGGCTCCTTGCCCGTGCGGCCCCGCAGATAGGCGGCGTTAGAGGCGGTAAACTCGGCCGCCATGGTCGAGGCGGCCTGGGGATCAAAGCGCAGGTCCAGGACCATGTTCCGCGCCGAGCCCTGCACCTGCCAGCGCCCGTCGTTGCCGCGATGGATCAGGTCGGCATAGCGACCATAGCCGTGCTTGGCCCCGTGCTGCTTGACCGTGGCCAGCCAGGTCTGCTCGATGAACTGGAACAGGCCGGACGCAGAGGAACTTCGCGCCTTGGCCGAAGGGTTCATGGCGCTTTCGCGCTGGGCGGTCTTCATCAGGAAATCGAAATCGACCCCCGTCGTGCTGGCGGCACGGCGGATGGCGGCTTCAACCCCCTTCGAAGATGGAATCGCTCCAAGGCTCATGGGGGTTGACGCTCGCTAACCTAGGTTAACGAAACCCTAAACCGCAGAGTGCCGCAATTATACCACAGATCGGGCGTGAGCTTGGCCATGCGGGAACTGGGGAGGGCCTGCTGTAGGAGGCTTGAACGGCCATGATGATCAGAACTGCGGGCGGCCCCGGACTGGTTAGCCCGATCGACTTTTCCGAACGTAGAAAACCCCTGCCGGCCTGGATGTGGGCGGCAATCGGGGCCTCGGTGCTTGTCCACGCGGGGGCCGGCATCTGGCTCTATCAGCAGAGGTTCGCCCTGCCCCCGGGCCTTGAGTATGAGGAACCGGCGGCGACCATCGTCACCCTGGCCCCGCCCATCGTGAAGCCGGAGCCCAAGCCGGCACCGGTCGCGCCGCCCGCGCCCACGCCGCCTATCCATCGAACCGAGACACTTATCCCCAGTTCTGTGGATCCCCTGGTGGTGCCGGTCGCGCCTGTGACCGCGCCCAGCCCTGGCCCGGTCATCAATCTGACCGATCCGGCACCGGTTCCGGCGTCCGGCACGGCGGTCAGGGCAGAGCCTACGCCCCCTGCACCGCCGGTCATCACCCAGCCCGACTGGGTGCGCAAGCCCACGGCCGATCAGATGATGCGGGCCTATCCGTCACGGGCGCTGGCTACCGGCACCACGGGGACCGCCAGCCTGTCCTGCCTGGTGCGGGTCGATGGCAGCCTGAGCGGCTGCGCGGTGACGTCCGAGACGCCGGGCAACCAGGGCTTTGGCCGGGCAGCAATGGGCCTCAGCCGCTACTTCCGCCTCAGCCCCAGGACGGTTGATGGCCAGGCCGTGGATGGCGCGCGGGTCAATGTGACCATCCGCTTCAACCTCGGCTAGGCCAGGCGTTCGGGTGACAGGGTCGGCTCCGGCAGGGGCTGGCCCTCGATCCCGGCCAGAACCTGGGCTCCGACCAGGGGGGCCCGCAGCCAGCCATTGCGGCGCGGTGCCAGGGCCAGGTGCAGGCCCGGCTCCACCGGCCCGGCCCAGGGCAGGCCATCGGGCGATGCCGCCCGGATGCCTGCGCGCCAGGTGATGTCGATGGCTCTGGGGGCCTGGCCCAGGATGCGGAAGGCCGCCTGTAGCATGGCCTCGCACAGGTCAGGATCGGGCGTCAGGTCGCGCACCCCCTTCTCCATGGTCGCACCGATGACCGAGCCCCCCGCCCAGGGGCCCGCATTGACCGGGGCAATATAGGCTCCCGGCCCCCGCACCACGTGGTCGCTCAGCCGTGCATGGGTAATGCCGATCAGGCCACGAATGGGCTCCAGCCTCTCGACCAGGCTGGTCACGGCCCCGGGCATGCCGTCAATGACCGCCGCAGCCCCGGTGGCGACCACCAGGTCATCGGCCGTCAGGGTCCGGGCCTCAGTCCTGACCTGCCAGGCCTCGCCTTCGCGGGCCACAGTGATCACCCGCTCGCGGACCCGAACCACGCCCTGGCCAAGGGCCGCCAGCGCCGGGACAGGGTCCAGCTTGGCATCCTCGCTGGTGGACAGGACCTGGCGGGCGGCATCATGGCGGTGGGTCAGGCCGTGGCGGGACATGGTCTGGGCCAGCCGGTCAGCCCCCGCCCCCCGCCACTCTGCGGGCATCAGCTGCAGCTCAATGCCCGTCTCACGTGCGAAATCCGTCCACAGGGCCCGGCTGCGCTTCAGCACGGCCGCGACCGGATCGGACAGGCCGTCGATGGCCGTCTCCATCGCCGGGGCGATCATGCCCGCCGCCAGGGAGGCGGCCGTCATGTCGTCGGGTGCCACCACCGTCACCCTGTGCCCGGCCAGGCGCAGGCACGCTGCCGTGGCCAGGCCGAAACTGCCGGCACCGATGATCAGGACGTCGCGGGGACTATGGGTCGAATTGAAAAGGGGCACGGGCTGTCCTTCGACCTCCCGCGCCCCGATTTCAAGCCGTTTTATCGGACTTATTCAGCCGCCAGACGCGCCGCCTTGGCCTCTTCCAGGCGCTTGGTCAGGGCCGCGTGCTGGCCCCACAGGGCCGCAGGCAGGCGATCACCGAATTTCTCATAGAAGGCGGGGATCAGGCTGGCTTCCTCGGTCCAGACGTCGACATCGACGTCCAGCAGGGTGGACAGCTGGGCCTCGGTCAGCTCGACGCCCGACAGGTCCAGGCCGTCGCGGGCCGGGACGCGACCGACCGGGGTATCGACAGCGGCCCCCTTGCCGTCCAGGCGCTCGACGATCCACTTCAGCACACGGGCGTTGTCGCCAAAGCCCGGCCAGACGAACTTGCCGTTCTCGTCCTTGCGGAACCAGTTGACGAAGAAGAAGCGCGGCAGCCTGGACTGGTCCTTGCCCTCGCCGATCTTCAGCCAGTGGCCGAAATAGTCGCCCATGTTGTAGCCGCAGAACGGCAGCATGGCGAACGGGTCGCGGCGCAG
>JAEYQX010000282.1 GCA_023409795.1 Pseudomonadota bacterium
GCGCCCAGGATGCCAGCCGCATCGCGGCCATGGCCAATGATCTCGACATCGCCCGCATGACCCTGCGGATGCCCCACCCCTTTACCGCCCGCGACGCGGACAGCTTTGTCCTGCAGGTCGCCAGCCAGGACCCGCGCCGGGCCAGCACCTTTGTCATCGAGCACGAGGACCACGGCCCGGTCGGCGTCATCGGCATGTTCGAGGCCGAGGACCGGGTGCCCGAGACCGGCTACTGGATCGGCCGCGAATACTGGGGCCGGGGCTATGCCACCGAGGCCCTGGAAGGGGCCCTGGCCTGGGCGTCGCGCGACTGGAAGCGCCGCGCCATGGTCGCCGGGCACTTTGCCGACAACCCCGCCTCGGGCCGCGTCCTGGAGAAGGCCGGCTTCCTCTATACCGGCGAAAGACGCCGCGCCTTCAGCCGCGCGCGGGGCAGCCTGACCGAGACCCGGAGAATGGTCTGGCTTGCCTGATAGGTGCCTGTATTCGCGGAGCTTTCGCCTATCGACGTGTTTTTTCACAAAACCGCAAAAAGCCTGTTGACCCCCACCGGGGCACCCCCTATACCGCACCCATCGGCGGGGCGGAAACGCTCCCACCGGCCCAGGTGGCGGAATTGGTAGACGCGCTGGCTTCAGGTGCCAGTGGCTTAACGGCCGTGGAGGTTCGAGTCCTCTCCTGGGCACCATTTCTAAAATGGCGCTGTGTCCCCTCGGATGCGGCGCCATTTTTCATTCCGGCCATGCCCCAAATCGCATTTGCCTCACCTTCGCCTTGTGACCTTGGCATTGGCATCGTCTATGGTGATCCGACGCAAGATCCTGCGTTCCTGCATCAGAGTGCCTGCCCATGACTGTTTACCTGCACGAAGGCGACCTGCCTGACGGCCTGGACCTTGGACCCGAAGTCGCGATTGATTCGGAGACCATGGGCCTGCGCTTCCGTCGCGATCCCCTGTGCGTGGTGCAGCTGTCGTCGGGCGATGGCGATGCCCACGTCGTGCGCCTGAACCGGCCGGCCTATGACTGCCCGAACCTGAAGCGCCTGCTGGCCGACCCCAAGGTGCTGAAGATCTTCCATTTCGGCCGCTTCGACATCGGGATGTTCCAGCTGCACCTGGGCGTCGAGACGCGCCCGGTCTATTGCACCAAGATCGCCTCCAAGCTGGCCCGCACCTATACGGACCGCCATGGCCTGAAGGACGTGGCGCGTGAGCTGGCCGGCATCGATATGTCCAAGGCCCAGCAGAGCTCGGACTGGGGCAGCCAGACCCTCAGCCAGGCCCAGCTGGACTATGCCGCCTCTGACGTCCTTTACCTGCACCGCATCAAGGCGCGCCTGGACGAGATGCTGGAGCGCGAGGGCCGGATGGACCTGGCCAAGGCCTGCTTCGACTTCCTGCCGACCCGTTCGTCCCTCGATCTCGCCGGTTGGGACGAGATCGACATCTTTGCCCACGCCTGAGGCCTGAATGAGCGACCTCGACGCCCAGGAAGCGCGAAAGCGCGCTGACGAAGCCCGGGTCGCCCAGGCCGCGGAACGCTGGCGCGCGCGCTCGCGCCGGGTGCGCTTCTATCGCCGGATCCTGCCCATCATCATCCTGATGATCGCCGGCGGGGCCCTGACCTGGACGGTATTCCGCACGGTCATGTCGGGCGTCGAGCGCAAGGCCAGCGAGAGCCGCGAGATCCGGCTGGACAATCCGATGTTCCATGGCCAGGACGCCCAGGGCCGCTCCTTCGTGATCGGGGCCCAGGGGGCGGTGCGCGACCCCGCCACCGGGCATTTCCGCCTGGTCGGCCCCCTGCTCCGCCTGAACCTGGGCGGGCGCAAGGTGACCGAGCTGAAGGCCGACGGCGGCACCTATGTCGAGGCCGAGCGCAAGGTGGTGATCGGCCCCAATGTCCGCATCTCGGACGGCGGCTCGGGCTTTGTGCTGGAGACACCCGAGGCGGTCGTCGACACGGCCACCGGGATCGTGACCGGCGACAAGGGTGTTAAGGGCCACGGCCCCATGGGCACTCTGGATGCAACCTCCTATGCCATCTATGATCAGGGCCAGCGGGTCGTGTTCAGTGGCGACGGCGACAACAAGATGACCGGGACGATCAATCCCGCTGGATCCGGCAGGTAGAAATGACCAAGTCGAACCTCATGATCGCAGGCACGGCCCTGCTGGCGGCCCTGGCCCTGCCCGTCGCGTCGGGGGCCCAGTCGGATGCCAGCCGCCAGCCGGTCCAGTATGGGGCCGATGGCGGTGAATATACGCCGAACGGCTTTGCCCTGCGTGGCCGGGCCGAGCTGACCCAGGGCGGCAACCGCCTGCGCGCCGATTCCATCACCGGCACCACCTCGGATGGCGACCTGACCCGGGTCGAGGCCAGCGGCAATGTCTATTTCGTCACCCCGGACCAGTCGATGCGCGGCGATCGCGCCGTCTATAACCTGGGCACCGCCGAGGTGGTGGTGACCGGCGACGTCATCCTGACCCAGGGCAAGAACGTCCTCAGCGGCAACCGGCTGGTCTATAACGTCCGCACCGAGACGGCCCGGATGGAAGGCGGCAATGGTCGCGTCCAGGGCGTCTTCTACCCGCAAGGGAACTGATCCCCCTTGGCCCGCAAGGAACTCTCTGCCCTCAACGTCCACCCCGAGCAGCCCCAGGATGACCCTGCTGCCGTGGTCGCCGCACGCCCGACGGGCCTGCGCGTCGAGCATATCGCCCGCAGCTTTGGCGCGCGCCAGGTCGTGCGCGACGTCAGCCTGCACGTCCAGCGCGGCGAGGTCTGCGGTCTGCTGGGCCCCAATGGCGCGGGCAAGACGACCTGCTTCTACATGATCACCGGCCTGATCCCGGCCGACAGCGGCACGATCTGGCTGGACGGCGAAGACATCACCGCCCAGCCCATGTATCAGCGCGCCCGGATGGGGCTGGGCTACCTGGCCCAGGAAAGCTCCATCTTCCGCGGCATGACGGTCGAGCAGAACATCAAGGCCGTGGTCGAGCTGCGCGAAACCTCGGATCAGGCCATCCGCGCCGAGACGACCCGCCTGCTGGAAGAGCTGCGGATCGACCACCTGCGCCAGGCCCCGGCCACCGGCCTGTCGGGCGGTGAGCGACGCCGCGTCGAGATCGCCCGCGCCCTGGCCGCCCGCCCCAGCTTCATGCTGCTGGACGAGCCCTTTGCCGGCATCGACCCCCTGGCCATCGCCGATATCCGCCACGTGATCCGCTACCTGGCCGGCCAGGGCATCGGCGTCCTGATCACCGACCACAATGTGCGCGAGACCCTGGACATCATCGACCGGGTCTCGATCATCTCGTCCGGCTCGGTCCTGTTCGAGGGCACGGCCGACGAGGCGGTCAGCGACGCCGAGGTGCGCCGCGTCTACCTGGGCGAGATGTACGGCTAGGTGCCCCTCGGGCCGCGCCCGGCCAAAAATCAGCCACGGCCCAACGCCGCCTGCGAGCCTGCTCACGGGACGTTAAACACTTGGGCGCAATCATCCCTAGCAAGAACCGGGCCAGCTGCGGCCCATGAGGGATGCGAACGCGGTGCTGGGCCAGAGGTTAGACGTCAGACAGGGGCAGGGGCT
>JAEYQX010000059.1 GCA_023409795.1 Pseudomonadota bacterium
CCTCAAGGTCGTTCTCGAACGCGCCATCGGCCACGCCCGACTTGCCCGCATGAACGCGGGCACCGCCGAGGTCTTCGTGGCTGACGACCTCGTTGGTGACGGTCTTCACCACGTCGGGGCCGGTCACGTACATATAGGACGTGTCCTTCACCATGAAGATGAAGTCGGTAATGGCCGGCGAATAGACGTCACCACCGGCGCACGGCCCCATGATGACGGAAATCTGCGGGATGACGCCCGAGGCCAGCGTGTTCTGCAGGAAGATGTCGGCGTATCCGGCCAGCGATTCCACGCCTTCCTGAATACGCGCACCGCCCGCATCGAACAGGCCGATGATAGGCGCACCGGCCGTCAGCGCCATCTTCTGCAGCTTGACGATCTTGGCCGCGTGCGCGCCCGACAGCGAACCACCGAAGACGGTGAAGTCCTTCGAGAACACAAAGACCAGACGGCCATTGATGGTGCCGCGACCGGTGACGACGCCGTCACCCGGAACGCGCTGCTTTTCCATACCGAAGTCGTGGCTGCGATGCTCCACGAACATGTCGGTCTCTTCGAAGCTGCCCTCGTCAAGAAGCACATCGATCCGCTCGCGCGCGGTCAACTTGCCCTTGGCGTGCTGGGACGCGATGCGCGCCTCGCCTCCGCCCAGGCGGGCAGCGGCACGACGGCGCTCGAGTTCCTCGAGGATGGCCTGGGTCATGGAAAAGAGACTCCCTCACGAAATGTTACAGGACCAAACTCTGGTCATCGCAAGAAGGCAATCGCAACTTTGCAAAATCATACCAATTGCGTAGGTCTGCCAAGGTCAGGCGGATTATTTGCAAAGTTGCGATGGCAGAGAAATTGTTTCTGGGCGTTCGCGTCCGCAAGCTGCGCGAGGCCCGGGGCTGGACGCTGGAGACCTGTGCCGGGCGGCTGGCCCTGTCGCCCAGCTATCTGTCGCAGATCGAGACCAACCAGCGCCCGGTCACGGCGCGGGTCCTGGTGGCGCTCAGCCGCGCCTTTGACGTCGATCCCAGCCAGTTTGACCTGGATGGCGACGCCCGCCTGATCGCCGACCTGCGCGAGGCGGTCACCGACCTGGCTCCCCATGCCGAGCAGCCCAATGCCATGGAGCTGAAGCAGGCAGTCGCCAGTTCGCCGCGCCTGGCCCGCCAGTTCCTGGCCCTACACCAGGAATATCGCCGGCTGGATGAGCGGCTGAAGACGCTGAACGAAACCCTGGGCCGGGACGAGCGCCCGGCCGCTGCCCCTGCCCTGCCCTATGAGGCGGTGCGCGACTTCTTCCACTATCGCGACAACTACATCGACAGCCTGGACATGGCCGCCGAGGGCCTGGCCCAGCAGCTGGGCCTTGGCATGGGCGGGCCGTCCGAGCGGGTGCTGGAGCGGGCCCTGAGCGAGGTCTGCGGCGTGCGACTGGCCACCGGCGAGGGGCGCGGGGCGATGCGCCGATACGACCAGGCCTCGCGCATCCTCTATGTCGATGCCAGCCTGCCGGCCGCCAGCCGCTGCTTCCAGATGGCCCATCAGCTGTGCCTGCTGCATTTCGCCGACCTGATCGCGGGCGAGCTGGAACAGGCGGCCTTTGACATGAAGGCGGCGACCGATGTCTGCCGCGTCGGCCTGGCCAACTATGCCGCCGGGGCCCTGTTGATGCCCTATCGCGCCTTCCTGGAGGATGCCCGCCAGATGCGGCATGACGTGGACCGGCTGCGCAACCGCTATCACGTCAGCTTCGAGCAGGTGTGCCAGCGGCTCTCGACCCTGCAAAGGCCCGGCTGGCGCGGCGTGCCCTTCTATTTTGCCCGCGTGGACATGGCCGGCAACATCACCAAGCGCCACAGCGCCACCCGCTTCCAGTTCGCGCGGTTCGGCGGGGCCTGCCCGCTGTGGAACGTGCACGAGGCCTTCAGCTCGCCCGACCGCATCCTGGTCAACCTGTCCGAGATGCCCGACGGTTCACGCTATATCTGCCTGGCCAAGAGCGTGTCCAAGCCGGGGGGCTCCTACCTGGAGCCGGACCGGCGCTACGCCCTGGGCCTGGGCTGCGGCATCGAGCACGCGGACCAGCTGGTCTATGCGGCCGGGCTGGACCTGAACGGCCCACCGACCCGCATGGGCATCAACTGCCGCATCTGCGAGCGCACCGACTGCACCCAGCGCGCCTTCCCGCCCATCGACCGCACCCTGGTGGTGCCGGAAAACGAGCGGGGCGTCATTCCCTATCGCCTCAGCTAATCCTTCTCCCATCGGAAGAAAGTGGCCCGAAGGGACGGATGAGGGGCGGCGATGGCCATCCGCGTCAAGCCGTGGCAGGCCGTAGCCCCTCACCCTTTCGCCTTAGCCAATCGCCTTCGGCTCCTGGAGGCTCAAGCCCTCTCCCGGCGGGAGAGGGCCCAGGATCAGCCCATGGTCGGGATGACGAAGCTGCTGTCGGCGTGCTCCAGCTCGCTGTCGGGCCAGCGGGCGGTGACGGTCTTGGTCTTGGTCCAGAAGCGGACGCCTTCCATGCCGTGCTGGTTGATGTCGCCGAAGGCCGAGCGCTTCCAGCCGCCGAAGGTGTGATAGGCCACCGGCACCGGGATCGGCACATTGATGCC
>JAEYQX010000192.1 GCA_023409795.1 Pseudomonadota bacterium
ACCTGGGCTTCGGCGGCCTTGCGGACGGCCTCGTCGACCTGTTCCGGGGTGGCGTCCGAGGTCTTGCCGACGCCCTGTGCGCGGTCATACGGATTGGTGACGTCGCGGGCTTCCACACCGGCCAGCAGCTTGCCGCCAATGATCGGCCCGGCCACCAGTTGCTCGGCATCCAGCGCCTTTACGGCGGCGGCATGGGCCTCGCGGGCTTCGGCGGTCGAATAGTCGCGGCCGAGGGAGTTCTGGCGGTCACCGTAGATGTTCATGGGCACAGGGATCTTCGGATGGCGGTCGGGCTGGGCCTCGACGGCAGTGATGGGATCAGCGGCGACATCGGCCGCGGGAACGCGCTCGTCCAGCAGGGCATGGACGAAGGAGGAGTTGGCACCGTTTTCCAGCAGGCGGCGCACCAGATAGGGCAGCAGTTCTTCATGGCCGCCCACCGGCGCATAGGCGCGCACGATGATGGTCTCGTCCGACCACATGTCGCGGGCGGCGTCATAGAGGGCCTCGCCCATGCCGTGCAGGCGCTGGTGCTCGATGGTCACGCCACGGTCGCGGGCCATCCGGCGCACGGCGGCCAGGGTATGGGCGTTGTGGGTGGCGAACTGGCAGTAGATGTGCGGCGCGGCCTCGATCATCATGCGGGCGCAGACCAGGTAGTTGAGGTCGGTCGCGGGCTTGGTGGTGAAGACCGGATAGTCGGTGCGGCCATTGACCTGCGCCAGCTTGATCTCGGTATCCCAATAGGCCCCCTTGACCAGACGCACCATCAGGCGGCGGCCGGTGCGCTGCGACAGCTCGATCAGCCGCAGGACGGTCTCGGAGGTGCGCTTCTGATAGGCCTGGACGGCAAGGCCCAGACCCTTCCAGTCGCCCAGTGACGGCTCGGTGCAGAGACGTTCCAGCAGCTTCAGCGACAGGGCCAGACGGTCGGCCTCTTCGGCGTCGATGGTATAGTTGATGTCGTATTTGGCCGCGATTTCAGCCAGACGCAGGATGCGCGGGTAAAGCTCTTCCCAGACGCGGTCTTCCTGAACCGCCTGATAGCGCGGCGACAGGGCCGACAGCTTGACCGAGACGCCGTGGCCGGCCTCGGGCCCCTGGCCCGTGGCGGTCTTGCCGACGGCCTCGATGGCATCGGCATAGATCTTCTCATAGCGTTCGGCATCGGCGACGGTGCGGGCCCCCTCGCCCAGCATGTCGAAGCTGCACAGCCAGCCTTCCCTGTCCGAACGCTTCAGGGCGGATTCGATGGTACGGCCGACCACGAACTGCTCGCCCATGATCTTGACGGCCGTGCCGACGGCGCGACGGATCACCGGCTCGCCCAGACGCCCGGCGATGCCCTTCAGCACGCCCGGCAGGTCGCGTTTCATCTCCTCGTCCGGCTCGACCAGCTTGCCGGCGATCATCAGGCCGAAGCTGGAGAAGTTGACCAGAGAGCTGTCGGACTTGCCCAGGTGGCTGGCCCAGTCGGCCGAGCCGATCTTTTCGGAGATCAGGCGGTCGCGGGTATCCGAATCCGGCGTGCGCAGCAGGGCCTCCGCCAGGGTCATCAGCGCCAGACCCTCGCGCGTGCCCAGCGAGAACTCCTGCAGGAAGCTTTCGACGACGCCCTGCTTCTTCTGGCTCTGGCGGGCGTGCTCGACCAGTTCGGTCGCCTCGGCCAGGACCCGGGCGCGCTCGCCTGCGTCCAGCGGGGTCCGGGCCAGGATATCAGCCACGACCAGGGCCTCGTCCCGGAACTTGTTCCGGTCCAGGTCATCCCAGTGCCTCAGATCATTCGGTGCCATAAGCCTACCCGGATAAAATCCCTACGATCTTCGGCATATATTGCGGAAATTGCCGAATGTGCATTGTATGATGGCGGTCAAAACCATGGATCATTCGGCATCGACAGGGATTTGCCATGCAAATTATTGACGACACGGATCGCCGCATCCTGCGCGTGCTGCAGGTGGATGGCCGCATTTCCAATGCCGAGCTGGCCCGGCGCTGCAACCTGTCGCCTGCCGCCTGTTTCGAACGCGTCAAGCGGCTGAAAGATCGCAAGGTCATCACCCGCTATTCTGCCCTGATCGACCCCGCCAGTGCCGAGCGGGGCCTGCTGATCTTCATCGAGGTCCTGCTGGATCGCACGACAGGGGATGTGTTCGACGCCTTTGCCGAGGCGGTCAAACGCCAGCCCGAGATCCTGGAATGCCACATGGTGGCGGGCGGCTTTGACTACCTGATCAAGGCGCGGGTGGCCGACATGGACGCCTATCGGGTCTTCCTAGGCGATATCCTGGTGCGGATGCCCGGGGTGCGCGAAACCCGCACCTATGCCGTTCTCGAAGAGGTGATGGCGACAACCGTCCTGCCCCTATGAAGTTGTCTCGCCATCTTCATCTTATACGGTTAAACCCTAGGGTTTAGCGAAACGGCCTTGGGGACCCCCCGATTTCTATGCGCATCGTCCTGGTCACCGACGCCTGGGAACCCCAGGTTAACGGCGTCGTCCGCACCCTGACCCGAACCGTGGCCGAGTGCCGCGCCATGGGTCATGAGGTGGAGGTCATAGAGCCTAGCCTGTTCAAGACCATTCCCTGTCCTACCTATCCCGAGATCCGCCTGGCCCTGGGGGCCGAGGAAGAGATTCGCGAGCGGCTGCGTGCCTTTGAGCCCGAGGCCGTCCACATCGCGACCGAGGGGCCGCTGGGCCTGGCCACGCGCCGCATCTGCGTCGAGTGGAAGCTGCCGTTCACGACCAGCTATCACACCAAGTTCCCCGAATATGTCTCGGCGCGCTTCCCGATCCCGGTCCAGGTCGGCTACGCCTACATGAAGTGGTTCCACAAGCCGTCGGGCCGTCTGATGGTCGCCACCCCGACCCTGCGCGACGAGCTGCTGGAGCATGGCTTCCGCAACGTCTCGCCGTGGACGCGGGGCGTGGACACCGAGCTGTTCCGCCCGGACCTGGAGCCCATCTTCAAGGAGCTGGGCGGCGAGAACTGGCCGCGCCCCTTCTTCCTCAATGTCGGCCGCGTCGCCGTCGAGAAGAACATCGAGACCTTCCTGGAGCAGGATCTGCCCGGCACCAAGATCGTGGTGGGCGATGGCCCGGCGCGCGCCGAGCTGCAGGAGAAATATCCCGAGGCCAAGTTCCTGGGGGCCAAGTTCGGCGAGGAGCTGGCGCGCTGCTTTGCCGACGCCGACGTCTTTGTCTTCCCCAGCTGGACTGACACCTTTGGCCTGGTGATACTGGAGGCCATGGCGACCGGCACCCCGGTGGCCGCCTATCCGGCGCATGGGCCGATCGACCTGATTCCCGGCTCCAATGCCGGGGCCATCAATGAGGACCTGCGCACCGCCTGCCTGGAATGCCTGGAGCTGGATCGCAAGGCGGTGCGAGCCTATGCCGAGAAGTTCAGCTGGCGCGCCTCGGCCGAGCAGTTCGTCGAGAACCTGCAGCCCTATCCCGAGCCCGCCCGTGGCCGCTTCTGGCGCCGCCTGCGCCGCATCGCCCGCCTGAGGCGCAGAGCCGCGGCCTGAGCCCGGATCGAACCCGAACCACGAACAGGAAAAAGGCCGCCTGCCCCGATCGGACAGGCGGCCTTCTTTTTTGGCTGGGTCTTCGCCCGCCCCTTACTCGGGGCGGGTCATCGAGGTCATGGCAGCAGCCTTGGCCTTCTCGGCGGCCAGGGCGTCGGCGGCCAGGGGGATCAGGCCGCGGTCCTGCAGGTAGCCACCGCGACCGGCGGCACCATCAGACATGAACTCCTGGACGAACTGCTCCAGGCCCGGCGTCACGCCGATGTGGGCCTTCTTGACGTAGATGTAGAGGCTGCGGGCCAGCGGATAGGTGCCGTTGGCGATGGTGTCCGGCGAGGGGGCCACGCCGTCGATGGTCTCGGCCTTCACCGTGTCCATGTTCTGCTCCAGGAAGGAGAAGCCGAACACGCCCAGCGAGCCCGGCGTGCGGGTCAGGGTCTGGACGATGGCGTTGTCGTTCTCGCCCGAGTCGATCCAGGCACCGTCCTCACGCAGGGTGTGGGTGATGGTCTCGAAGCGGGTCTTGTCCGATTCCAGGGCAGCCACGGCCGGAACCAGCTTGCCCGCCGGGGCCATGCCCAGCTCCAGGAAGGCATCGCGTGTGCCCGAGGTGGGCGGCGGGCCATAGACCTGGATGCGCTGGTTCGGCAGGGCCGGGTTCACTGCGTTCCAGGTCGTGGCCGGGTTGGCGACAAACTGGCCATCGGCACCGGGAACCTGCTTGGCCAGGCCCATGTAGAGGTCCTGCAGCTTCAGGTCGAAGGTGGCGCCGGTGCGGGCCGTGGCCACGACGATGCCGTCATAGCCGATCTTCAGCTCGACGATGTCGGTGACGCCATTCTCGACGCAGCGGTCGAACTCGCTCTGCTTCATCGGGCGCGAGGCGTTGGCGATGTCCGGGGTCGAGGGGCCGACGCCGGCGCAGAAGGCCTGGATGCCGCCGCCGGTGCCCAGGGATTCAACGCGCGGGGCGCTGCTGCCGGACATACGGGCAAAGTTCTCGGCCACGCGGGTGGCGAAGGGGAAGACGGTCGACGAGCCAGCCGACCAGATGCCGGCGCGGGCCGTCTGGTTGCCGGGGGCTGCGCCTTCATTGCTGCAGGCGGCGAGCGCCATGGCCGAGGCGGCACACAGGCCGAGGGCAAGGGCAGATTTGATTGGGGGGATCATGGGCCGGACCTCTCCAGACTTGGGCTGAAGCGCTTAGAACACCAGAGTGTGACGGTCCGGCCAGACCTTTATGACAGTCAGGCCAAATTCATGACCTGACTGTGCCTATTGCGATTACAGCAGGCGCTTGCGCATGACCTGCGACAGGGTGTCGATCAGGGTGACCGCAATGACCACGATGATGACGATGGCCGAGACGGCCTTGAAGTTGAAGGCGTTCATGCTGTCGAACAGCACCTGGCCGATACCGCCAGCGCCGATCAGGCCCAGGACCGTGGCCGAGCGGCTGTTGGATTCGAAGCGATAGAGCGCAAACGAGGTCCACAACGGGGCCACCTGGGGAATAACGCCCCAGACGATCTCGTGCAGCTTGGAGCCGCCGGTGGCGCGCACGCCCTCGACCGGACCCTTGTCGATCGACTCGACCGCCTCCGAGAACAGCTTGGCCAGGACGCCAGCGGTGTTCAGGGTAATGGCCAGGACACCGGCGAGAGGGCCCAGGCCCACGGCGGTCACGAACAGCAGGCCGATCACCAGGTCCGGCACCGAGCGCAGCAGGTTCATGACCCAGCGCACCGGCGTCACGACCCAGCTGGGAGCCATGTTGCGGGCGGCCGCCAGACCCAGCGGAATACCGAACAGGACGGCCAGCGCCGTGCCCCACAGGGCGATCTGGATGGTTTCCCACATCTTGGCGACGAACATCTTCCAGTCGGAGAAGTCCGGGCGCAGCAGGTCGTGGACAAAGAGCTTCATGCTCTCGTTGCCGCCGAACAGGCGCGAGATATTGCCCAGGTCGACGTCGTCCATGCTGTAGAGCAGGACGGCGATCACGCCGCCCCAGACCAGCAGGTCCATGGCCCACGACAGGGCGGATTTACGCGGAGCCGCCGGAATCGGGGTCGGCGTTACGGGTGCAGGGTTCAAGGTTGGACCTCACGCAGGCTGCGAAGACGTTGCAGCTCGGCAGCCGCCTTTTCGGCACCGGCGCGGTCGCCCTTGGCCTCGGCCTCGGCACGCTTCTGGTCGGCGATCATCTCGCGGATGGGGTTCAGGTAGGAATCATCGGCAGCGGCAAAGCGCGAGTATTCCAGGCCAGCCAGGACCTGGCGCTGGCGCTCGGCCTCGGCACCTTCGCCCTGGCCATAGGTCAGGAAGAAGCTGCGGATCTTTTCCTTCAGGGCCGGGTCCAGGTCTTCGCGGACCACGATGCCGCTTTCGGGGACCGGCGGCGAGACCCAGATCTCCTCGATCTGGTCAGCCAGCTGCGGGTTCTCGCGGCGGATGAAGATGGTGTTGACGCTGTTCGAGGTCGCCACGTCGATCACGCCGGTGGCCACGCCAAAGGCATTGGCCTGGTGGTTGGCCGAACGGACGGTCTTGAAGCACTCGCCCGGCACAATGCCCTTCTCGTTGAACAGGAAGGTCATCGGAGCCAGGGTGCCCGAGGTCGACTGGGCATCACCGATGCCGAAATTATACTGCTTGCCGCACTCAAGGACCTTGTCGAGCGTGATGCCCGAGCCCTTTTTCACGATCAGGGTCGACTGGTAGGAATCCAGGCCGTCACGGTTGACGGTGCGGGCGATGACCTCGGCATTGGCGCGGTCGATGGCCTCGACCTCAGGCTTGGCCGAGAACCAGCCGACCTGGGTGTGGTTGCCGCGCATGGCCTCGACCAGGACGGTGTAGTTCGAGCCGAAGTAGGGCTTCACCGGCACGCCGATGGCCTTGGACATGTCGTCCAGCAGCGGCTGCCACAGCGGGCCCGACGAGGCCTGGCCCTCGGCCGACAGGATCGAGAAGGTGATTTCCTTGGGCGCGCCGGCGGGGGCGGCGTCCTCGTTGTTGCCGCAGGCGGCGACGCCCAGGGCGAGGGCCGCGGCGGCGCTGAGGCCCATCAGGCGGCGGGTAATGGAAATGGAGGTCATGCCTTGGCTTCCCAGAACGCGTCCTCGTATTCGGGACCGTAGATTTCAATCAGGCGCTTGGAATCAAGACCGGTCGAGGGGCCGTCATAGACAACCTTGCCCTTCTGCAGGGCGATGACGCGGTCGCAATAGCGGATGGCGTAGTCAACCTGGTGCAGGGTGACGATGACGCCCATGCCGTCGCGCTTGTTCAGCTCGACCAGCAGTTCCATGACCTTGCGGGCCGACACGGGGTCGAGCGAGGCGACGGGTTCGTCGGCCAGGATGGCCTGGGAGCCCTGGACGATGGCGCGCGCAATGGCACCGCGCTGCTGCTGGCCACCCGACAGGGTGTTGGCGCGCTGGGCCGCATAGTCGGACACGCCGACGCGATGCAGGGCCGCCATGGCCTTGTCGCGGTCCTCGGCAGGCCAGACGCCCAGCAGGCCGCGCCAGGTCGGCAGACGACCAAGCGACCCCAACATGACGTTGGAGAAGAGCGACAGGCGACCGACCAGGTTGAATTGCTGGAAGATCATGCCCATGCGACGGCGGGCCTGGCGCACCTTGCCAGTGACCTTGCCGTTCTGCTGGACGATGTCGCCGAACACCTGGATCGTCCCCTGACCGGGGTCGATCGGGTGAAGTCCAGTGATCGAACGCAACAGGGTGGACTTGCCGGAGCCGGACGGACCGATCAAAGCTACCATTTCGCCGGCAGCCACTTCGACGGAAACTCCGTCCAGGGCTTTTCTGGCGCCGTAGGTCTTTGACACATCCCGTACGGACGCGACAGCAGCGGTGGATGAACTCATGGGCCCGTGGGTGGCGGTTGCAACAGGGGGCGCCGCATGACGCTTTCGGCGCGTCTCGGCAAGTGTCTTAATGACACGCCGTGCCTTCTTCCGTCCAGTGTGCGCCCTTCGCAACTGGGGAAAAGTCAAGCTTGGACACGAAATTACCTCTTTACAGAAAGGGGCATAGCCCTTAAATCCGCCCGTTCCGGCGGACCCCGTGGTCTAACCGTTAAGCGCTGCTAACGCCGGTCTGGGTTAACAATCAGCAGGGGGTTACGTGAATTGCGCACGTACCAACTTCCCCTGGACCTGGTCCGTGAGCGGTCCCCGGAGCGTCCGGTCGCACTCGTGCGTCCAAGCTCGGTTGCCGTAGCGGCGCAGTGGTTCCAGGATAATCTGAAAGCCGACGTCTTCTATGCGGTGAAGGCGAACCCTTCGCGCTGGGTGATCGAAACCCTGGTGGCCCAGGGCGTCAACGCCTTCGACGTGGCCTCGATTGCCGAGATCGAGCTGGTCCGCTCGGTCAGCCCCAATGCACGCCTGGCCTTCATGCACCCGGTCAAGAGCCGTGGCGCGATCAAGACGGCCTACTTCGATCACGGCGTGCGCACCTTCGTCCTGGACAGCCACGACGAACTTCAAAAGATTCTGGATGTTACGGATCAGGCCGATGACCTGAACCTGATCGTCCGCATGTCGGTCTCGGCCGATGGCGCTGCCTATTCCCTGTCGGGCAAGTTCGGTGTCTCGCCGGACCAGGCCCCGGCCCTGCTTCTGGCCACCCGCCAAGCGGTCAGGGACGGGCTGATGGGCGTCAGCTTCCACGTCGGTTCGCAGTGCATGCGCCCGTCGGCCTATGAAGCCGCCATGAGCCAGACCGGCCGCGCCATCAAGAAGGCCGGCGTCTTCGTTGACATCGTTGATGTCGGCGGGGGCTTCCCGTCGGTCTATCCGGGCATGGTGCCGCCTGACCTGCAGGAATACGCCGACGCCATCCACCGCGGTTTCAACGAGATGCCTGTCTCGGAGACGACCGAGCTGTGGTGCGAGCCGGGCCGCGCCATCGTGGCCGAGGGTTCGTCCATCCTGTGCCGGGTCGACCTGCGCAAGGGTGACGCCCTTTACCTGAACGACGGGTCCTATGGCTCGCTGTTCGATGCCACCCACTCGCGCTGGCCCTTCCCGACCAAGCTGGTCCGGGACGGCGAGGCGGCCTCGGAGCTGAAGCCCTTCCGCTTCTATGGCCCGACCTGCGACAGCATCGACCATATGCCGGGCCCGTTCTGGCTGCCGGCCGATGTCCAGGAAGGCGATTTCATCGAGATCGGCATGATGGGTGCCTATGGCGTCGCCATGTCGACCGGCTTCAACGGCTATGGCGAGCACGAGATCGCCATTGTCGAGGACGCCCCGATGGCCTCGCTCTATGGCCTGGCCCCGCGCTCGATCCCGACCGTGCGGACCTCGGCCGAGGAAGCCGCGCGCAAGGTGGTGCGCCTGTCGCGTCCCAAGGGCAAGGCCGGGGCCCGCAAGCGTCGTCGCTGAGCCTCTCTTTCTAGTAATTAAGTCTAATGCCGGCCCGGGATCTTTCCCGGGCCGTTTGCGTTGGGGCGACCCTTTCTGGCGATCTGGAACCCGTTCGGGGGTGAAAGGCTTGCTCTTTCAAAGGAGAGCGACATGACCCAGACCCCGCCCAAGGACCGGGACTACCCCACCCAGGCTGATCTAGACGAGGCCCTGCAGGGCACCGACATGGGCTCCGATACCCGGGCCGGCTCCCTGCGTGGCGGCTCGGCCTCCGGTTCGGATATTGATCCGGACCAGGAACTTATCAACCGCAGGCTGGGCCAGCAGGGCCAAGCCCTGAAGTCCGAGGGCTCAAAGCCGGCCGGTGGACCTGAACAGGCTGCCAGGTCGCGCGACCAGCCGGGCGACGAGGTCGATGCGGTCACCGGCTAAACGGCCTTGCTGATGCCGCAGGGATAGGCCACGGTAGCCTCAACAGATGTCCAAGGATCCAGGCGTAATGAAGCATTGCGTAGCAACCGCAGCCGTGTGTCTCACGGTGGGCCTCGCCGGTTGCGATGAGAGTGGCGGGACAGTGCCGGGCACGGCCGCAGGACAGACCGTAGTCTCCCGGGCCCCCGTTAGCCCGGCAGCCACCCCGCTTTCGGGTGAGGCCATTCCCGGTGCCCCCGGCTTTGTCGCCCTTTATCCCGGTGCCGAGGTGGTGGCCGCCGAAAGCGGCAGCCCGGCCCGGCAGCTGGTCTTCACCACGGACGCGCCCCCCGACACCGTGATCGACTTCTATCGCCAGCGGGCTGAGTCCTCGGGCCTCTACCCGACCGCGGCGATGAACCAGGGCCCTGCCCGCGCCTATGGCGCGTCCGACCGGGCCGAATCCGGGGCCAGCCTGCAGGTCGTGGCCTCGCCGACCGAGGACGGCCTGACCTCGGTGCAGCTGAACTGGAACGCCGCCAGCTAATGGCGAGGGCGGCCAAAGGCTTGCCACCGGCCCTGGTGGCCCTGGCACTGATGGCCTGCCCCGGAGGGCCGGCCGCCGCCGCTGACCCCAAGGGCTATCTGGACGAGGCCGCGATCGCCCGCCTGGCCCAGGCCATTGCCGCGCCGCCCGCCGCCGGCTCGGCTCAGGACCAGGCGGACCGGGCCGCGTCTGGCCAGTATCGCAGCCTGGAGAATACCGAGCGCTGGTTCCTGGCCACCACCCATGCCGAGTTGCGCCCCCCGCTGGGGATGCAGCATTTCGACTGCACCCTTGGCTTTCGCCTCAGCACGGCCGAGACCCCGCAGTTGACGCGGCTGATGACCCGCATCCTGCATGATGCGGACGGCCTGGCCGAACGGGTCAAGGCCCGCGCCCATCGCCCGCGCCCGGTGGCGGATGACCCGGATCGCCCCGCCTGCCAGCGGCTAACGGACGCAGGCCGGAACAGCCCCTCCTACCCTTCCGGCTCGGCCGCCGTGGCCGCCGCCTATGGCGAGGTCATGGCCGACCTGGTGCCCGAGCAGGCCCAGGCCCTGCGCGACACCGCCCAACAGGTGGCCCTGAGCCGCGTCATCTGCGCCATGCACTATCCGCATGACGTGGTCGTGGGACAGGCGGTGGGCCGCATGGTCCATCATGAGCTTGTGCAGGATCCGGCCTATCAGGCCGATCTTGTGGCGGCGCGGGGCGAGATTGCCGCCGCGCGCGCCCTTGGCCTTGCCAGTCCGGCCTGCGCCGCCGAGCGCTCGGCCCTGGCCTTGCCCCTCCCTGCAGTTGCCCAGACGCTGGTCCAGCCCTGATGCTGGCCCTGGCGGCCTTCCTGGCGGGTCTGGCCCAAACTCCCGACCTGCCCGCCGCCCGGCCCTGTTCGTCCGCAGAAATGGCCGAGCTGACCGCCAGCGGCGACACTCCCTATCACCTGAAATGCCAGGCGCGCCTGCCGATGGGCCGGGCCATCACCCGGCCTGTGGTCATCCAGGGAGCCGAGGCCTCGGGTGCCAGCCTGGATTGCCAGGGCCAGGCCGTCGGCCAGCCCGGCCAGAGCGTCACCACGCGCCAGCCGACCATCGCCATCTGGTCCGATCGCGGCGAGGCCATCCGCTGGAGCCGCCCCACGGACATCACCATCAGCCGCTGCACCATCCACGGCGCGATCCGCATCTGGGGCATGGGATCGGACGGCCGCTATGATGACCTGAGGGACTCATCGCGCACGGCCAATCATACGGCGGCAGCCCAGGCTGCGGCCCCGACGCGCATCACCCTGGACCGACTGGCCCTGGTCGCCAATGGCACCATCCCGCTCTATGTCGGGCCGGGCGTGACGGAGGTGACGCTGAAGGGGTCGCGCTTCAGCGGCCAGACCGAGGCGGTCGCCCTTTACCTGGACGCCGAAAGCGCCCGTAACCGGATCGAGAACAACCGCTTTGCCGTGCGCACTGGTCGCGAGATCATCGCCATCGATGGCAGCGCCCGAAACGCCATCATCGCCAACCAGATCGCCCTTTACGGCCAGGGCGGGATCTTCCTTTACCGCAACTGTGGCGAGCGCGGCGTGATCCGCCACCAGACCCCGTCCTTCAACCTGATCGCCGACAATGTCTTTACCGGAGCCTCATGGCTGAGGCCCCGGCTGATCGTGGTCAATGCCCGCGACGGCAACCGCTCATACTGCGACGAGGACGCAGGCTATCCCTATGGCAGCAGTGTCGATGACCGCGACCATGCCCAAGGCACCATCCTGGCACGCAACCGCCGCGACTAGGCCGGGCGGCCCGTGGCCAGAGACGTGTAAAGCTCGGGCCTGCGGTCGCGGAAGAAGCCCCAGGCGGCGCGGTATTGATCCAGCTCGTTCAGGTCGAAGGTGTGGACCAGAACGCCCTCTTCGGTGTCGCCAAACTCCTGGACCAGCTCGCCCTGGTGGTCGGCGATGAAGCTGTGGCCATAGAAGGTCTGGCCCACCTCGGTCACCGTCTCATGGCCGATGCGGTTGGCGGCGATCACCGGGATGGCGTTGGAGACGGCATGGCCCTGCATGGCACGCTGCCACGGGCGGGCCGTGGCCAGGTTGGCGTCCTGGGGCTCGGTGCCGATGGCGGTCGGGTACATCAGGATGTCAGCGCCCTGCAGGGCCATGGCGCGGGCGCACTCGGGGTACCACTGGTCCCAGCAGATGCCGACGCCGACCTTGCCAAAGCGGGTGTCCCAGACCTTGAAGCCCGTGTCGCCGGGGCGGAAGTAATACTTCTCCTGATAGCCCGGGCCATCGGGGATGTGGCTCTTGCGATAGACGCCCAGCACCTCGCCATCGGCGTCGACCATGACGACCGAGTTGAAGTAGTGCGGCCCTTCCTTCTCATAGATGGAGACGGGGATGGCGACGCCCAGTTCCCTGGCTACGGCCTGCAGCTGGACCACGGCCGGATGCTCGCGCGCCGGATAGGCGGTCTCGAACCAGTGCTCCTCCTGCGAGACGCAGAAATAGGGGCCGGCGAACAGTTCGGACGGCAGGATGACCTGCGCCCCCCTGGCCGCGGCCTCGCGGATCAGGCCGATGGTCTTGTCGATATTGGCCTGCATGTCCGACCCGTAGGAGGCCTGGATTGCAGCGACAGAAATCGTGCGGGGGGCGCGGGCCATCATGCAGGCTCCTGTTGCGAGATGCAGTGGAAGGATCCGCCGCCGGTCAGGACGGCATAGGACGGCGACAGGACGATCTCACGATCCGGGAAGACGCTCTGGAGCGCCTCGCCGGCCAGGCGGGCCGCCGTGTCATTGCCATAGGTCGGCACCACGATGGCCCCGTTGGCGATCAGGAAGTTCATGTGGCTGGCGGGGACCGGGCGCTCGTCCTCGTCCAGCACCAGGCCGGGCGAGGGAATGCGCAGCACCTTGATCTGGCGGCCCTGGGCATCGACGGTTCCCGACAGGATGCGGGCCGTCTCGTCATAGACCTCGGCATTGGGGGCCTTGGGCCCGAAAGCGATCGGGCAGGCCACCACGCCCGGCGCGACAAAGCGGGCCAGGTTGTCGACGTGGCCATCGGTATGGTCGTTCAGCAGCCCATCGCCCAGCCAGACCACGACCTTGGCCCCGACCGAATCCGCCAGGGCCGCCTCGGCGGCTTCGCTGGTCCAGCCGGTGTTGCGGTTCTTGTTCAGCAGGCACTGGCCGGTGGTCAGGACCGTCCCTTCGCCATCATGGTCCAGGGCCCCGCCTTCCAGGATGAAGTCGTGGCGGGTGACCGGGGCATTGGCGATGGCGGCGATCTGGTCGGCGACCTCGTCGTCGTGGGTATAGACGAACTTCTCGCCCCAGCCGTTGAAGCCGAAGGCATTGGCCACGGCCGAGCCCTTGCTGAAGATCGGGCCGGTGTCGCGCAGCCAGATGTCGCCAAAGCGGGCGGCCACGACCTCAACGCCGTTGACGCCTTCAAAGCGGGCGCGGGCAGCGGGCAGAGCCTCGTCATTGCCGACCATCAGCTTGACGTTCTCCTTGCCCGGCCCTGCGAGGGCCCGCACCAGGGCCTCGACCTCGGACTGGGCCTGATCGAAGTACTCGAACCACAGCTCCGGGTGGCTCGGCCAGCCCACCCACATCGCGCGGTGCGGCGACCATTCGGCAGGAATCGGCAGGGTCATGAACAGGGGTTCCGAACAGGAGAAGCAGAACGGGGCCAGATAGGGCCTGTGCCCTCCCGGTTCAATGTCCGAGCCGCATTTCGATGTCAGCACACAGGTTCAGGGCACAAAAAAGAGCGGCCCCTTCCGGGAC
>JAEYQX010000131.1 GCA_023409795.1 Pseudomonadota bacterium
GTTCCACCACGATGACGGCCCCGGCCTGCGAGGTGTCGATGGCGGTGGTGCAAAGGTGGCGCGGGGCCGCGTCTGCGGGCGGCTTGCCCGCCGCCAGGCGCACGGTGGTCACCTGGCCCGAGATGCGCTGGCGCACCGACAGGGGCTTGAGGCCCGTCACCGAGGCCGGCAGGCCCAGCTGGTCCAGGGCATCCGAGACGGCACAGGCATCCAAACGCGCCAGGCGCTCAGAAATGGCTTTACTCATGATCAGTCCTTCTTGGTCCAGGCGACGAAGCCGTTGGCCGTGCCCGTGCCCGCCTCGGAGCGGTAGCAGGGGACGTAGTCGACCAGTCCGCCGCTAAGCTCGGTCTCGAATAGGCAGCCTGCCGCCGCGATCCAGTTCTTCAGTTCCGAGGTGCCCGACTGGAACCATTCCTCGCCGATGGCGCAGAGGAACTCGCCGTCGCGCGCCTCGATGGCGTCGATGATCGAGCGGTCGAAGTCCTCGTCGATGACGAAGTGGCTCATGCCGCCCGAGCCGAAGACGGCGATGCGGGCATCGGTGTCCCAGGCCTTGATGGCGCGGCCGACCGAGCGGCCGAACTCGAACATCCGCCGCGCCGTCGGCTGGTTGGGCGGGAAGAAGGTGTTGGCGATCAGGGGCACATTGGCCACCACCCTGTCGCGCATGATCTGGCGATAGATGAAGCCGAAGGCGTGGCCGATGCCGCTGTTCCAGTGGCCCGGATGCTCGGGCAGGCGGGCCGAGCGGGCGACGTCGAAGCTGTCGCTCATGGCCTGGCGGATGATGCGGTTGGCCAGCTCGGGATGGCCCGGATAGTCGGTGCGCACCGGCGGGTTATGCCCCCACTCGGCGGCATGGATGCCGGGGGCCATCTTGGCCGCCTGTTCCTCGGACGCCGGCTCGTTCCAGATGGTCGGGCCGTTGAAGACCGTCAGGGCCGGCAGGATGTCGTCCAGGAACAGCTCGCTCTGGTCGTTGCCGAAGATGACGGCCACGTCGATCCGGGCCGCCTCATAGAGGTCGGCCATCTTGTCGATGGCGGCGCGGCAGGCCCCGTGACGGGCCGTGCGCTCCTCCAGCGAGGCCTTCTCGCCCAGGTTCTCGTCCCGGCGCAGGGCGACCAGGCTGTCGAAGTCATAGGTCTGCCCCCGGAAGGGGTGGTCCTTGCGGGCGTGGTCGGCCGGCAGGCGCAGCAGCCATTCCTCTGGTGTCGTCGACAGGGTCGGACCGTGGGTGGTCCACATTCCCAGAACAATCTCGGCCATGACGGCTCCCTCCCTTTGGTTGCGCGGGCCTAGACGTCGAGGTTGAAGACGCGCCGGGCGTTGTCCTCGAAGATCTTCTTCTTGTCCCCGTCGCTGAGGAAATCGAACTTGGCGATGGTCGGGGCGATGTGGTCCAGGGTGTGCTCGTGGCCCGGCGGGACCTTGGAGCCGACGCCCGGGCATTCAGAGCCGAACAGGCACTGGTCCACGCCCACCGTCTCGATCAGCAGGCGCAGGGCCCCCTCGGTATAGAGGACGGTGTCGTAGTAGAGCCGGCGCATCCCCTCCTCGAAGGTGCGCTTCATGCCCGGCACGATGGAGCCCGCCTGGAAGCGGCCCAGCTGGTATGGGATGGCCCCGCCGCCGTGACTGACCACGATCTTCAGCTCGGGGAAGTCGTCCAGGACGTCCGAGTTGACCAGGTTATAGACCGCGATCGTCTCCTCATTGATGAAGTGCAGGCTGTAGGGCGAGCGGTCCGAGCGCGAGCCGGTGGCGTGGATGTGGGCCGGAACGCCCAGCTCGCACAGCTTTTCATAGAGCGGATACCAGTAGCGGTCGCCCAGGCCCGGCCCGTCGGTGCGGGTGTTCTCATAGGGGTCCGGGTTCAGCAGGACGCCCTTGAAGCCCAGCTCCTTGATGCAGCGTTCCAGCTCGGGGAAGGTGTTCTCGATCGGCTCGCCCGCGACCTGGGGCAGGCCGCCGACGCCGATGAACTTGTCCGGGAACAGCTGGGTCTGGCGGTGGATGATGGTGTTGCACTCTTCCACGAACCAGTGAACCACCCGGCCCGGCTCGAAGCTGGACATCATCTGGAAGGGGCGCGGCGAGATCAGCTGCATGTCCGTGCCGTGACGCTCGAGCATTTCCAGGTGACCGCAGGGGGCCATCTCCTTCTTGTTCACCGCCCGGCGGATGTCATCGTCGGTGACCCGCACCCCGCCGCGACCATGCGACCCGCGATGCGACAGCACCGATGCCTTGTAGGCCCACAGCTCTGCGGGTGCGCTGACGTGCCCGTGGCAGTCGATGATCATGGCCTTCCCTCCAAAAGACACCGCGCCTTCTGCGGACGCGATCACAATATGCAGACGTCTGTATATCCGTCGAATGGCCTTAGGCAAGCCCGAAGTGGAAAGGGTCCATCACAACAACGGGACTGGCCCTGAAACTCAGGAATTGCAGGACGCCGCGACGTAAGGGGTTTGAGATCGCCGCTGAAATCGGACACGATGAACCGACAAATCAGCCGCGCCTGACGAATCCCTTTGCGTTAGATCAGACGTCTGCGCATATTTGCGCCAACTATAAGCGGACAGCGCCCCAGGAGTTCATCACATGAGCAGCCAAACCGTCGAACAGACCGACCCCGCCTCGGCCACCGCCCCCCTGTCAGAAGCGGTTGGCGAGACCTTCCTGGCCACGCTGAAGCAGAAGGGTGTCGACTACCTGTTTATCAACAGCGGCACCGACTCGGCCCCGATCGCCGAGGCCTATGCCCGCCAGCACCTGTCGGGCCTGGACTTCCCCGAGCCGATCATCGGCACCCATGAGAACCTGGTCGTTGGCATGGCCCACGGCTACACCATGGTGACCGGCAAGGTTCAGGCGGTGATGGTCCACGTCAGCGTCGGTGCGGCCAATGCGGTGTGCGGCGTGATGAACGCCCGCCGCGATGAGATCCCCATGCTGTTCATGGCCGGTCGCACCCCGCTTTATGAAAAGGGCCCGCTGGGAGCCCGCAGCGGTGCCATCCACTGGGCCCAGGAGATGTATGACCAGGCGGGCATGGTCCGCGAGCTGGTCAAGTGGGACTATGAGCTGCGCAGCGGCCTGAACATGGACGAGGTCCTGGATCGCGGCCTGGCCCTGTCGCAGGCAGCCCCGGCCGGCCCGGTCTACCTGACCCTGCCGCGCGAGGTCCTGGCCGAACAGACGCCGCCCGCCCCGGTCGTCAGCCAGCCCCCTGCCGTGCCCGCAACCCCCGCCGCCGACCCGGCCGATGTCCAGGCCCTGGCCCAACTGATCGAGCAGGCCCGCTGCCCGATCATCGTCACCTCGGGCTCGGGCCGCGATGCCTCGACCGTCGCGCCGCTGGCGGCCCTGGCCGAGCGGTTCGGCATCGGCATCGTCGAGGCCAAGTCGCGCTATGTCTGCGCCCCGTCGGACCACCCCTATCATCTGGGCCAGTCGGTCCATCCCTACCTGGGCGATGCGGACCTGCTGATCTGCCTGGAAAGCGAGGTGCCGTGGCTGCCGGGCACGCGCGAGCCGCGCGAGGAGACGCGCATCGTCCACGTGGGCGTCGATCCCCTGTTCCGCGACTATCCGATCCGCAGCTTCCGCGGCGAAACCTTCATCACCGCCTCGGCGGGCAAGCTCCTGCCTGCCCTGCACACGGCCCTGGAAGCGATCAGCACCGAGGCCGCCAACCAGGCCCGCAGCCAGAACGCGACCCGCCTGGCCGCGGCCCGCACCGAGCGCCGCGCCAAGCGCCTGGCCCCGCTGCTGGCCGAGCCGCGCATGACCAAGGACTGGCTCAACCACTGCCTGAACGAGGCGCTGGACCAGGACGTCATCGTCGTCAACGAATACTGGGTCGACCGCGAGATCTATGACGCGCCCACGGCGGGCAGCTTCTTCATGCACTCGCCCGCGGCGGGCCTGGGCTGGGGGATGCCCGCTGCGGTCGGTGCCGCCCTGGCCGCGCCGGACAAGACCGTGGTCTGCACCCTGGGCGACGGGGCCTACCTGTTCGGCAACCCGGCCTCGTGCCACCAGGCGATCGCCATGCACGAGGTGCCGCTGCTGACCATCCTGTGCAACAACGCCCGCTGGGGCGCGGTCCAGGCCTCGACCATCGGCGTCTATCCCGAGGGCCACGCGGCGCGCGGGCCCAAGCCCGCCCCGCTCAGCGACCTGCGCCCGGTGCCGGACTTCGAGTTCTACTGCACCGCCTCGGGCGGTCACGGCGAGAAGGTTACCG
>JAEYQX010000214.1 GCA_023409795.1 Pseudomonadota bacterium
CCCTCCAGGGCCTGCTCGGCCAGCACCGTCCGCCCTGCATCCTGAAGGATCAGAGGCGGTCCAGGCGGCAGAAGGGCCAGAAGATCGGACAATCGGTTACTCGAACGGCATGTCGCCAGGATGCGAACAGGGGACCATTCTAGGAGCCGAAGCCAAACCGGGCGTTAACGGCCCCCTATTTGCCAAAGCGCGATTTCAAATAATCGTAACAGGCGCGGATGGCCTGGCATTCGGCCCCCTCGGGATGGCCGGGACGGGCGCGCGGGTTCCAGGCAAAGATGTCCATGTGCGCCCACGATCCCGTGGTCGGCGCGAACTTCTGCAGGAACAGGGCGGCGGTCACCGACCCGGCCTGGGCCCAGGCGGCGGAATCATTGCGGACATCGGCGATCTCGCTGTCCAGGGCCGGTGCATAGCCGGGCCACAGCGGCATCCGCCACAGGGGGTCGCCCACGGCCTGGCCCGCCTTCAGGATACCGTCGGCCAGGTCATCATCATCCGTATAGAGGGGCGGCAACTGCGGCCCCAGCGCGATGCGCGCCGCCCCGGTCAGGGTGGCAAAGTCCAGCGTCAGGTCCGGCTGGTGCTCGCCCGCCCGGGTCAGGATGTCGGCCAGGATCAGCCGCCCTTCGGCATCGGTATTGCCGACCTCGATGGTCAGGCCCTTGCGGCTGTCCAGGATGTCGCCCGGACGGAAGGCATCGCCCGAGACGGCGTTCTCGACCGCCGCCACCAGCACCACCAGCCGCACCGGCAGGTCGGCCTGCATGACCAGCCGGCCCAGGGCCAGGGCATGGGCCGAGCCGCCCATGTCCTTCTTCATGTTGCGCATCCCCGCCGCCGGCTTCAGGTCCAGGCCGCCGGTGTCGAACACCACCCCCTTGCCGACCAGGGCCACCAGGGGCAGGTCAGTGCGGTCCAGCTTCCAGCCGATCTCCAGCACGCGCGGGGCCCGCTGGGGCGTGGCGGCGCGGCCGACGGCATGGACCGCCGGATAGTTGTCCTCCAGCAGCTGGTCGCCGGTCGTGACGCGCAGGCTGGCCCCGGCGGCCTCGGCGATCTCGCGGGCGATGGTCTCCAGCTGCAGCGGCCCCATGTCCTGGGCCGGGGTGTCCACCATCTCGCGGGCCAGCCGGGCGGCAGCGGCGATGTTCAGGGGCTCGTCCAGGTCGACCCCGTCGCCCACGACCAGCCGGGCCGGGGCCTTTTCAGGCCGGGCCTTGTAGCGGTCAAAGACATAGCCCCCCAGGGCAAAGGCCAGGGCGGCCTGGCGGGCGGCATCGCCCTCGACCCCTTCCAGCCGCCAGTCGCCGGAGGGCAGGCGCGGGGCCAGGCCGCGCACCGAGAAGGGATCAAGGGCGTCGCCGATGCCGAACAGGGCCTCGGCCACCGCGCCTTCGCTGTCGGCGACCAGCAGCAGTTGCCCCGCCTTGCCGGTAAAGCCATTGGCCTCGGCCCAGGCGGCGGTGCCGCCGTCCAGCGCCTGCCCCGCCCTGACCAGGCGCACCGGGCGGGCGCTGTCAGAGGTCGGGATCAGAAGCTCGGGAGAGACCGGGGACATGGATATGCCTTTCAGGCGCTTTAACGCCGATTAACCAAACCTTGACCGAAGGCGGCGACGGTGTTCGCCGAAACCTTCGGGGTATCTGATCATGTCGCGCTTCATCGCCGCCGCTGCAAGCCTGGGGCTGGGCCTAATCGTCCTGGGTGGACCTGTCCGGGCCCAGGAGGGGCCTGATGCGACCCGGCCCGCCGATGCTGCGACCCGCGCCGGCTATGACCGCGCCGATGCCCTGACCCGCTCGATGTTCTGGGGCCATGAGCAGCAGGTCAATCCGATGGACCCGGTGGCCGGCGTCAAGCTGGCCCAGGCCCTGCGCGAGCTGGGCCAGTATGACCAGGCGGCCCAGACGGCCCAGGCGGTGCTGACCCTGCAGCCGGAGAATGTCGAGGCCATGCTGGAGGTCGGCCGGGCCCACATCGCCCGGGGCCAGGCCTTCTATGGCATCGCCGCCCTGGAGCAGGCGCGCCAGCTCCAGCCGCGCGACTGGCGGCCCCTGTCCCTGCTGGGCGTGGCCTACCAGCAGGTGCGCCGCGCCGGCGACGCCCAGGCTGCCTGGGCCGAGGGGCTGCGCCTGTCGCCCGACAATCCCGACATCCTGACCAATGCGGCCATGGCCCACATGGCCAGTGGCGACGCCGCCTCCGCCGAGCCCCTGCTGCGCCGCGCCGCCGCCCAGCCCGGTGCCAGCCTCAAGGTCCGCCAGAACCTGGCCCTGGTCCTGGGCCTGCAGGGCAAGCTGGCCGAGACCGAGCAGATCCTGCGCCGCGACCAGCCCCCCGAGGTCGCCGACGCCAACCTGCGCTGGCTCGCCACCCGCATGGCCACCCCCGCCACCCCCCGCACCTGGCCCGAGGGCTGACCGAGCCCTCATCCTCCCCCGCCTGCGGGGGAGAGGATGCGTCCATCGCAGGCACAACCCCCGACACGTCTGGCATTTGCGCGGCCAAGCGCCTATTTTTGCGGTCATGATCGACGATCTTTACAGCGCCCGCATCCTGTCGCTGGCGGCGAACCTGCCGCACAGTGGTCGGCTGGAGCAGCCCGAGGGCACGGCCGAGCGGGTGGCCAAGCTGTGCGGGTCACGGGCGATCGTCGATGTCAGCCTGGACGACCAGGGGCGCATTCGCGACTTCGCTCAGTCGGTCAAGGCCTGCGCCCTGGGCCAGGCCGCCGCCGGCGTCATCGGCGAGACCATCATCGGGGCCAACGTGTCAGAGCTGGCCGAGGCGCGCGAGGCCATGCTGGCCATGCTGAAATCGGGCGGCGAGGGCCCGGCCGGACGCTTTGAGGGCCTGCGCATCCTCAAACAGGTCGCCGACTACCCGGCCCGCCACGCCTCGACCATGGTGGCGCTGGAGGCCGCGCTGGAGGCCGCGCGCCAGGCGTTGGAAAAGCACCACAGCGATACCCGAACTCGCCTCGCCGGTGCGGCCTGACAGGCTGGACCGGTTGATCCCCCCGGCATGAAGGGGGATAAGCAGGCCACACCTGAAACAGAGCCCCCGGCGAAGGGACAAATGTCTCTCTATGAACGCGGCGTGCGACTGGCCCACCGAGGCTACAAGGTCACGCTGTCTCCCCTGATCGGCCAGCAGTGCCGCTTCCTGCCGACCTGTTCGGACTATGGACGCGACGCCATGATCGAGCATGGACCGATCCGTGGGGGCTGGCTCACCGTGCGCCGTCTCTGTAAATGCCATCCCTTCGGGGGGTCGGGCTACGACCCCGTCCCGCCTAAAAAGACCGACACATGATCAATCTGACCTTCCCCGACGGTGCCGTCCGACAATATCCCGAAGGCTCGACGGGCTTTGACGTCGCCGCCGCCATCTCCCCGTCCCTGGCCAAGAAGGCGGCGCTTGTCGTCTGGAACGGCGAGCAGCGCGACCTGCACCGCGTGATCGACGGCGACGGCGATTTCCGCCTGCTGATGCGCGACGATCCCGAGGCGCTGGAAACCATCCGTCACGACGCCGCCCACGTGCTGGCGCAGGCGGTTCAGGAGCTGTTCCCCGGGACTCAGGTCACCATCGGCCCGTCGATCGAGGACGGCTTCTATTACGACTTCGCCCGCGACGAGCCCTTCTCGACCGACGACTTTCCGAAGATCGAGAAGAAGATGGCCGAGATCATCGACCGCGGTGCCAGGCTGGAACGTGTGGTCTGGGACCGCAACGAAGCCATCGCCCATTTCGAAGGCATCGGCGAAGCCTACAAGGCCGAACTGATCCGCGACCTGCCTGAAAGCGAAACCATCACCGTCTACAAGCAGGGCGAGTGGGCCGACCTGTGCCGTGGTCCGCACTTCCCCTCGACCAAGTTCGTGGGCAAGGCCTTCAAGCTGACCAAGCTGGCCGGTGCCTACTGGCGCGGTGACTCCACCAAGGCCCAGCTGCAGCGCATCTACGGCACCGCATGGGCCACCAAGGAAGACCTCGACGCCTATCTGCAACGCATCGAGGAAGCCGAGAAGCGCGACCACCGCAAGCTGGGCCGCTCGATGGAGCTCTTCCATATGCAGGAAGAAGGCCGCGGCATGGTCTTCTGGCACCCGAAGGGCTGGGTGCTGTGGCGTGTACTCGAAGCCTATATGCGCCGTCGCCTGGACGCCGCAGGCTATGTCGAGGTGAAGACCCCGCAGGTTCTGGACCGCAAATTCTGGGAAGCCTCGGGCCACTGGGACAAATACCGCGCCAACATGTTCGTCTGCGAGACGGTCGAGGGTGAAACCCTGTCGCTGAAGCCGATGAACTGCCCGGGCCACGTGCAGATCTTCGACCAGGGCCAGCGTTCGTACCGCGAACTGCCGCTGCGTATGGCCGAGTTCGGTGCCTGCCACCGCTATGAGCCGTCGGGCTCGCTGCACGGCCTGATGCGCGTGCGCGGCTTTACGCAAGACGACGCCCACATCTTCTGCCGCGAAGACCAGATCGTCGAAGAGACGGCCAACTTCATCAAGCTGGCCCGCTCGGTCCACGCCGACCTCGGCATGGAAACCAAATACATCTCGCTCGGCACCCGTCCGGAGCTGCGTGCCGGCACCGAGGAATTCTGGGACAAGGCCGAAGCCCAGATGCTGGAGGCGTCGCGCGCCGCTGGCACCGAGCCGGTCGTGACCGAGGGCGACGGTGCCTTTTACGCGCCCAAGCTGGACTTCATCGTCAAGGACGCCATCGGCCGTGAATGGACCTGCGGCACCATCCAGCTGGACTATGTCCTGCCGGAACGTCTGGACGCGACCTACATCGCCGAAGACGGCCAGAAGCACCGTCCGGTCATGCTGCACCGCGCGATCCTCGGCTCGTTCGAGCGCTTCATCGGCATCATGATCGAAAACTACGCCGGTGCCTTCCCGCTGTGGCTGGCCCCGACGCAGGCTGTGGTGACCACCATCACCTCTGACGCTGACGGCTATGCCGAAGAAGTTCTCGCCAGGTTCAAGGCCGCTGGCCTGCGCACCGAGATCGACCTGCGCAACGAGAAGATCAACTACAAGATCCGCGAGCACTCGGTGAACAAGGTGCCGGTCATCGCCGTCGTCGGCCGCAAGGAAGCCGAAGAAGGCAAGGTCGCCATCCGCCGCCTCGGCTCGCAGGCCCAGACGATCGTCACGGTCGAGGAAGCCATCGCCATGCTGACCGACGAAGCCCTGGCCCCCGACCTGAAGCGCATCCGCGACGGTGTCGAACACAACGCCTAGGGCAGACTAAGCCCGATACAGAAAAGCCGCCGAGGGAAACCCCGGCGGCTTTTTTGTGCCCGGCCCCACCCCGCACGACGGCAAGCGCGTGGGTCCGGCGTGGCCTCCGGTCGAGCCGGAGGGTGACGGATTGGAGCGACACCACCTTATCCTCCCCCGC
>JAEYQX010000253.1 GCA_023409795.1 Pseudomonadota bacterium
GGCGCCAAGGGCGCCTATGTGAAGCGCATCAGCCTGTCGTCGACGATGGGCCCGGGCATCAAGATCGACCCGGCTTCGCTGGGCGCCTGAGCCACGGCTTGAGTGACTAATAAGACGGCCCCGCAGAGCGATCTGCGGGGCCGTTTTCTTTTGCGGGGAGCGCGAAGGGCCGGACTCTAGCTGGCCATGAAGTCGCGCTGGGCCTTCATCATCTCGGTAATCAGCACCTTCTCGGCGTCGTCGAGGAAGGGGTTCCAGATGTCGAAGATCAGGATGACCCGCAGCTCATCGGCATCGTTCCAGGCCTCATGCTCGATGGTGTCGTCAAAGACCCATGCCTTGCCCATCTCCCAGTCACGGGTGCTGTTGCCGACGCGGAAGCGCGCCGGACCGGGCAGGATCAGCGGCAGGTGGGTCAGCAGGCGCACATTGGACGAGCCGGTGTGCGGCGGAATATGGGTCCGGGCCTGCAGGGCCGAGAACATGGCAGTCGGGGCAAAGCCTTCCTGATCGGCCATGGGCAGGCCGGACAGGATGTCCGCGGTGCGCGGGCACAGCTCGCAGATGCGGTCCTGCCTTTGTCCGTCCTTCCACAGGAACAGCGAGCTCCAGCGCCTGGAATGGTTCAGCTCGCCCCACTGGTTGACCGGGGAGCCCTTGGGATAGGCGATATAGGGGGCGAAATCATCCAGGTTGCTGGCCAGCAGCTTGTTCAGCTCCTCCTGGATGACGGGCGTCGCAGCCTCCAGTTCCTCCAGCCACGGGAAAAGCCTGCGGTCATAGAAGGGGATGGCGGGCAGGCGGGGATAGTTCAGCAGCAAGGGCTCCTGCACCGGGGGACGCAGGGTCCCGGCATAGATGCCCAGGCCCTCGTCGAAGCGTTCCAGCGCCTCTGCCGAGACATTGCCGCGCAGGGCCTCGACCCGCTGCTGCATGAAGTCGGTCAGTTCGCGCGCATACTGGTCCACCATGCGCTGGGCATAGTCGAGCTGGCCAAGGACCGCCGGGGGACAGCGATCGCGCGGCGGGGCGATCTTCAGCGCAGAGCGATAGACGGCCACGGCGGACTTGGGCCGCTTGATCTTCTCCAGCATGGCCCCCTTGGCGAGCAGGGCCGTGAAATCATAGGGACGCATGTCCAAGGCGTCGTCCAGGACCTTCAGGGCGGCATGGAAGTCGCCCAGCAGCCGCAGGGCCACGGCCCGGTTCAGGGTGCCATTGTGAGTGCGGCCATGGCGGTCGGCCTGGTCCAGAAGGACAAGGGCCTGTTGGGGATCGCGCCGCGCCAGGGCCTGGCCCGCCCGGATCAGCAGGTCTTCTTGCGGGGATGGAGCCTGAGACAAGCGCGCCTCGTTTTGAACATAATCGTGACAGGCCTGTAATCTGACCAATCGCCTTCGCCGTCAATGCGCTTGTCCCGGCGACGAGGCAGGCCACCGCTTGCCGAGCGGGAAGGCGAATGTCACTCTTATGTCCGTATTCGGAGGGATAATGCCGGCTCCTGCAACAGGTCCGCGCAAATCTTTCTGAGCCGGGGCTAGGGCGAAAGGATAGTTGTGCGCGTTACGGGATCATGCCTTAGGTGCCCTGTGCCCCTGTCGCGCCTCGCGCTCGACCTTCATGGGGTCGCCTCCATGAATATCCTTCCGCCCACGTCTGCCTTGGCCACGCCCTTCATGACTCTGCTGTCCGTCTCGCCCATCCGTCCGACCTCGCCCGAGGCAGGGGCATGAGCGCGATCCGTCATGGCCTGAAGCCGGGCGAGGTGATGCAGGTCGCGGCCCTGCCGTGGCGCCGGGCCGAAACCGGGGTCGAGATCCTGCTGATCACCTCGCGCGAGACGCGCCGCTGGGTCATCCCCAAGGGCTGGCCCATGACCGGCAAGTCCGATGACCAGGCCGCCGCCCAGGAAGCCTATGAGGAGGCCGGCGTGCAGGGCGAGACGGGCGCGCGCGAGATCGGCCGCTTCCGCTATGAGAAGCGGTTGAAGTCGGGCGAGACGCAGTCCTGCCTGGTGGCGACCTTCCCGCTGGAGGTACTGATCCAGCTGGGGGCCTGGCCCGAGGACCAGCAGCGGCAGCGTCGCTGGATGCCCCAGGCCGAGGCGGCCCGTGCCGTCCAGGAGCCGGAGCTGTCGGCCCTGATCCGGGGTTTTCATCCCCCGCACTGACGGGCTTGTGGTCCTATCAACCCAGGGTTAAATATCGTGGGTCGGTTTGGGAGGGGTTGTCATGTTGGGCGTCTTTCGGAGCGTCATGCTGGGTGCCCTTCTGCTGGGGGCATCAACCCCGGCCCTGGCCCAGGAGGCGGCAGCGCCGGTTGCCGGGTCGTCGACCCCGCCGGTCGTGGTGGTCGCCGATGACGCCGATGGTCGCCGTGCCCTGGCGCGCCGCGTCATGACGATCAAGATGGCGGACCTGGAAAAGCACGTGCGCCAGGACGTCGAACGCGAGGTCGCTCTGCTGGTCGATGCCCCGCCCGCCGAGATCGCCTGGATGCGCAAGGCCGCCACGGACCTGCTGATCGAGCATGGCCAGATCATGGGCCAGTCGCTGGAAACGCTTTTTGCAGAGCAATTCTCGGTCGAGGAGTTGCAGGCCTTGGCCGAGCTGTACGAAAGCCCCGTCGGGCGCACCATCGCTCGCAAGGAGTTCGAGATGGGCGGTGAGCTTGCCCTCATCCTCGGCCAGTTCCAGACCGGCTTTCTGACGGACCTTCTCGCCAGCTATTGCAACCAGTTCGACTGCGGCGAGGAGGGCGGCAAGGTCCCGCCCTCAAACAAGCGCGGACGCAGTTGATTTTCCCCGGACCTCGTATATAGAGAACCACTTCTCGCCGGGATCTCGATTCCGGCAGATCCTGTCCGAGAACTTCGGGGCCTGGGGGTCACCTGGGCCGTAATCGCCGGAATAGCCTTTCCGGTACCGAGGGGAGATGGGGATGCAAAGACCTTGATCCAGCCCTGTGGGCCGGATGGGGCACGCTTCCTTCGGACAATCTACCGGCCTGTGCTCCGTGCGGAAACGCGCGGCGTATTGGCCAAATCCGTCGTCGGGAATAAGCCCGGCGGCGAATACCGAACTGGAGACCGCAATGGACCGCGCACAAAAAGCCGAGTCGATCGAATCGCTGAAGAGCGTTTTCGCCGACGCGGGCGCCGTGGTCGTGACCCACAACATGGGTCTGACCGTTGCGGAGATGGAAGACCTGCGTGGTCGCCTTCGTAAAGAAGGTGCCGCGTTCAAGGTGGTGAAGAACCGTCTGGCGCTCAAGGCGCTGGGCGTCGAGGAAGGCAGCGAATACCACAGCCTGTTCAAGGGCCCCGTGGGTATCGCCTATGCTGCTGACCCGGTCACCGCTGCCAAGGTCTCGGCTGACTTCGCCAAGGATAACAACCGTTTCGTTATCGTTGGTGGCTTCATGGGCGACAAGGTTCTGGACGCCAAGGGTATCGAAGCCCTGTCCAAGCTGCCGTCGCTGGACCAACTGCGCGGCAAGCTCATCGGCCTGCTGCAAGCCCCGGCGACCAAGGTTGCTGGCGTGCTGCAAGCCCCGGCTGGCCAGTTGGCTCGCGTCTTCAACGCCTACGCGACCAAAGACGCCGCCTAAGACCCGTCCTCTCTGCATATCTCTCTAATCCCAATCCTACCGAAGGAAGATCAAAATGGCTGACCTCGCCAAGATCGTTGAAGAACTCTCGGCTCTGACCGTCCTGGAAGCCGCTGAACTGTCGAAGCTGCTGGAAGAAAAGTGGGGCGTTTCGGCCGCTGCTCCGGTTGCCGTTGCTGCCGTTGCCGGTGGCGCTGCTGAAGCCGCTCCGGCTGGCGAAGAGCAAACCGAGTTCACCGTTGTCCTGGTTGACGGCGGCGACAAGAAGATCAACGTCATCAAGGAAGTCCGCGGCGTCCGCACCGACCTGGGTCTGAAGGAAGCGAAGGACCTGGTCGAAGGCGCTCCGCAGCCGGTCGTCGAGAACGTCTCGAAGCAAGCCGCTGAAGAGCTGAAGAAGAAGCTCGAAGAAGCCGGTGCCAAGGTCGAAATCAAGTAAGATTTCTGATCTGGCCTGCGACCTCGTCGCAGACAGCTTTAGGGATTGGGCCAGGGGGCAACCCCTGGCCCTTTTCTTTTGCCCCAAGGGCGCACGAAAAAAGCCCGCCGGGAGGTCCGGCGGGCTTTCATGGTTTGGGCGGCCGCTCAGCGACGGCGCGGGCTGAGGATTTCGCTCAGGCGGTCGCGGGTACCCTCGATGCGTTCCAGGCGCGGGTGGCGCATGCCGCCGGTATAGTCGAACTGGACCGTTCGGAACTCGTCCCCGCGCTTGAGCAGCAGCTTGATCGGGGCCGAGCCATCCCTGTTGGCGGTGACCGCCTCGCGCAGCTTGTCGGCGCTGGCGGCGGTGTCGTTGACGGCGACAAGCTCCCAGCCCGGGCCGATGTTGCTCTCGAAGGCCAGGCCGCCCCAGCGAATGCCGGTCAGCCTGTTCGACGAGGACAGGGTAAAGCCCAGGGAATACTGGAAGTCCCGGGCCCAGCCGCTCTGGATCTTCTTCTCGGCCGCGGTCAGCTCGTCCGTATAGGTCAGCCGCCAGCCAGCCCGCTCCAGGCCGTCCAGCGGGGCCCGCGCATCCGGTCCGGCGGCATCCAGGCGCGTCCGCAGGAAGCTGGCCCAGTCGTGCGGATGGACGGCATTCAGGGCTGCCACAACATCCTCGAAGACATAGCCGCGCGGGATATAGGAGCCCTCATCCCCGCCGAAGAAGGCCTTGGCAAAGTCATCCAGCGACTTGCGCTCGTTCGTCGCCTCGCGGATCAGGGTGTCGGCATCCAGCCAGACCAGCAGGGCCTCGCGGTAATAGTCGCCGGTCCCGCGCATCCACGACGAATAGGGATTGCTGGTGCGATAGCCGAGCAGGTTGTGGTTGTTGGTGTCCTGCAGCGGACGCCACTGGCGGCCCGGCTGGTTGGCATAGAAGGCCGCCACCTCGGCAAAGCTGGTGATGATGTCTTCCTTGGGGGCCAGGCCCGAGCGGGCGGTCAGGACATCGCCCCAGTATTCCGTCTGGCCCTCATAGACCCACAGAAGGGTGTTCTGCGTCGGCACATTGTGGTTGGCCGTCAGCTCGTCCGCCGGGCGGTTGCGCTTGCCGTTCCAGGTGTGGACGTATTCGTGCGGCAGCAGGCCGACGCTGCCCAGGCTCTTGCCCCAGTCGGTGAAGAAGTCGGTCGGGACGGTGTTTTCCGACGAGCGGTGATGCTCCAGCCCGATGCCGCCCATCTTCGAGGTCGCGGCGACCAGGAACTCATAGCGGTCATAGGGGCGGGCCCCGAACAGGCGGTCACCCTGGGTGATCAGGTTCTCGAACCAGGCCAGCTGTTCCGGCGTGGGCTTCAGGTGCTTTTCGGCATCGGCCACGATGTTCAGGTGGACCCTGTCGCCCTTGGGGTCGATCTCATGGCGCTGGAAGTGGGCCCCGCCGAACAGGGGGCTGTCGATCAGGGTATAGAGGTCCACCGGACTGAACGTCGCCAGACCGTCCTCGAAACGCTCGGTATCCAGGGCCACGCCATAGTTCCAGCCTTCCGGCAGCCGGATCGACGGCAGGAAGGTGATGCCGGTCGAATGATAGCCCGCCGGATAGAGCAGGGCCTTCTCCCATTGCAGGTTGACCATCTCGGGCGTCATGACCACCCGCCAGATCGAGTTGTCGGGCTGGGTCAGCCACTGGAACTCGACCACGATCTCGCTGACCCCCTGGGGCACCTCGACGTGGAAGGCATAGGCATCGACCGTGTCGCGCAGCCATTCGATCCGCTGGCCATTGCCGGTCACCGTGACGCCGGACAGCAACTGGATCGGACCGGTCGCCGCGTGGTTGCCCGGCAGGAACTTGGGATAGAGCAGGACCAGCGGGCCCGCCTTGACCGGAATGGTCTGGCGGACATTGACGATCTTGCGCTCCACATCGGTGGCATCGACCTCATAGCGGATGACGCCGGGATAGGTGGCCTGGGTCGGGGCCGGGATCGGCGGCAGAGCGCGGGGCAGGGCCAGGGGCGTGTTCTGCGGCGTCGGGGCCACCGGGGCCTGCGGCCCGGTCCAGGGCGAGGCCGTGCCATGGGCCAGGGCGGCCCCACAGGCGCTGCTCAGGAGAAGGGCCAGGACGGCGGTGGAGAGGGGTCGTTTCATAGCTTGCTCGGTTCTGCCTGGCGTTTCTTATCGACGGCTCTGGCTGCGCTGGCGCGGTGACAGGATGTCGCCCAGCCGATCGGGCGTGCCCTCAATCCGCTCCAGGTGCGGATGGCGCAGGCCACCGCGGTAATCGAAGGTCACGGTCTTGAACTGGTCGTCGCGCTTGACGATTAGGGTGATGGCGGGGCCGCCGTCCCGGGCTGCGGTGATGGCGTCCTTCAGGGCGTCATTGCTGGCGGCGCGGTCGTTGACGGCGACCACTTCCCAGCCGGCGGTCAGGCCCTGCTGGAAGGCGGGGCTGTTCCACACGACCGAGGTGATGCGGTTGGACGCATTGGTCTGGAAGCCCAGCGAATAGAGGAAGTCGTTGCGCTTCAGCTCCTTGTTCAGCAGCGACTGGTAGGGATTCAGCGTGTCCTTGAACACCAGGCGGTAGCCGCCCTGTTCGAGCCCGTTCAGCGGGGCAGGGGCATCGGGACCCACGGCATCCACGCGCTGGCGCAGGAAGGTCGCCCAGTCGTGTTCGACCACGCTGTCCAGCGCCGCGACCACATCATCGAAGCTATAGGGCTTCGCTTCCCAATTGCCGTCCTCGATACCGAAGAAGGCCTTGGCGAAGTCGTCCAGCGATTTGCGGCCATTGGTCTTTTCGCGGATCAGGGTGTCGGCATCCAGCCAGACCAGGGAGCCTTCGCGGTAATAGTCTTCCGAGCGCTGGACGCTGGGCCACGGCTGGGGGCGGCGCTGCTGGATGATGGGGTCGTTGGTGGTGTCCTGAAGGGCGCGCCACTGGCGGCCCTGGGCGTTCTGGAAGCTGGCAGCGGTCGCGGCCAGCACGCCCAGCGCCTCGTCCCTGGACATCAGCCCTGCGCGGGCCGTCAGGATCAGGCCCCAGTACTGGGTCTGGCCCTCATAGACCCACAGCAGGGAGTTCTGCAGCGGCTCGTTGAAATTGGCGACCATCTGGTCGGCAGGGCGACGCCATTTGCCGTTCCAGCTGTGGACGTATTCGTGGCCCAGCAGGTCGCGGTCGGCGATGGTGGCGCTGGCGTCGGTAAAGTATTTGGTGTCGACGCTGTTTTCGCTGGACCGCTGGTGCTCCAGCCCGATGCCGCCCAGCTTGTCGGTGACGGCCAGCAGGAAGTCGTAGCGGTCGAAATGGCGGGCCCCGAACAGCAGGTCTGCCTCGCGCACCAGGTTGCGGTGCAGGGCCAGATGCGCGTCCTTGATGACGATCATTTCCGGCGTGTCGCCGACCACGTTCAGATGGACGGGCGAGCGGCCATTCGGGTCAAGGTCGTAGCGGGCGAAATGCTGGCCGGCGAAGACGGGGCTGTCGGCCAGATGCTCCAGGTTGATCGGTTCCAGCACCTGGTAGCCTTCGGCCTGGCCGGTGACCTTCAGCGCGCCCGAATAGGACCAGCCTTCCGGCAGCTTCAGGTGGGGGTGATAGGTGATCTGGCGGCTGTAGTGGCCGGCGGGATAGAGGACCGCCTTTTCCCACTGGTGGTTCAGCATCTCGGGCGTGATCACGACCCGCCCCTGCGAGCCTTCCAGCGGGGTCAGCCACTGGAAGCTGACGTCGACCTGGCTGACGCCCTCCGGCACGGTGATCTGGTAGGACCAGGGGTGCAGGGTGTTGCGCACCCACTCGAGCCGCTGGCCATTGGCCGAGAACTGCAGGTTGGCGATCTGCGAGATCGGGCCGACCGGGCCGTGGTTGCCGGGGATCCACTGGGGATAGAAGAAGGTCATCGGACCGGCTGCCTCGACCGGCACGGTCTGGCGCACCCTTACGATGCGCTGGTCGGTGTCGCTGGCATCGACCCACAGGCCGATCGGGCCGGGATAGGCCAGGTCACGCGCTGCCGGAATGGGGGCCAGGGTGACAGGCAGGGCCGGGTCGCCCGCCTGGGCCAGGACCGGCGTGGCGGCAGCCGCCACAAGCGCCGCAAGACTGACGGCGGCAAGACGTGATTTCATCGAAGGGCCCTCCTGCCGGGCCCTCCCCAATGCGTGACCCGAAG